>NZ_JBSVCZ010000002.1:0-442790 GCF_054072955.1 Streptomyces sp. SS8
TTTACCACGCGGCCCCCCGGGGGCGGGGCCGGGGGGGGGGGGCGGGGGCCCCCCCCACCGCCCCCCCCCCCCCCCCCCGCCCCCCGGGGGCGGGGGGGGGGGGGGGGGGGGGGCCCCCCCGGGGGGGGGGGGCGGGGGGGGGGGGGGGGCGGGGGGCGCCCGCCGGGGGGGGGGGGGGGGCCCCCGCCGTGGTCCGCCGGCCCGTCAGGCCGTCAGGCCGTCAGGCCGTCAGGCCGTCAGGCCGTCAGGCCCAGGTGATCAGGCGCTTGGGGTGTTCCAGGACGGCCGCGATGTCGGCCAGCACCTTGGAGCCCAGCTCGCCGTCGACCAGGCGGTGGTCGAAGGAGAGCGCCAGAGTGGTGACCTGGCGCGGCTTGACCTTGCCCTTGTGGACCCACGGCTGGAGCTTGACCGCGCCGAGGGCCAGGATCGCCGACTCCCCGGGGTTGAGGATCGGGGTGCCGGTGTCGACGCCGAAGACGCCGACGTTGGTGATCGTGACCGTGCCGCCGGACATGTCCGCCGGGGATGTCTTCCCCTCCCTGGCGGTGGCGACCAGATCGCCCAGCGCCCGCGCCAGCTCCGGCAGGGTCTTGGCGTGCGCGTCCTTGATGTTCGGCACGATCAGACCGCGCGGGGTGGCCGCGGCGATACCCAGGTTCACGTAATCCTTGTGGACGATCTCCTGGTTGGCCTCGTCCCAGGCGGCGTTGACCTCCGGGTTGCGGCGGATGGCGACCAGCAGCGCCCTGGCCACCAGCAGCAGCGGGTTGACCCGCAGGCCCGCCATGTCCGGGTCCTGCTTGAGCTCCTGCACCAGCTTCATCGTGCGGGTGACGTCGACGGTGATGAACTCCGTGACGTGCGGCGCGGTGAAGGCGCTGGAGACCATCGCCTGCGCGGTCGCCTTGCGCACACCCTTGATCGGCACCCGGCGCTCGCGCTCGCCGGTGCTCCACACCGCCGGGGCCGGGGCCGGGGCCTCTGCCGGAGCGGGGGCCGCCTGGGGGGCGGTGCCGGTCACGGCGGCGGCCTCGTGCGAGGGCGCCGGGGCCGCAGCGGCGTGCACGTCCTCGCGGGTGATGATCCCGTTCGGGCCGGTCGGCACGATCGCGGCCAGGTCCACACCCAGGTCCTTGGCGAGCTTGCGCACCGGCGGCTTGGCCAGCGGGCGCTGCGGGGAACGCTCGGCCTCCTCGACGGCGGGCGCCGCGGCCGGGGGCGTGGTGGTGGCGTCCATCTCGGCCTGGACGGCGGCCTGCGCGTCCCGCACGTGGTTCTGCTGCTGCTTGCGCGGACGCCGCTTGGTCGAGGCGGTGCCGACGCCGTAGCCGACCAGCACCGGCTGGCGCTTGGCGCCCTCCTCCTCGGCCGCCTCCGGCTCGGCCGGGGCGGGCGCGGCGGGCGCGGTCTCCCCGGCCGCGGGCGCGGCGGGCGCCTGCGCGGGCCCCGCCGACGGGTCGGTGTCCACCGTGATGATCGTGGTGCCCACGTCCACGGTGACGCCCTCTTCGAAGCGCAGCTCGTGCACCACGCCGTTGTACGGGATGGGCAGCTCGACGGCCGCCTTGGCCGTCTCCACCTCGCACACCACCTGGCCGTCGGTCACCGTGTCACCGGGCCCGACGTACCACTTGAGGATCTCGGCCTCGGTCAGGCCCTCGCCCACGTCCGGCATCCTGAACTCGCGGATGCGCTGGGCAGTGGCCCCGGCGGCAGCCGTATCAGTCATCGTCACGACTCTCCTCAGCCCCTACTCTCAGTACGCCAGCGCGCGGTCGACGGCATCGAGCACCCGGTCCAGGTTCGGCAGGTACTCGTCCTCCAGCCTGGCCGGCGGGTACGGCGCGTGGAAACCGCCCACCCGCAGCACCGGCGCCTCCAGGTGGTAGAAGCACCGCTCGGTGATCCGGGCGGCGATCTCCGAACCCGTGCCCAGGAAGACCGGCGCCTCGTGGACCACCACCAGGCGGCGGGTCCTCTCCACCGAGGCCTGGATCGCGTCGAAGTCGACCGGGGACATCGACCGCAGGTCCAGCACCTCCAGCGACCTGCCCTCCTCCTCGGCCGCCGCGGCGGCCTCCAGGCAGGTCTTCACCATCGGCCCGTAGGCCGCCAGCGTCAGGTCGGTGCCCTCACGGGCGACGACCGCCCTGTGCAGCGGTCCGGGGATGGCCTCGGTGTCGACCTCGCCCTTGTCCCAGTAGCGGCGCTTGGGCTCGAAGAAGATCACCGGGTCGTCGCAGGCGATCGCCTGCTGCATCATCCAGTAGGCGTCCGAGGCGTTGGACGGCGAGACGCACTTCAGGCCCGCCACGTGCGCGAACAGCGCCTCGGGCGACTCGCTGTGGTGCTCCACCGCGCCGATGCCGCCGCCGTAGGGGATGCGGACGACGACCGGCAGCTTGACCTTGCCCAGCGCGCGGGCGTGCATCTTCGCCAGCTGGGTGACGATCTGGTCGTAGGCGGGGAAGACGAACCCGTCGAACTGGATCTCCACCACCGGCCGGTAGCCGCGCAGCGCCATGCCGATCGCGGTGCCGACGATGCCGGACTCGGCCAGCGGGGTGTCGATGACCCGGTCCTCGCCGAAGTCCTTCTGCAGGCCGTCGGTGATGCGGAAGACGCCGCCGAGCTTGCCGACGTCCTCACCCATGATCAGGACCTTGGGGTCGGTCTCCAGGGCCTTGCGCAGCGACTCGTTGAGCGCCTTGGCCATGGGCATCTTGGTGTTGGCCATCTCAGCGGCCCTCCTCGTCGGCGAAGGACGCCAGGTACTCGGCGAACTGGGCGCGCTCCTCGTCGACCAGCGCGTGCCCGTCGGCGTAGACGTTCTCGAAGATCGCCATGGTGTCCGGGTCCGGCATGGTCCGGATGGCCTCGCGCACCCGCAGCGCCAGCGCGTCGCTGTCCTGGTCGAGCCCGGCGAGCCAGTCGGCGTCGATCAGGCCCTCCTTCTCCAGGTAGGTGCGCAGCCGCAGGATCGGGTCCTTGGCCTCCCACTCCTCGCGCTCGGCGTCCTTGCGGTAGCGGGTGGGGTCGTCGGAGGTGGTGTGGGCGCCCATCCGGTAGGTGAACGCCTCGACCAGGGTCGGGCCCTCGCCGGCGCGGGCGCGCTCCAGGGCGGCCCGGGTCACGGCCAGCACCGCCAGCACGTCGTTGCCGTCCACCCGGACGCCGGGGAAGCCGAAGCCGGCGGCGCGCTGGTAGATCGGGACGCGGGACTGCTTCTCGGTGGGCTCGGAGATCGCCCACTGGTTGTTCTGGCAGAAGAACACCACAGGCGCGTTGTAGACCGCGGAGAAGGTGAACGCCTCCGCCACGTCGCCCTGGCTGGACGCGCCGTCGCCGAAGTAGGCGATCACCGCGCTGTCCGCGCCGTCCTTGGCCACGCCCATCGCGTAGCCCGTGGCGTGCAGCGCCTGCGAGCCGATGACGATGGTGTAGAGGTGGAAGTTGTTGCTGCCCGGGTCCCAGCCGCCGTTGTTGACGCCGCGGAACATGCCCAGCAGGTTGGTCGGGTCCACCCCGCGGCACCAGGCCACGCCGTGCTCCCGGTAGGTCGGGAAGACGTAGTCGTCGTCCCGCAGGGCCCGGCCCGAGCCGATCTGCGCGGCCTCCTGGCCCAGCAGCGACGCCCACAGGCCCAGCTCGCCCTGACGCTGCAGCGCGGTGGCCTCGGCGTCGAACCGGCGGGTGAGGACCATGTCGCGGTACAGACCGCGCAGCTCGTCGGGGGTCAGGTCCAGCGAGTAGTCCGGGTGCTCGACCCGCTCGCCCTCCGGCGTCAGCAGTTGTACGAGCTCGGGGCGCGCGGCCGACTGCGAGCGCTTCCTCGCCCCGCTCGTCGTGGTGCGCTTTCCGCTGCTGCGGCGCGGCTTGCTGCGCGCGGCAGTGCTCTCCACGGTCACTTGTGCTCCTCCGTCTGTCCGGCCCCCGGGGTCGCCGGGAAGCCTGGGGTTTCCCCGCCGGTGGCAGGGAGAGGCTCGCCCGGATCCGTACGGCCCACGGGGTAGGTGCGGCGCGGACGGAACCGAGCGGTGACAGGTGTCCCGTTCGACGGCCCGCTGTCAGCACGTTACCCAGTACCTCCGCACATGCGCGAAGGGTCCCTGACCTGCAATTTTGCTTGGGTTTCCAAGTAAATCGCAAAAGCCTGGAACGTCACTGGTCACAGCCTCGCAAGCGCCTGGGACAAGCGCACGTTATCCCGGTACCGAAGTGACGGGAAGAGCTGTGGATGAGTGACGCGGAGATGGTGCCTGATCGGTATGTGAGACGGACACGGAGGGTGAAGGGGCATACGGTCCCGCAGGAGCCGTGTACCGCCCATACGGGCCCATACACCTCCTGCGGGCGGAAGTGCGGGCGGAGACACAGGCGGAACCACAGGCGGAACCACAGGCAGGGCTACAGACAGAAGGCATCGCGCACCGCCTCGTAGCGGCCGGTCCACCACACCACCAGCGCGGAGGCCGCCGGGAACTGCGGATCGGTGCGGCGGTCGCGCAGCTGGTAGCGCCAGCGCAGCATCCAGAAGTCGTTGAGCCGCTCCCACCACACCCGGTGGACGGCCGCGGCCATCTCGTCCGCCCCGGCCCCGGTGGCGGCGCGGTAGGCGCGGGCGTAGGCCCGGATCTTGGCCAGGTCCAGGGCGCCGCCGGGCCGCAGGAAGAAGATCACGGCGGCCCGCACCGCCTCCTCCGCGCGCGGCTGCACGGCGAGCCGGTCCCAGTCCACGATCGCGACGGGCTCCCAGGGGGCCCGGTCCCGGTAGAGCAGGTTGAGGGGGTGGAAGTCGCCGTGCACCCACCCGGCGACCGGCTCGGCCCCGGCGGGCGGGCGGCGGTGGGCGTGGCGCTCCAGCAGGGCGCGGCGCTCGCGCAGCCGGTGGTCGGCCAGCTCGTCGAAGCAGTCGCGCCGGGTACGGGTGCGCACCCGGGCCAGCAGTTCGTCGATGAGGCCGAAGGTGACCTCCGGGTCGGCGCTGGGCTCGGCGGCGCACTCGGCGGCTGGCACGGGCGCGACCTGGCCCAGCCGTACGTGCACCAGGCCCAGCAGCGCGCCCAGGCGGCGCGACTGCCCGCACGAGAGCTCACCGCCGTCGCGGTGGTGGCCGTCCACCCACGGGTGGAGGGCGTAGCAGCGGTCCTCCACCACCGCGACGGTCCGCCCCGAGGCGTCCTCGACCGCCGGTACGACCGGCACCCCGAGGGCGCCGAGGCGGAGGGTGACGCGGTGCTGGTGCTCGATGCGGGCCGGGTCGCGCGGATCGCCGTCGAGGTGGTGCTTGAGGAAGAACCGGCCCCGCGTGGTGGACAGCCGGTAGCCGCGGTTCAGCAGCCCCTGGGCCACCGGCTCGCAGGAGATCGGCTCCCCGGCGCCGAAGCGCCGCACCAGCGTGGCGAGGGTGAAACGGGAGAGGTGGGGAGACTGCACGCCGGGGATCGTAGATCACCGGGAGCCACCGTCCGGACGCGTTGTGCGACGGGGGTGCGGAGGTGGTATGGGCGGCCGGGGCCGCCCGGGATTGCCGGCTGGGACTGCCGCCGGAGGTCGCCGGCTGGGCGCCGGGCCGCCCGGGACTGCCGCCCGGGGGCGGGCTCTGCCCGGCCGGGGGCGCGGGGCCGGGTCAGGCGCCGGGGCACCGGCCGTGGGCGCCGGCTGCCGGGGGCCCGGGACAGACCGGATCCGCCGCCCTGGGCCGAGCCGGGTGTCGGGGCACCGGCCGTGGGACGGGCCAGGTGCTGGAACCGACCGGGGTTGGCCGAGGTCGGCCGGAGATACCGGGCCGACCGGATCCGCCGCCCGGGGCGGGGTGCCCGGGGCGGGGTGCCGGGCTCAGGGCCACCGGCCGCGGGCCGGGTGCCGGTCGCTCCGGCCGTCCGGGCCCGCCGCCCGGGGCGGGGCTGCGGGGCTGCCGGCCGGAGCCGGGTCAGCCCCCGGAGCCGCCGCCGGGCCCGCCCGGCGCTCCCCCGGCCGTGGCCGCCCCGTCGCCGGCGGTAGTGCCGCCGGTGGTGGTGTCGGTACCGCCGGTGGTGGTGCCGGAGTCGCCGCCGGAGCCGCCCTCGGTGGCGCCGCCGTCACCCGTGCCACCGGTCTCCGTACCGCCCTCGGTGGTGCCCTCGGTGGCGCCGCCATCACCCGTGCCCCCGGTGTCGGCGCCGCCCTCGGTGGTGCCCTCGTCGGTGCCGCCGTCGGGCTCGCTGGGCTCGCCGCTGGGCGAGGGCTCCGGGCTGCTCTGCCAGCCGCCGGAACCGCCGGTGTTCCCGCCGCCGTTCTGCCAGCCGCCCGTGCCGCCGGGCTCGGTGTTGCCGTCCTGGCCTGGCTCCTCGGTCTCCTCCTCGTCGGGCGAGGGCTCGGACGAGCTCTCCTCCTGGGAGGGCGTGGAGGTGGTCTTCTCCGGTCCCTTGTGCTCCTGGCCGCCCTCGTTGCCGTTGACGGCCAGGAAGATGCCCGCGGCGATGGCGAGGACGGAGAAGAAGGCGATCAGCCCGTACTTCAGGCCGCTGCCGCCCCGGCGCCCGTCGCCGTAGCCGCCGCCCGTGTCGTATCCGCCGCCGTCGTACGAGCCGCCGCCGGGGGTGCCCATCAGCAGCGGCGGGCCGACCCGGGTCGCGTCGGCGGTGTAGCCGCCCGCGGGGGTGGCGGAGGGGGTGTCGCCACCCTGGTAGGCGCCCGGGGTGCCCATGGCGGGCGTGGCGCCGGTGGAGACCACCGCGCCGGTGTTCCACAGGCCGCCGGTGTGGCCGCCCTGCTCCTGGAGCATGCGCAGCGCGTACTGCACCAGGCCGCGCATCTCCTCGGCGGTCTGGAAGCGGTCGTCCGGGTCCTTGGCCAGCGCCCGCATCACCAGGCCGTCCAGCTCCGGCGGCACCGAGTCGTTCACCCGCGAGGGCTGCACCGGCTCGTCCTGGACGTGCTGGTAGACCACCGACAGCGGGGTCTCGCCGGTGAACGGCGGGCGCAGCGCGAGCAGCTCGTAGAGCATGCAGCCCGTGGCGTACAGGTCGGAGCGGGCGTCGACCGTCTTGCCGAGCGCCTGCTCGGGGGAGAGGTACTGCGGGGTGCCCATGACCATGCCCGTCTGGGTCATGGTGGTGGACGCGCCGTGCAGGGCACGGGCGATGCCGAAGTCCATCACCTTCACGGCGCCGTTGTTGGTGATGATGACGTTGGCGGGCTTGATGTCGCGGTGCACGATGCCGTGCTGGTGGCTGTAGGCGAGCGCCTCCAGCACACCGGAGATGATGATCAGCGCCTGCTCGGGCGGCGGCGCGTCGGCGTTGAGCAGGAGCTCGCGGATGGTGCGGCCATCGACCAGCTCCATGACGATGTACGGCACGGTGTTGCCGCCGACCACGTCCTCGCCGGAGTCGTAGACGGCCACCACCGCGTGGTGGTTGAGGCCGGCGACGGACTGCGCCTCGCGCGTGAAGCGGGCCTTGGAGACCGGGTCCTCGGCGAGGTCCGCGCGCAGCAGCTTGACGGCGACGGTGCGGCCCAGGCGTACGTCCTCGGCGGCGAACACCTCCGCCATGCCGCCCCGGCCGAGTCGGCGCGTGAGGCGGTAGCGCCCGTCGCCCACCACACCGCCGCTGCCCCACGACTCGGGCGAATCGGACACCCCACCAGCAGTCTCGTCGGGCTCCGAAGGCCCTCCGGCGGCTTGTGTCTGTGCCATCAGTCCTCGCCGTAGATCAGGTCCGCGAGCGCGGATCCGTACGCTCTGCTCCCTGAGCACGCTAACAGGGTCCGGGGGCCGGGCCCCTCGGCGAAGGCGGAGAGAGCGGCGCGGAACGTGGTGCCGAGAGCGCTGGGGGCAGCAACGGACCATCCAACCCGCTCGGGTGTCCGGCTGGCAAGTTACGATGTCGGGCGCCCCCGCGAGCGCGTGTGACACCTATGCGCGCATCGGGTCACGGAACGGGCAAGCGCCTTGACGTGTCCGGCCGCTGGGGCAGACTTGGCCTGGAATCACGGGTGGAGTCCACGGGCGGACCGGTGCCCCGCCCGGCGTTCCCGGAAGGCCGGTCGGCGGCACCACGGGCACCAGCAGAGCAACCGCACACGCGCAGGCCCGTAAGACGGCAGTCCTGCGGCGCCGAGGGGGAAGCAGTCAGATGAGCGACGACGGCGCACAGGCCGCGTACCAGGGGCGTACGGTCGGCGGCGGGCGCTACCAGCTGCGCGATCTGCTGGGCCAGGGCGGCATGGCGTCGGTGCACCTCGCCTACGACACGGTGCTCGACCGGCAGGTGGCGGTCAAGACCCTCCACACCGAGCTGGGCCGCGAGCAGTCCTTCCGGGAGCGCTTCCGCCGCGAGGCGCAGGCGGTCGCCAAGCTGACGCACACCAACATCGTCTCCGTCTTCGACTCCGGCGAGGACGAGATCGACGGCGCGACGGTGCCGTACATCGTCATGGAGTACGTCGAGGGCAAGCCGCTGCGCACCGTCCTCGACGAGGACGTGGCCCGGCTCGGGGCGATGCCGAGCGACAAGGCGCTGACGATCGTCTCCGAGGTGCTCGCCGCGCTGGAGGCCAGCCACGAGATGGGGCTGGTGCACCGGGACATCAAGCCGGGCAACGTCATGCTCAACAGACGCGGCACGGTCAAGGTGATGGACTTCGGCATCGCCCGCGCCATGCAGTCCGGCGTCACCTCGATGACGCAGACGGGCATGGTCGTCGGCACCCCGCAGTACCTCTCCCCCGAGCAGGCGCTGGGGCGCGGCGTGGACGCCCGCTCCGATCTGTACTCGGTGGGCATCATGCTCTTCGAGCTGCTCACCGGGCGCCTCCCCTTCGACGCGGACTCGCCACTGGCCATCGCGTACGCGCACGTCCAGGAGGAGCCGCCCGTACCGTCGTCGATCAACCGGTCGCTGCCCGTGGCCGTGGACGCGCTGGTCGCGCGGGCGCTGAAGAAGAACCCCAACGAGCGGTTCCCGACGGCCGAGGCGATGCGCCGGGAGTGCGAGCGCGTCCGCAACTCGGTGGTCGCCTCGAACACCACCCCGCTGATCGCCGGCGGCGCCCCCGGCCCCAACAGCGGGGCGGCCGTCTCCCAGTCGGTCTTCCCGCCGGTGGACGCCCAGGCCACCCCGCCGCCGCCGAACGTGCAGCAGCCGTACCAGCCGCACTACGCGCCGACGGCCGGCTTCGGGGCCGCGGGGCCGGTCCAGCAGGGTTACTCCACCCCGGCGCCGGGCCCGTACGGCCCCCAGGGCGGCCCGCCGACCCCGCCGCCGTACACCGTCTCGCCCCAGCCCCAGCCCTCGGGCGGCGGCAGGAACACCGGGGTGATCGTCGGATCGGCGGTCGCGGCGATCATCGTCGTCGCCGCCGTGATCATCGCGGTGACGCTCAACAACGGCAGCGGGGAGGACCCGCGGGCGGGCGAGTCCCCGGGGCCCGTGCGGACGGCCGAGCAGCCCGCGGGCACCGGCGGGGGCGACTCCGGCGGCACGGGCGGCCGGAAGACCGACGGCGAAGGCGCCGGCACGGACACCGACGACGGCGGTGACGACGGCGACGAAGGCGACGAAGGCGACGACGGTTTCAAGGACGAGGACACCTCGAAGACCATCGACCCGGCCAAGTGCACGGAGGCCTCGGAGAGCCTCTTCGACAAGGGCAAGACGAGCATGCCCGACCTGACGTTCAAGCACCTGGACTCGGTCAAGGAGTGCGTCCGCGAGGCGGGCTGGATCCTGGACGACATCGAGTACGAGGACGAGAACCTGTACGGGAAGAACACCGTCCTCAAGCAGTCCCCGGAGGCCTACAAGGGCTTCGACCCGAAGAAGGACAAGATCACGCTGACCGTCTCCACCGGCCACCCGGAGGGCTGACGGCGGCGGACGCGGACGAGGGGCCGGCACGCGGATCGCGTGCCGGCCCCTCGCGCGTACGGAGTCCGGGCCGCCCCGGGGCTTTCCGGAGGAGGCCCCTCGGGGCGGCGGCTCAGAGGTAGGGGCCGCCGGAGCGGATCTGGCCGCCGCGCCCGTCGCCCTCCTCGTCGGGCAGCGCACCCGCCGGAAGCGCGCGGCGCATCTGCTCCAGCTGGGCGCGGGCCGCCATCTGCTGGGCGAACAGCGCCGTCTGGATGCCGTGGAACAGCCCCTCCAGCCAGCCCACCAGCTGCGCCTGGGCGATCCGGAGCTCGGCGTCGGTGGGCACCACGTCGTCGGTGAACGGCAGCGAGATCCGCTCCAGCTCCTCGATCAGCTCGGGCGCCAGGCCGTCCTCCAGCTCCTTGACCGAGCTGGCGTGGATCTCCTTGAGCCGAGCGCGGCTGGCCTCGTCCAGGGGGGCCGACTTGACCTCCTCCAGGAGCTGCTTGATCATGCTGCCGATCCGCATGACCTTCGCGGGCTGCTCGACCATCTCCGTCACGGGGATCTCGCGCGGCTCGTCGTCGGAGCCGCCGTCCCCGCTCCTGGGAGCGGCGGTGCTGCCGAGGGCCATCCCGTCCGGCCCGACGACCAGGACGTGCTGGCTCTCCTGCGAGCGTTCGTTCATCGGCTGAGTCATACCCCCATTCTGCAATGCCCGCCCGTGCGGCCGGAGGGCGATCCCCCCGGGGCGGTGCGGCCCGTCTCAGCGCCGCAGCCGCAGGGCGAGCGAGGCCAGGCCCAGGCCGAGGAAGGTCAGCCCGGCGCCGAGCGGCAGCACCGGGAGGAGCTGGCCGCCGGTGGCGGGCGTCGCACGGTGCCGGGCCGGCTCGTCGCCGCCTCGGCCGTCGTCGTACACGTAGTCGTCGTAGTGGTCGCCGACGCCGGCCCGCCGGTCGACGATCTGCTCGGTCCGGCCCCGCGGGGTCTGCGGCGGGGTGCCCGGCGGCTCGGCGGATTCTGTGGAGCCGCGCTCCCCGTCGCCGTCCCGGCCGGGGGCCGTACCGGACGGTTCGCCGGAGGGCTCGCCGGAGGAGGGCTCCGGCGTGGGTGTGGGCGTGGACGACGGGTCCGGGCCGGGGGAGGAGTCGCCCGGCGGCCACGGTGGCAGGGTGAACCGCGGGGGACGCTCCGTCTCCTCCGGGTCGTCCGTCTCCTCCGGGTCGTCCGGCTCCCCGCTCTCCCCCGGGTCGTCCGGGGAGGCGGTGGGAGAGGACGAGGGCTTGCCCTGGCCCTCCGCTCTGGGCCCCACCGCGTCCTGCGCGCCGCCGGGCGCGGCCGCCACGGCCGCGGACTGCTGGGAGGCCAGGGCGACGGGTGCCGGAACGAGCACCATCGCGCAGGCCAGCAGGGTGATCGCGGCTTCCCTCACCGCTACGCCCCCTCCCGTACCAGGCATCGAATGGTGTAACAAGCGTCACACGAACGCGCGGACCCGGCATCCCGGCCCGGACCGCCGGACCGGTGCCTCAGACGGTGAGGACGACCTTGCCCACGTGATCGCTCTCCTCGAGTACCCGGTGAGCCCGGGAGGCATTACTCATCGGCACGGTGCGGTCCACGACCGCGCGGACCCGCCCCGCGGCGATCAGCGGCCAGACGTGCTCGCGCACCGCCGCGACGATCTCCGCCTTCTCCTCCAGCGGACGGCCGCGCAGCGATGTGGCCGAGACCGTACCGCACTTGGCGAGCAGCGCACCCAGGTTCAGCTCACCCTTGACCCCGCCCTGGAGGCCGATGACGACGATCCGGCCGCCGCGGGCGAGCGCCTTCACGTTCCGCTCCAGGTACTTGGCGCCGATGATGTCGAGGATCACGTCCGCGCCGCGTCCGCCGGTGGCCGCCCGGACCTCCTCGGCGAAGTCCTGCTCGCGGTAGTCGATCAGGACGTCCGCGCCCAGCTCCGCGCAGCGCTCCAGTTTCCTGCGGCTGCCCGCGGTGACCGCCACCCGCGCGCCGACGGCCTTGGCGAGCTGGATCGCCATGGTGCCGATGCCGCTGGCCCCGCCGTGGACCAGCAGCATCTCGCCGGGGCGCAGCTTCGCCCGCATGAAGACGTTCGACCAGACCGTGCACACGACCTCGGGGAGGGCGGCGGCGGTGACCGGGTCGAGCGGGCCGTCGGGGGTCTCGGGCAGCGGCAGGAGCTGGCCGTGCGGCACGGCGACCTTCTGCGCGTACCCGCCGCCGGCGAGCAGCGCGCACACCTGGTCGCCGGTCCTCCAGCCGCCCACGCCCGGCCCCAGCCCGGCGATCCGGCCCGCGCACTCCAGCCCGGGGTAGGGCGACGCGCCCGGGGGCGGGTCGTAGAAGCCCTGCCGCTGGAGGATGTCGGCCCGGTTGACGGCGCCGGCCGCCACCTCGACCAGCACCTCGCCGTCGCCGGGCACGGGGTCGTCCACCTCCGTCCAGGCGAGGACGTCGGGGCCGCCGGGTTCGGTGATGGTGATCGCGTACATGGGATGACGCTACCCCCGCGGGGTCTCCGAGGGCATGACGGTGGTGGAGGGGGTGGCACGGCGGATGACGACGAGGCGGTCGGTCAGCTCCAGGACGGCCGCGTCCGGGTCGTCGTAGCCCAGCACCCGGTGGCCGCGGACCACGGAGACCACGAGGTCCTTGCACTCGCGGGGGGAGCGGCCGGCCTCGGCCTTGGTGACCGGGCGCTCGGTGAGGTTCAGGCCCGTGCCCTGGTGGATCAGGTCCTCCATCACCGCGCCCGCTCTCGGACTGAGCATGGACATCCCGAGCAGCCGCCCGGCGGCGCTGGCGCTGGTGATCACGGCGTCCGCGCCGGACTGCCGCAGCAGCGGCGCGTTCTCCTCCTCGCGTACCGCCGCGACGATGCGCAGATTGCGGTTGAGCTGGCGGGCGGTGAGCGTCACCAGGACCGCGGTGTCGTCGCGCTGGGTGGAGATGACCACCTGGGCCGCCCGCTGCACCTCCGCCTTCAGCAGGACGTCGCTGCGGGTCGCGTCGCCGACGACGCCGGTGTAGCCGTCGGCGTTCGCCGCCTCGACGACCTTGCGGCTCGGATCGATTATCACGATCCGCTCCCGGGGGACCCCGGTCGAGATGAGCGTCTCGGCCGCGGAACGCCCCTTCGTGCCGAAGCCGATGATGACGGTGTGGTCGCGCAAGGAGGACCTCCAGCGGGCCAGGCGGAACTGCTGGCGCGTCCGTTCGGCCAGCACCTCCAGGGTGGTGCCGATCAGGATGATCAGGAACAGGACGCGCAGCGGGGTGATGACCAGTACGTTGACCAGCCGGGCGCTGTCGCTGACCGGGGCGATGTCGCCGTAGCCGGTCGTGGAGAGGCTGACGGTGGTGTAGTAGAAGCAGTCCAGCAGCGAGACCTCGCCGTCGGCTCCGTCGGTGTAGCCGTCGCGCTCGAGGTACACCAGGAACACCGTCACGAGCAGCACGACCAGCGCGGCCAGCAGCCGGCGCAGCACCTGCCGCAGCGGCCCGGCCGAAGGCTCGGGCAGCTGCACGAAGTGCTGCAGGTCCTCGGGCGAGGTGTGGTTCATGCCGTCACGCCCACGGGAGTCTCAGGAGGTGTACGCCGGCGCCGGTGGGGACGCCGCCGGGCGGCACGACCGCCAGGGCGGTGGCCGCCGCGATGCCGCGGAGCATCGCGGGGCCGCTGAACCGCAGCGGCCGTACGCCACCGCCATCCTGCACGACCGGGACCAGCCGTGTGTCACGGGGGTGGCCCTGGACATCGCCGAGGAGGGCGGCGGAGGGCAGGGCGTCGTCCGCGGCGGACTGCCCGGTGTGCGGTCCGGTGTGCGGTCCGGCGGACCACCCGGTGTGCGGTCCGGTGTGCCGCGCTTCGGACGGGCCGGCGCCGGTGGCGGCCCGCAGCAGTGGTTCGGCGAGGGTGAGCAGGCCGGACACGGCCGCCAGCGGATTGCCGGGCAGCCCGACCAGATGCGCGCCCGAGGGCAGCCGTGCCAGCAGCATCGGGTGACCGGGGCGTACGCGCACCCCGTCCACCAGCAGCTCCGCCCCCAGGCGGCGCAGGGACGGATGGACGTGGTCGACGGGGCCGGAGGCCGTACCGCCGGTGGTGACGACGAGGTCGGCGGCGGTCTCCTCCAGTGCCGCGTACAGCGCCCCGGCGTCGTCGCCCAGGCGGCGGGTGGCGGTGACCTCGGCGCCCAGAGCCGTCAGCCAGGGGCCGAGCATCGGACCGAGCGCGTCGCGGACCCGGCCGCCGGAGGGGATGCCGGAGGCCAGCAACTCGTCGCCCAGCACCAGGACCTCGGCGCGGGGGCGGCGTACCACCGGCAGCTCGTCCCAGCCCGCGGCGGCGGCCAGGCCCAGCACGGCCGGGGTGACCGGCGTACCGACGGGCAGCAGGTGGTCGCCCGCACGGCACTCCTGGCCGCGCGGACGGATGTCCGCGCCGTGCTGGGGCGCGCCGTTCGCGCGCAGCCGCCGGTCGCGGACCTCGCCGTACTCGGAGCGCAGCACGGCGGTGGTGCCGGGCGGGATGCGGGCGCCCGTGGCGATGCGGACGGCGTGGCCGTCCGGGAGCGGGGCCGGGCGGTCGTCGCCGGCCAGGATGCCGTGGGGCGTGCCGTGTGACGCACCGCGGGGCGTGCCGTCCCCTGGGCCGAGCGGCTCCCACGGGCCGGGGCCGGAGACGGCCCAGCCGTCCATGGCCGAGGTGTCGAACGCCGGCAGATCGGTGAGCGCGGTCAGGGGTGCGGCGAGACGGCGGCCGAGGGCCTCGTCCAGGGGGACGGCGGCGGGCTCGGACCGCCGGCCGGCCCCGGCGCGGGCGGCGGCGGCACGGGCGGCGGACCAGTCGCGGTGCCGTACCGCGTCCTGCGGGCTCTGTGGGTTCTGCGGGCTCTGTGGGTTCTGCGCGTCGCGGGGGGCGCGCGGGGAGCTGCCCCGGGGGGCCGGGCCGGGTTCCCGTCCCCCCGGCCGGCCGTCACCGCGGGTGCCGCCGTGCGGGCCGCCGGGGGCGGTGCCGTGCGTGTCGCCGCGGCCGTTGGCCAGGGCCAGGGCGTCGGCCAGCTCGTCGCCGCTCATCCGGCGTCCGTTCCCTCTCCGCCGCGAGGCCGCCCGCCGCCGGTCCTCTCCGTGCCCTCCGCCCCGGCGGACTCGGCGGCCTCCTCGGCCCAGCGCCGGGCCAGTTCGGCGGCCTTGCGCGCGGCCCCGGCCACGTCCTCGGGGCTTCCGCCCGCACGCGCCGCCGCGTATCCGACCAGGAAGGTCGTCAGCGGGGCGGCGGGCCGGGCCACGCCGTGCGCGGCGTCCCGCGCGAGGTCGAGGAGGGCGGTGGTGTCGACGTCGAGGTCGATACCGAGTTCGGTCTTGGCCGCGGTCATCCATTCGTTCAGCACGCGTCCATGCTCCCTGATGCGGGAGCGGGCCGAGGCGAGTTCCTCCCAGGTGTCGCAGTCGCGGGCCTCCTCGGGGCCGGCGGGGGCGATGCGGCGCAGTACGAGCTCGTCGGTGAGCAGCCGCAGGGGGAGGTTCGCCGGCCGCCCGTGCTCGGCGGTGAGCAGGGCCAGTTCGCGGCGGAGGGACTCGGCTCGGTAGGCGCCCAGGAGGGGCTGGGCACGCCCGTCGTCCACCACGATCGCCCCGTCGGGGGCGGCGGGGCCGCCGGGGCCGGAGGCCGTGCCGGGGACGCCGCGCGTGCCGTGCACCGCGTCCAGCAGCGCCCGCACGGTGGCGGGCGTCAGGAACGGCAGGTCGGCGGAGAGCACCAGCACCGTCTCGCTCCCGGTGCGGCGCAGCCCGGCGTCGAGGGCCGCCAGCGGCCCGCCGCCGGGCGGGTCCTCGCGCGTCCAGTCCACCGGCCGGGCCGTCGGCCTGCGCGGGCCGACGACCACCGTCCGCGCCGCGTCCGCGCAGGCGTCCAGCACCCGGTCGAGCAGTGTCCGGCCCCCGACGGTGAGGGCGGGCTTGTCCGTCCCGCCGAGCCGGCGGGCGGCGCCGCCGGCGATGACGACGGCGTCGTACACATCAGTCATGCCCCGAGTCTGACCCCCGCCGCCCCGCCCCGGGCGAAGGGGGCCCGGCCCGGGGCGGGGCGGCGGGGGCAGACGGACCCGGGCGAACGCCGGGCCGCCGTCAAAGGGTGCGCAGCAGTACGGCCGGGTGCTCGACGCAGTCCGCCACGTACCGCAGGAAGCCGCCCGCCGTACCGCCGTCGCACACCCGGTGGTCGAAGGTGAAGGACAGCTGTACGACCTGCCGTACCGCCAGCTCGCCCTCGTGCACCCACGGCTTGGGGGTGATGCGGCCGACTCCGAGCATCGCCGCCTCGGGGTGGTTGATGATCGGAGTCGAGCCGTCCACCCCGAACACGCCGTAGTTGTTGAGGGTGAAGGTGCCGCCGGTCAGCTCGGCGGGCGTCAGCCTCCCCGCGCGGGCGGACTCGGTGAGCCGGGCGATCTCCTCGGACAGCCCGGCCGCGCCGCGGGTGTGGGCGTCGCGTACGACGGGGACCACGAGTCCGCGGTCGGTCTGCGCGGCGAAGCCCAGGTGGACCTCGGGCAGCCGGACGATCTCGCGCGCGGCCGTGTCCACCGTCGCGTTCAGCTCGGGGAAGCGGGCGAGGGCGGCCGTGCAGATCCGGGCGAGGAGCGCGAGCAGGGAGATCTTCGGCCCCGCCGTGTTCATCGCCCGCCGGGCGGCGAGCAGTTCGGTGGCGTCGGCGTCCACCCAGCAGGTCGCGTCGGGGATCTCGCGCCGGGAGGCGGAGAGCTTGTCGGCGACCGTACCGCGCAGCCCCCGCAGCGGGATCCGCTCGCCGCGCGCGGCGGCGCCGTCGGCGGGTACGGGTGCGGGCGCGGCGGCGCCGTCGGCCGGGGCGGGCGCGATCCCGGCCGCGGCCACCGCGCGCTCGACATCGGCGCGCAGGATCAGCCCCCGCGGGCCGGAGCCGGCGACCTGCCGCAGATCGACCCCGTGCTCCCGCGCGAGCCGCCGCACCAGCGGTGAGATCACCGGGACGGGACCGTCGGCGGGACGGATCTCCAGGGGCGCCGCGGGCAGGCCGGCCGCCACGGGAGCGGTGGGCTCCGGAGCCGGAGCGGCGGGCGCGGTGGGCACGGTGGGCACGGTGGGCACGGTGGGCGCTGCGGCGGGGACCGGGGCAGGCACGCCGTTCGCCGGGCGGACCCGCCTGCGGCGGGCGGCGGGCGCGCCCGTGCCGTACCCCACCAGCACGTTCCCGGACTTCTCCGAGTCGTCGGCCGGGGTGTCCGCCGGGGCGTCGGCCGACGCCCCGGCCCGCCCCTCGGCGGGGGCTCCGGCCGACCCGTCCGCCGGCATGGCGGACGCTCCGACGGCCACCGTCACCAGCGGCGCGCCGACGGGGATCTCGGCGCCCTCCTCCCCGAACCGGGCGGTGACCACACCGCCGTACGGGCAGGGCACCTCGACCATCGCCTTGGCCGTCTCGACCTCCACCACCGGCTGGTCGACGGCGACGACGTCGCCGACGGACACCAGCCAGCGGACGATCTCGGCCTCCGTCAGGCCCTCGCCCAGGTCGGGGAGGGCGAACTCGCGGACCTCGGCCATCAGCGGCCACCCCTTCCGGGTGTTCCGAAGGCCTCGGGCCGCTCGGTCCACTCCGACTCCCACTGGAGCCGGGCGACGGCGTCCAGGACCCGGTCCACTCCGGGCAGGTGGTGGCGCTCCAGCATCGGCGGCGGGTAGGGGATGTCGAATCCGGCCACTCGCAGCACAGGCGCCTGAAGGTAGTGGAAGCAGCGCTCGGTGATCCGGGCGGCGATCTCGCCGCCCGGGCCGCCGAAACCGGACGACTCGTGGACGACCACGGCCCGCCCGGTGCGCCGCACCGACTCGCAGACCGTCTCGTCGTCGAAGGGGACCAGGGAGCGCAGGTCGACGACCTCCAGGTCCCAGCCCTCCTCGCGGGCGGCCTCGGCCGCCTCCAGGCAGACGGGCACCGACGGGCCGTAGGTGACCAGCGTGGCGGACGTGCCCGTGCGGCGGACCCGGGCGCGGCCGATGGGCTCGACGGCCTCGGGCTCCTCCGGCGACCAGTCGGCCTTCGACCAGTACAGCCGCTTGGGCTCCAGGAAGACCACCGGGTCGTCGGAGGCGATGGCGGCCCGCAGCATCCCGTAGGCGTCGGCCACCGTCGCCGGGGTCACCACGTGCAGGCCCGGGGTGGCCATGTAGTACGCCTCGGAGGAGTCGCTGTGGTGCTCCACACCGCCGATCCCGCCGCCGTAGGGCACCCGGACGGTGATGGGCAGCGGCATCGCGCCGCGCGTGCGGTTGCGCATCTTGGCGACGTGGCTGAGGAGCTGCTCGAAGGCCGGGTAGGCGAAGGCGTCGAACTGCATCTCCACCACCGGCCGCAGTCCGTACATGGCCATGCCGACGGCCGTGCCCAGGATGCCGGCCTCGGCCAGCGGGGTGTCGGTGCAGCGGTCCTCGCCGAACTCGGCGGTCAGGCCGTCGGTGATGCGGAAGACGCCGCCGAGCGTGCCGACGTCCTCGCCGAGCACGTGCACGGACGGGTCCTCGGCCATGGCGTCGCGCATCGCGCGGTTGAGGGCCTGGGCCATGGTGGCGGGCTTGCGGGCGGCCCCGGCCCCGGCCTGCCTCCTCCGGTCGGCCCTGTCCGCGCTCCTGCCCGTGGTCGCGGTCGTCATCGCTCGCCTCCCGCGGTGTTCCCGGCGTGCCCGCCGTTCCCGTCCTGGTCGTCGTTCTCCGCGTCCAGCTCCGCGCGCAGCTGTGCGGCCTGCTCCTTAAGCTGCGTGGTCTTCTCCGCGTAGACGTGGTCGAAGAGGTCCGTCGGGTCGAGCACCGGGTCCTCGTTCATCGCCTCGCGCAGCCGCGCGGCCATCTCCTCGGCCTCCTCGTGCGCCCCGTCGCGTGTCGCGTCGTCGAACAGACCGCGCTCGGTCAGCTCGCGCTCCAGCAGCGTCACGGGGTCGTGTTCGAGCCATTCGCCGACCTCGTCGTCGCCGCGGTAGCGGGTGGCGTCGTCGGCGTTGGTGTGGGCGTCGATCCGGTAGGTCACGGCCTCCACGAGGGTGGGCCCCTCGCCGCGCCGGGCGCGCTCGACGGCCTCGGCCAGCACCCGGTGGACGGCGGCGGCGTCGTTGCCGTCCACCAGCCGGCCGGGGATGCCGTAGCCGACGGCCTTGTGGGCCAGCGAGGGCGCGGCGGTCTGCTTGGCCAGGGGGACGGAGATCGCGAAGCCGTTGTTCTGCACGAGGAAGACCGTCGGGGTGCGCCAGACGGCGGCGAAGTTCAGCGCCTCGTGGAAGTCGCCCTCGCTGGTGCCGCCGTCGCCGACCATGGCCAGCGCCACCACGTCGTCGCCCCTGAGCCGGGCGGCGTGGGCGAGCCCGACGGCGTGCGGCAGGTGGGTGGACAGCGGGGTGGACAGCGGGGCGACGCGGTGCCGGTGCGGGTCGTAGCCGGTGTGCCAGTCGCCGCGCAGCAGCCCCAGCGCCTCTGCCGGGTCCATGCCGCGGGTGACGGCGGCGAGGGTGTCGCGGTAGCTGGGGAAGAGCCAGTCCCGCTCCCGGAGCACCAGGGCCGCGGCCACCTCGCACGCCTCCTGCCCGGTGGAGGAGGGGTAGACGGCGAGCCTGCCCTGCTTGGTGAGCGCGGTGGCCTGCCGGTTGTAGCGGCGGCCCCTCACCAGATGCGCGTAGAGCGTCCTGAGCAGGCCGGGGTCGAGGTCGGCGCCGGTGCCCAGCAGCCGGTACGGCTCGGCGTCCGGCAGCAGCGGCGCCGGGTCCGTGCGCGGCTGCCAGGCGGGCGGCGGCGCGGGGCGGTACGCGCCTGGCTGCTCCAGGACTGTCATGCGGCACCTCCTGGTAGGGGGCATCTGCGGGCAGGAAGGACCGCCGGATCGGGCGATCCCCCCTACCGATTGTTCGGTCGCCGGCGCATTTTGGCTACGGGTGGCATCGCCCTGTGGACAAACGGTTCCGCACCGCGTGGGATGTCGGCAGGACGTCCATGGAGGGGAGGCGGCAGGCCATGCCGGAAGAACAGATGGCCCCCGAGGCGCCGGAGGAGGGGGACCGGCCGCCCGCCAGACCGCTCGATCCCGTCGACCGGTCCATCCTGCGGATGCTGCAGCTGGACGGGCGCGCGTCGATACGGTCGGTCGCCGAACGGGTGCACGTGTCCCGGGCGAACGCGTACGCCCGGATCAACCGCCTCGTGGAGGACGGGGTGATACGCGGCTTCACGGCCCGCGTGGACCACGAGCGGGCCGGCCAGGGCGCGTCGGCGTACATCACGCTGAAGATCGTGCAGAACTCCTGGCGCGCGGTGCGCGAGAAGCTCCAGGCGCTGCCGGGCGCCGCGCACATCGCGCTGGTCAGCGGCGACTTCGATGTGCTGCTGCTGGTGCACACCGCCGACAACCGGGCGCTGCGGGAGCTGGTGCTCACCCGGATACAGGCGATGCCGGAGGTGCTGAGCACCCGCACCCTGCTGGTCTTCGAGGAGACCGATCTGGAGCCCGAGCCGTGAGCGGATGGCCGTGCCCGGCCCCCGACCTCCGCTCCCGCGCCGCTGCCGCTACTGCCTGCGCAGCCCCTCGAAGGCCAGCCGCACCACGGCGTCGGCGACCCGCTCGCGGTCCGCGGCGTCCCCGGGCTGCGGGCGGTACCACTCCACGATGGAGTTGATCATTCCGAACAGCAGCCGGGTGGCCAGCCGGGCCTCCAGGTCCGAGCGGATGTCGCCCTCGGCCGCGGCGGCCTTCAGCAGCCCCGCCACCCGGTGGTCGAACTCCCGGCGGCGCTCCATCGCCCAGCGCTCGGTGCGGGTGTTGCCCCGCACCCGCAGCAGCAGGGTGACGTAGGGCAGCTCGGCCATCAGCACCTCGGCGGTGCGGCGGGTGACGTGCTCCAGCCGCTCGATCGCCCGCCCCCGGCCGGCGTCCGGCTCGTCCAGGATGGCGAAGAGGCCGTCGAGCGCGCGGGCTATCGCCCGGCGCAGCAGCTCCTCCTTGCCCCGCACGTGGTGGTAGATGGAGGACTTGGAGATCCCCGCCGCACGGGAGAGGTGCTCCATCGAAGTGCCGTCGTAACCGCGCTCGATGAACACCTCGACGGCCACCGCGAGGAGCGACTCGGGCGTGTAGGTGTCGCGCCCCGGCGACCTGGCCGGAGGCTTGGCCGGCGACCCGGCCGGCGACCCGGCCGACGGCTCGACTGGCGGTTTGGCTGGCGGCTCGACTGGCATGGCCTCGATGTTATCCACAGGCGGCCTGCCCCTCTTGCCCCGACCGATCGTTCGGTAGCAGTATCTACCTGTCCGTCCGTCCGCGCACGGCTGCCCGCGCGCCCTCCGCGGCCCGCCCCGGCGCCGTCCGTACGGGCGCCGCCGCCCGCTCGACAAGCTCGACGAGGAGTTGGTCCCCGATGGCCGCCGCACCCACCCAGGCCCCGCCGCTGACCCCGGAGGGGCTCGCGGACAAGCACCGCCCGACGCTCCAGCGGGCGCTGGAGGCGATCCGCTCCAGGGAGTACTGGTCCCCGTATCCGGAGCACCCCAAGGCGTACGGCGAGGAGCACGGCACGCTCGGCCCCGCCGAGGGGAAGGCCGCGTTCGACGCCCTGCTGGGCCGCCGCTTCGAGCTGGACCAGCCCGGCACGGACGGGTGGGTGGGCGGCGAGGTCTCGCCGTACGGCGTCGAGCTGGGCGTGGAGTACCCGCACGCCGACGTCGGGGCGCTGCTGCCCGCGATGCGCGCCGCGCTGCCCGCCTGGCGGGACGCGGGGCCCGAGGTGAGGGCGCTGGTGTGCCTGGAGATCCTGGCCCGGATCAACGCGCGCACCCACGAGTTCGCCCACGCGGTGATGCACACCAGCGGGCAGGCGTATCTGATGGCGATGCAGGCCGGCGGCCCGCACGCCCAGGACCGCGGCCTGGAGGCGGTGGCGTACGCCTATGCCGAGCAGACCCGCACCCCGGCCTCGGCGCGGTGGTCCAAGCCCCAGGGCAAGCGGGACCCGCTGGAGCTGACCAAGGGGTTCACGCCGGTGCCGCGCGGGGTCTCGCTGATGATCGGCTGCAACACCTTCCCCACCTGGAACGGCTACCCGGGCCTGTTCGCCTCCCTGGCCACGGGGAATCCCGTACTGGTCAAGCCGCATCCGCGCGCGGTCCTGCCGCTGGCGATGACGGTGCGGGTCGCCCGCGAGGTCCTCGCCGAGGCCGGCTTCGACCCGAACACGGTGGCGCTGGCCGCCGAGCGGGACGGTGAGGGCATCGCCAGGGAGCTGGCCCTGCGCCCCGAGGTCCGGATCATCGACTACACGGGTTCGACCGCCTTCGGCGACTGGCTGGAGGCCAACGCCCGCCAGGCCCAGGTCTTCACCGAGAAGGCCGGCGTGAACACGATCGTCGTCGACTCCACCGACGACTACCGGGGCATGCTGGGCAATCTGGCCTTCTCCCTGTCCCTCTACAGCGGCCAGATGTGCACCACCCCGCAGAACCTGCTCATCCCGCGCGGCGGCATCGACACCGACGCGGGCCACAAGTCCTACGAGGAGTTCACCGCCGACCTGGCGGGCGCGGTGGACAAGCTGCTGGGCGACGACCAGCGGGCGGTGGCGCTGCTGGGCGCGATCGTCAACCCCGGGGTGCGCGAGCGGCTGGAGGGCGCCTCGGAGCTGGGCGAGACCATCCTGGCCTCGCGCCCGGTGGAGCACCCGGAGTTCCCCGGCGCCACGGTCCGCACCCCGGCGATCGTCGGGCTGGACGGGTCGAAGCCCGAGTCGGAGGAGGTCTGTCTGGAGGAGTGCTTCGGCCCGGTCTCCTTCGCCGTCGCCGTGGACTCCACCGCCGAGGCGGTCGAGCTGCTGCGCCGCACCGTCCGGGAGAAGGGCGCGATGACGGTCGGCGCCTACACCACCTCGCCCGAGGTTGAGCGGCTGGTGGAGGAGGCCTGCCTGGACGAGTGCGCCCAGCTCTCGCTGAACCTCACCGGTGGGGTGTACGTGAACCAGACCGCGGCGTTCTCCGACTTCCACGGCTCCGGCGGCAACCCGGCGGCCAACGCCGCGCTGTGCGACGGGGCGTTCGTGGCGAGCCGCTTCCGCGTGGTGGAGGTCCGCCGGCAGGCCTGATGTCCTCCCCTCCCGGGGTCCGCCGTGCGGTGGGCTCCGGGCCGGACGGCTCCCGGCGGGCCGCTCTCAGCCGATGTCGGCGTGCGCGCGGATCCAGGCGTGCATGGCGATGGCCGCCGCCGCGCCCGCGTTGATGGACCGGGTGGAGCCGAACTGGGCGATGGAGCAGACGCGCTCGGCGTGCTTCCATGCCTCCTGCGTCAGCCCCGGGCCTTCCTGGCCGAAGAGCAGCACACAGCGGCGGGGCAGTTCGGTCGTCTCCAGCGGGACGGCGCCGGGGAGGTTGTCGATCCCGATGACCGGCAGCCCCTCGGCCCGTGCCCAGTCGGCCAGTGCCGCCACGTCCGGATGGTGGGTGATGTGCTGGTACCGGTCGGTGACCATCGCGCCGCGCCTGTTCCACCGGCGCTTTCCGACGATGTGGATCTCCCTGGCCAGGAAGGCGTTGGCGGTGCGCACGACGCTGCCGATGTTGAAGTCGTGGTTCCAGTTCTCCACCGCGACGTGGAAGTCGTGCCGCCGGGTGTCGAGGTCGGCGACGATCGCCTCCCGGGTCCAGTAGCGGTAGCGGTCCACGACGTTGCGCCGGTCGCCGCCGGCCAGCAGCTCCGGGTCGTAGTGCTCACCGGCCGGCCACGGCCCGGGGTGGGGGCCGACGCCCACCTCCGTGCCGTAGCCCTCGTCGTACTGCACGGGTTCGTCCCGCACGGGTTCGTCCCGCACCGGCCGGTTCTCCCTCTCGCCTTCGCTCACCCCACGAGGGTACGCGCGGGGCCGCCGGCCCCGGAGGCCCCGGACGGCTCCGCTTCCTCCTCCGGCTCGCGCGGTCGGCCGCGGCGCAGCCTTCCGGCCGCCCGGGACGCCCCGGCCCCGATCCAGACCAGGAAGACCGTTGGCAGGAAGACGGCGTCGGCCGCGATCATGGCGAGCGAGAAGAAGGGCAGGCCGAGGATGACGGCGATGGAGGCGTGCTCCAGCATCATCACGGCGAGCAGCACGTTCTTCACCCGGCGGTTGAAGAGGGTGAAGGGGAAGGCGACCTGGACGATCACCGTGCCGTAGGTGAGCAGCATGATCATCAGTCCGCTGCTGCCCAGCACCTCGGCGAGGGCCGGCCAGGGGGAGAAGTAGTCCAGGTGCAGGGGGTAGTAGACGGCCGTGCCGTCCTGCCAGCGCGAGCCCTGGATCTTGTACCAGCCGGCGGTCGCGTAGATCAGGCAGACCTCGGCCATGATGATCAGCAGGGCCGCGTTGTGGACGATGTTGCCCAGCACGTCCATCAGCCGGCGGACGTTCTCCCGGCCGGTCCGTCCGTCCGCGGGGCGGGTGATGTACCACCACAGCCCGTACACCAGCCACAGGCCCCACAGGAAGGTCGCCCAGCCCACGTAGAGCACCGGGCCGTCGTCGCCGAACCAGCTCAGCCGGCCGCCGGCGGTGGCCACCAGCAGGACGGCGCCGAGCACCGACCACAGCGCGATGCCGACCAGATCGTTCCCCCCGGCGCCCGCGCCGCCCCCGGAGCCGGAGCGGCGGGCGCGGCGGGCGTCGAGCGACCAGACCTGGCCGCAGCGGGTGAGCACCAGGTACATCGCCATCAGATGGATGACGTTGTCGCCGCCGTCGCCCATGAAAACGCTGCGGTTCTGCAGCGACAGCACACCGACCATGAACAGCACCGACATGGTCCTGGTGCGCCAGCCGGCCAGCAGCGCGGCGGAGGAGAGCACGGCGAGGGCGTAGACGGCCTCGAACCAGACGGCGCTGTCGGACCACAGCAGCACCGTGAAGGCGTGGTTGCTCGCCACCAGCCGCTCGCCCAGCTCCCAGCTCCACGGGCCGTCCGGGCCGTACAGCTCGCGCCGGTGGGGCCACTCGAAGAGCAGGAAGGCCAGCCAGGTGAAGGAGAAGCCGATCCGGACGACCGCGCTCTGGTACGGGCCCAGCGCCCGGTCGCTGACCTTGACGATGCCGCGTACGACCGCTTCGTCGGCCTTCGACAGCAGGCGCCGCGACCACGGCCCGGGCGGTGCGGCGGACGGTGCGCCGGACGGCTGCTCCCCGGTCCCCGGCGGCCGCTCCACGGCCCGCCGGGCGCCGGGGACGGACGCGGTGGAGGCGGGCACGGTGGAGGCGGGGGCGGGGGAGGCGGGGGCGGGGGAGCCGTTCTCGGACTGTGTCACTTGTCCTCCGGGATGTCCGTGCGGTCGACCGGCCACCAGGGCAGCACCCGGTACGTGGTCCCGGCACCCGCGCTCTCACCGCTCCACGGCGGCGGCGCGACCGGCGTGGTCGCCGACCGCACCTGCACGCGCCGGACCTCGCCGCCGTTCAGCTCGGCTCCGAACCGCGACATCACGATCCGCCGCAGATACTCCTCGGAGAGCTCCCCGCGCAGCCCGTTGGGCCGGTTCTCCTCGTCGTGCGAGCCGGTGAAGAAGTCCCAGGCGCGGCGGAGCTCGTTCTGGTCGGTGTGGCTGGGGAAGGGGTTGCCGCGGATGTTGCCGATGTCCATCGCCGTCAGGTCCACCCAGCCGGTCCGGTCGCGTCCGCCGTCCGGCCGGACCACCTCCGCACGGGCGTGGACGGCGATGTTCTGCTGGAGCGGGTTGGGGGCGAACAGCTTCCAGTTCTGCTCGAACTCGGGGTTGATGTAGTCCGAGACCGTCGAGCCGTGCTGCTTGCTGAGGGTGTTGTCCGGCGCGACGTGCAGGAAGACCATCGTCAGGTGTACGCCGGTGAGCACGGTGACGACACCCAGCGCCACCGCGACGGCGATCCGCGCCGCGGGCGGGAGCGACATCACTCCGGGCGCGTTCCCGGGGAGCGTGCCGGAAGGCCCCCCGGGGGGCGTACCGGAGGGGGCGCCGTCCGCCGCCGGGGGCGGCGCGTCCGGGGGCGCCTCCTGGCGCGTCTGTGCTTGTGGATCCATGCCCTCCCCGATCTCGGGCCCGTCCGGGCCCCGCTCTCACGACCCCGCGACGACGGTCGCGCTCCCCCGCGGCCGCCCCGGTCCGCGGCGGCCCTACGAGGTTATCCACAGCCTTGACACCTTGGGGCCCGGACGACCACCATTGAACCGAACGATCGGTCGGTTGGTTCCTCGCCAGGAGCAAGGGAGCTCTGCATGACGACGCTGCTGCCGGAGACGGACCGGGGCGGAGGGCCCGGGGCGCATCAGGAGGCGTTCGACGCGGCGATCGCGGCGGACGAGCGGATCGAGCCGCGCGACTGGATGCCCGACGCCTACCGCGCCACGCTGGTGCGCCAGATCGCCCAGCACGCCCACTCCGAGATCATCGGCATGCAGCCGGAGGCCAACTGGATCACGCGCGCGCCCTCGCTGCGCCGCAAGGCGATCCTGATGGCCAAGGTGCAGGACGAGGCGGGGCACGGGCTGTACCTCTACAGCGCCGCCGAGACGCTCGGCGCCAGTCGCGACGAGCTGCTGGACAAGCTGCACTCCGGGCGCCAGAAGTACTCCTCGATCTTCAACTACCCCACCCTGACCTGGGCCGACGTCGGCGCGATCGGCTGGCTGGTGGACGGCGCGGCCATCACCAACCAGGTGCCGCTGTGCCGCTGCTCCTACGGGCCCTACGCGCGGGCCATGGTCCGCGTCTGCAAGGAGGAGTCCTTCCACCAGCGCCAGGGGTACGAGCTGCTGCTCGCGCTGAGCCGGGGCACCGAGGCCCAGCACGCCATGGCGCAGGACGCCGTGGACCGCTGGTGGTGGCCGTCGCTGATGATGTTCGGGCCGCCCGACGACGCCTCGAAGCACTCGGCCCAGTCGATGGCCTGGAAGATCAAGCGGCACTCCAACGACGAGCTGCGCCAGCGCTTCGTGGACATCTGCGTTCCCCAGGCCGAGTCCCTCGGCCTGACCCTGCCCGACCCCGAGCTGCGGTGGAACGAGGAGCGCGGGCACTACGACTTCGGGCCGATCGACTGGTCCGAGTTCCACGAGGTGCTGCGCGGCAACGGCCCCTGCAACGAGCAGCGGCTGGACCGCCGCCGCCGCGCCCATGAGGAGGGCGCCTGGGTGCGCGAGGCCGCCGCGGCGTACGCCCGCAAGCACGGCGGGCAGGACGGCGACGGAAGGACGGCGGCATGACCACCAGCGAATGGCCACTGTGGGAGGTCTTCGTCCGCAGCAGGCGCGGCCTGTCCCACACCCACGCCGGCAGCCTGCACGCGCCCGATGCCGAGATGGCCCTGCGCAACGCGCGGGACCTGTACACCCGGCGGTCGGAGGGCGTCTCGATCTGGGTGGTGCCGTCGTCCGCGGTCACCGCCTCCTCGCCCGACGAGAAGGACCCGTTCTTCGAGCCCGCCGCCGACAAGCCCTACCGCCACCCCACCTTCTACGAGGTCCCGGAAGGGGTGCGGCACCTGTGAGCGCTCCCCGTACGGCCGTACTGGCCCTCGGCGACGACGCACTGGTCCTCTCCCACCGGCTGGGGGAGTGGGCCGGGAACGCCCCCGTCCTGGAGGAGGAGGTCGCCCTCGCCAACATCGCGCTGGATCTCCTCGGCCAGGCCCGCACCCTGCTGACGATGGCCGGGGACGAGGACGAGCTGGCGTACCTCCGCGAGGAGCGGGCCTTCACCAATGTGCAGCTCGTCGAGCAGCCGAACGGCGACTTCGCCCACACCATCGCCCGCCAGCTGTACTTCTCCGCCTACCAGGAGCTGCTGTACGAGCGGCTGGCCGGCGGCGGCACCGAGGACGCCGAGCTCGCCGCGCTGGCCGCCAAGGCGGTCAAGGAGGTCACCTACCACCGAGACCACGCCGAGCACTGGACACTGCGCCTGGGCGACGGCACCGAGACGAGCCGCAAGCGCATGAAGGACGCGCTGGACGGGCTGTGGCGCTACACCGGCGAGCTGTTCCGGCCCGTCGAGGGCCTGGACGTCGACTGGGCCGGCCTGGACGAGGAGTGGTCACGCCGCATCACCGCCGTGCTGGAGCGCGCGACCCTCACCGTCCCCGAAGGGCCGCGGAGCAGCCCCTGGGCCGCCGGTGCCGGACGGCAGGGCGTCCACACCGAGCCGTTCGGCCGGATGCTCGCCGAGATGCAGCATCTGCACCGCAGCCACCCGGGAGCGTCGTGGTGACGCCCCCGGTGGAGGCGACGGCGCTGGAGACGGAGCTGCGCGAGATCGCCGGCTCCGTCCCGGACCCGGAGCTGCCGGTGGTGTCCCTGGCCGAGCTGGGAGTGCTGCGCGGTCTGCACCTGGTCGGTCCCGGCCGGGTGGAGGTCGAGCTGACCCCCACCTACACCGGCTGCCCGGCGGTGGAGGCGATGTCCGCCGACGTGGAGCGGGCGCTGCGCGAGCACGGCGTGGCGGAGGTGACGGTCCGTACGGTCCTCTCCCCGCCCTGGACGACGGACGCGATCACCGCCGAGGGCCGCCGCAAGCTGGCCGAGTTCGGGATAGCCCCGCCCCGTCCCGGTGCGGGTGCCTCCGGCGGTGGGCCGGTCACGGTGGACCTGGCCATCCGCTGCCCCCACTGCGGATCGACCGACACCACCCTGCTCAGCCGCTTCTCCTCCACCGCCTGCAAGGCGCTGCGCCGCTGTGCCTCCTGCCGGGAGCCGTTCGACCACTTCAAGGAGCTGCTATGAGGTTCCATCCGCTCCGGGTCCGCGAGGTCGAGCGGCTCACGGACGACTCGGTGGCCGTGGCGTTCGAGGTGCCGCCCGAGCTGCACGACACCTTCCGCCACGTTCCGGGCCAGCACGTCACCCTGCGGCGCGAGGTGGACGGCACGGAGGTGCGCCGCACCTACTCCGTCTGCTCCCCCGCCGTCCCCGCGCCCGCCGAGCCGGTGCTCCGGGTCGGCATCCGGCTGGTGGAGGGCGGCGCGTTCTCCGCCCACGCCGTCAAGGAGCTGTCCGCCGGGGACACGGTCGACGTGATGCCTCCGACGGGCCGCTTCACCCTGCGCCCCCGTCCCGGCCGCTTCGCGGCGGTCGTCGGCGGCAGCGGCATCACACCGGTGCTGTCCATCGCCGCCACGCTGCTGGCCGAGGAGCCGGACGCCCGGTTCTGTCTGCTCCGCACCGACCGCACCGCGGCGTCGGCGATGTTCCTGGAGGAGGTCGCCGAGCTGAAGGACCGCCACCCGGACCGCTTCCACCTGGTGCACACGCTCTCCCGCGAGGAACGCCAGGCCGGCCTGCCCACCGGGCGTCTCGACGCCGAGCGCCTCGCCGACCTGCTGCCCGCCCTGCTGCCGGTGCCCGACGTGGACGGCTGGTTCCTGTGCGGGCCGCACGGACTGGTCCGGGAGGCGGAACGCGCGCTGACCACGCTCGGGGTGCCCACCGCCGCGGTCCACCAGGAGATCTTCCATGTGGACGACGCCTCCCCGGCCGCGGAGCGGCGGACGGCCGCCCGTACCGCGCCCGGCGGCTCGAAGCTCACCGCCACGCTCGACGGCCGGATGGGCGTCTGGCCCGCCGCCGAGGGCGAGACGCTGCTGGAGACGGTGCTGCGCAACCGCTCCGACGCGCCCTACGCCTGCAAGGGCGGGGTGTGCGGCACCTGCCGTGTGCGGCTGGTGTCCGGCGAGGTGAGCATGGACCGCAACTTCGCCCTGGAGCCGGAGGAGGTCTCGGCGGGATACGTACTGGCCTGCCAGTCGCGGCCGGTCACCGGGGCCGTCGAGGTGGACTTCGACGCCTGAGGGCTCCAAAGCCTTTCAGGCGGTACAGACCGCGGCCCCTCACAACCGGCCCTTTGGACAACCGGCTTTCGCACAGCCGGTGGGCCCGGCGCGCTTTGGCCCCGCGCCGGGCCCCTTTCCCTCGCATCACTCGCAGCTCATGACATGTGTCACACGGCACACGGCGTCCGCCTCGGCAGCGCGCCCCGCGAACAGCGCGCTTCCGCATGCCTCACGCCACGTGGGCGGGCCCCTGCCCGTCGTTCACCAGCGGCTTCCCGGCGGCCTCCCAGGCCAGCATGCCGCCGTCGACGTTCACCGCGTCGATCCCCTGCCCCAGCAGATACCGCGTGACCTGCGCCGACCGGCCACCGACCCGGCAGACCACGTACACCCGCCGGTCCGCGGCCTTCTCGGTCACCTCGCCGAACCGCTCCACGAACTCGCTCATCGGCACGTGCACGGCCTCCTCCGCGTGCCCGGCCGCCCACTCGTCGTCCTCCCGGACGTCCAGCAGAAGGCCCTCCGACGGCACCGCCGTGGCCTCCACCGAAGGAATCCGGCCGTACTGCATCAGGTCACGCCCCTCTCACCCGGCCCCGGCCCTCCGGCGCCGTCCCATACATCCCGCATATTCCGCACATGTCACACACTCCGGCCGAGCGCCCCGGCCTGCAACCGGCCGGACGCCGGCCGAGCACCTGCCGAGCGCCTGCCGAGCGCCTGCCGGGAACCTAACCCGTCGGCCCCGGCTGCTCCGCCCGGCCCATCCGACCGGTCAGCTCGGCCAGACGCGCCTCCTTCTCGGCGATCCGCTCGTGCAGCCGCCCGGCGATCTCCTCCAGCAGGCCGTCCGGATCGTCGGGCGCCAGCCTGAGCATGGAGCCGATCGCGCCCTCCTCCAGCTCCGCCGCGGCCGCGGCCAGCATCTCCTTACGCCGCGCCAGCCACTCCAGGCGCGCGTACAGCTCCTCGCCGCGGGCGACCGCCCGCTCCTCCCCGGTCCGCGGCCCGGCGGCCCACTCCTCGGCCAGCGCGGCGAGAGCCTCCTCGTCGCCGTCGGAGTACGCCTTGTTCGCCCGGGTCATGAACTCCTCGCGCCGCCCGCGCTCCGCCTCGTCCTGCACCAGGTCCGGATGCGCGGAGCGCACCAGCTCCCGGTACAGGCGCCTGGCCCGCTCGCTGGGCCGCACCCGCTCCGGGGGCCGCACCCGCTGCCCGGTGAGCATCGCGACGGCCTCCGGCGGCAGCCCGGCGGAGTCCATCCAGCCCTGGTACAGCTCCTCCACGGCCGGCATCGGCAGGAAGGAGGCGCGTGCCTCGCGCGCTCTGCGCACATCCTCAGGATCACCGGTGCACGCGGCCACCGCCTCGGCGATCAGGACGTCCAGTTCCTCGATCCGGCCGTACAGCGGGCCGAGCCGCTGCTCGTGCAGCCGGGAGAAGTTCTCCACCTCGACCCGGAAGGTCTCCACGGCGATCTCGTACTCGATCAGCGCCGTCTCGGCCGCGCGCACGGCCCGCTCCAGACGCTCGACGGCCTCCCCGCCGGCGCTCGGGGCGGCCTCCGGCGTGTCCTGCGGCTCGTGCGGCTCGTACGGCTCGTGCGGCTCGTGCCCGGCCTGCCGGGCTTCCTGCTGGGCTTCCGGATCCACGGGCTTCCTCGCGACGGCGTTCCACTGCGCCCCGGCCCTGACCGGCCTCTGACCGGGCCCTGACCGGGATTCGCGCCGCGGCCACCGGGAGGGTCCCCCGGCCGGACGGCGGCGTCACCCGGCCAGCCTACGGCTCCCCCGGCCCGGGCCTCATCCCCCGCCCTCGCGCCCCGCCCTCACAACCCGCCTGCGCTCCCGTCTCCGCGCAAGCTCTCAGGCCCGGCCTCATCCCCCGCCCTCACACCTCCCGCTCGGCCGGCAGCCGCCCGGCGCGCACCGCGGCCGCCAGCTCCGCGTGGTCCCTCTCGGTACGGTCGGCGTAGACGACCGCGAAGGCGGCCACCGCCTCGTCCAGCTCCTCCGACTTGCCGCAGTACCCCGCCAGCAGCCGCGGATCGGCGCTGTGGGAGTGCGCACGGGCCAGCAGGGCCCCGGTCATCCGCGCGTAGTCGTCGATCTCGCCGGCACCCAGCGCCGCCGGGTCCACGCTGCCCTTGCGGTTGCGGAACTGCCTCACCTGGTAAGGCCGCCCCCGCACCGTCGTCCAGCCCAGCAGCGTGTCGGAGACCACCTGCATGCGCCGCTGGCCCAGCACCACCCGGCACCCCTCGTGCACCGGCCCCGATTCCGCCCCCGACCCCGGCTCCGGCCCGGCGATACCCGCCAGGGCCGTGTACGGCCGCAGTACCGACGGCCGCGCCTCCTTCACCTGGAGCACCAGCGGCTTGCCCCGGTGGTCCAGGAGCAGCACCACGTACGAGCGCGTGCCCACGCTCCCGGTGCCCACGACCCGGAACGCCACGTCGTGGATCGCGTACCGCGCCAGCAGCGGCAGCCGGTCCTCGGGCAGCGTCCCCAGGTACTCCTCCAGTGAGGCGGCCACCGCCGCCGCCTCCTCGTCGGAGGCCCTGCGCAGCACCGGCGGGGCGTCCACGAAGACCCGGCCGCCGTCACCGGTCTCCCGGGTGGACTTGGCTGCGAAGCGCGCGCTGGTGTTGCGCCGGGCCTTCTCCGAGACCCGCCGGAGGGTGCCCAGCAGATCGTGGGCCTCGGCATGCGAGACGAGCTCCTCGTCGGCGACGGCGTTCCAGGCGTCGGCCGCCGGCATCCTCGCCAGCAGGCGCAGGGTGTGCCGGTAGGCGCTGGCCGCGTCGCGGGCCGCCGTCCGGCACACGTCCTCGTCCGCCCCCGCCTCCCGCCCGGCCAGCACCAGGGAGGCGGCCAGCCGCTTGAGGTCCCACTCCCAGGGGCCGCGCACGGTCTCGTCGAAGTCGTTCAGATCGATGGTCAGGCCGCCGCGGGCGTCGCCGTAGACGCCGAAGTTCGCGGCGTGCGCGTCACCGCAGATCTGCGCGCCGACGCCGGTGGCGGGCGTGCCGTGCGCCAGGTCGTACGCCATCAGCCCGGCGGAGCCGCGCAGAAACGCGAAGGGAGAGGCGACCATCCGGCCGACCCGGATCGGCACCAGCTCCCCGATCCGGCCCCGGTTGGACTCCTCCACGGCCGTCACCGCGTCCGGCCGCCCCGGCGCCTGGAGGAACCCGGCGTGCGCCCGCCTGGGCACCGCCTCCCGCAGCGCCCTGCCCTCCCGTTTCGGCGCCCGCAGGCTCCCGCGGTCCGCGAAACCCGGCACATACGGCAGCCGCTCGTCCACGGCCCCCACCCCCTGCTACTTACCAGCGGGCGGCGGCGGGCCGGCAACGGCCGGGGCCGACCCGCGCCGACCGCGACGATCAGCGGACTCGAAGGTACCCCTCCACCCGCTGCCGGGCAGCCCCCGAAGCGGACGGAGGTCCGGACACCCGCGGCGCCCGGACCGCTTCCGGAACCGCGACCGGACCCGAAAACGAAGCGAGCCCCTCACGGTGACTTCCGTCACTGTGAGAGGCTCGCTCTCTGTGCGCGAGGGGGGAGTTGAACCCCCACGCCCTTTCGGGCACTGGAACCTGAATCCAGCGCGTCTGCCTATTCCGCCACCCGCGCATGGGTGTTGCCGCTTTGATTCTCCCACACTCCCCGGACTGCTCTCGTCCGGTCCGGTGGGATCGCCTGGCGACACACAGAACATTAGCACGCTGTCCGGGGTGGTCTCACACCCGTATCGACCGACCACGGTTTGGGACACTGGACCCGTGCCACCTCTACGATCCGTGTGAGGGTTGACACCCGCGCGCCGGGTCGCCGGTGGGGAACCAGCCGTTCACCCCGCGCGTGGATACGATCAGTAAGCAGTATCGGAAGGCAACGCGTCGTGCGCGACCGCGACCGGCGCACTAGAGCCGTGGGCATCGGGGAAGGAGGTGCACCGTGGGAGTTCTGAAGCGCTTCGAGCAGCGTCTCGAGGGTCTCGTCAACGGCACCTTCGCCAAGGTGTTCAAATCCGAGGTGCAGCCCGTCGAGATCGCGGGCGCCCTCCAGCGCGAGTGCGACAACAACGCCACCATCTGGAACCGGGAGCGGACGGTCGTCCCCAACGACTTCGTCGTCCAGCTCAGCGCCCCGGACTTCGAGCGCCTCAGCCCCTACTCCGGGCAGCTCGGCGACGAGCTGGCCGGCATGGTGCGCGAGTACGCCAAGCAGCAGCGCTACACGTTCATGGGCTCGGTCAAGGTGGGCCTGGAGCGGGCCGACGACCTCGACACCGGCCTGTACCGGGTGCGCAGCCGAACCCTCGCCTCCAGCTCCTCCCAGCACCAGTCCCCGCAAGGCGCACCGCCTCCCGCACACGCCCCCGGAGCCCTTGGAGCCCCCGGAGCCCCGGGCGGCTACGGGTACCCGCCGCAGCGCCCGGCCGGGCCGCCGCCCATGCCGGCCGGCCCGCCCCCCGGGCACGCGCCCGGCGCTCCGGTGCCGCCCGCCCGGACCCGCCGCTGGATCGAGATCAACGGCACCCGCCACCAGATCTCCCGCCCCACCATGGTGCTGGGCCGCTCCACCGAGACCGACGTGCGGATCGACGATCCCGGCGTCTCGCGGCGCCACTGCGAGATCAGGGCCGGAAATCCGGCGACGATCCAGGATCTGGGCTCCACCAACGGCATCGTGGTGGACGGACAGCACACCACGCGCGCTACGCTCCGCGACGGCTCACGCATCGTCGTGGGCAGCACCACGATCATTTACCGGCAAGCCGAAGGGTGAAGCGGGGGCAATGTCAGAGCTGACCCTGACGGTCATGCGGTTGGGTTTTCTCGCCGTACTGTGGCTGTTCGTCATCGTGACCGTGCAGGTCATCAGGAGCGACCTCTTCGGCACCCGCGTGACCCAGCGCACGGCCCGCCGCGCCGAGGCCCAGCGCCCTCCCCAGCCGCGCCAGGCCCCGCAGCAGGCGGCCCGCGGCGGGCGGCAGCGCCGCGGCGCCCCGACCAAGCTGGTGGTGACCGAGGGGTCGCTCACCGGCACCACCGTGGCCCTCCAGGGCCAGACCATCACGCTCGGCCGGGCCCACGACTCGACGATCGTGCTGGACGACGACTACGCCTCCAGCCGCCACGCCAGGATCTACCCGGACCGCGACGGCCAGTGGATCGTCGAGGACCTGGGCTCCACCAACGGCACGTACCTGGACCGGACCCGGCTCACCACACCGACACCGATCCCGCCCGGTGCGCCGATCCGCATCGGCAAGACGGTCATCGAGCTGCGGAAGTAGTGAACGCGACCATGACGACCGGAGGGTGGGCACCGTGCGGATGTACCCGGAGCCGACGGGCGAGGTGCGCATGAGTCTGTCACTGCGCTTCGCCGCCGGATCGCACAGAGGCATGATCCGCGAGGGCAACGAGGACTCCGGCTACGCCGGTCCCCGGCTGCTCGCGATCGCCGACGGGATGGGCGGCCAGGCCGCCGGCGAGGTCGCCAGCTCGGAGGTGATCTCGATCCTCGTGCAGCTGGACGACGACGTCCCCGGCTCCGACCTGCTCACCTCGCTGGGCACGGCGGTGCAGCGCGCCAACGAGCAGCTGCGCGTCATGGTCGAGGAGGACCCGCAGCTGGAGGGCATGGGCACCACGCTCACCGCCCTGCTGTGGACGGGCCGTCGGCTCGGTCTGGTGCACGTCGGCGACTCCCGCGCGTACCTGCTGCGCGACGGCCGGCTCACCCAGATCACCCAGGACCACACCTGGGTCCAGCGCCTGGTGGACGAGGGCCGGATCACCGAGGAGGAGGCCACCACCCACCCGCAGCGCTCCCTGCTGATGCGCGCGCTGGGCAGCGGCGACCACGTGGAGCCGGACCTGTCCATCCGCGAGGTGCGGGCCGGGGACCGCTATCTGCTGTGCTCCGACGGCCTGTCCGGCGTCGTCAGCCACCAGACGATGGAGGAGACCCTCGCCGCCCACCAGGAGCCGCACGAGACCGTGCAGGAGCTGATCCAGCTCGCCCTGCGCGGCGGCGGCCCCGACAACATCACCTGCATCGTCGCGGACGTCCTGGACGTCGGCGACGACACCCTCGCCGGCCGGCTCAACGACACCCCGGTCATCGTCGGCGCCGTCGCCGAGAACCAGCAGCAGCTCGGCGACCCCGGCGCCCTCCGGACACCGGCGGCCCGCGCCGCCGAGCTCGGCCGCGGCGGGGTGCCCCAGCAGCAGTCGCCCGAGGGACCGCAGGGGAGCTTCGGCCCGCCCGGCAGCGGTGGCGCCACCCCGCCCGCCGGGGCGTTCGGCGCCCACGCCGAGGGCGACTTCGCCAAGCCGCGCAAGCGGTTCAGGTGGCTGAAGCGGATCTTCCTCGCCCTGCTCGTCCTCGGCCTGCTCGGCGGCGGCCTCTACGGCGCCCACAGATGGACCCAGACCCAGTTCTACGTCGGGGCCGACGGCGACCGCGTCGCGATCTACCGCGGCATCAGCCAGAAGCTGGCCTGGATCCGGCTCAGCGAGGTCGAGCGGAGTTCGTCGGTCGAACTCAAGTACCTTCCGACCTACCAGCGCAACGAGGTCGAGGCCGGAATCTCCATGGACAGCCTCGCCCAGGCCGAGAGCCAGCTGGAGAAGCTGGCGGAGCAGGCCGAGGTCTGCGAGATCGTCGCCGCCCAGCGCAAGGCCAAGGAGCGCGCGGAGGCGGAGGCCGGGAAGGCCGACAAGAACGGCTCCGCCCGCGAGGGCGCGGGGACCGGCGAGCGCTCCGAGCCGTCCGCCTCCCCCGACCCGGCCACGTCCTCTCCCGATTCCCTCAACTCCGCCGCCACCGCCAGCCTCAAGAGCCCGACCGCTCCCACCCCCGGCCCCACCCTTCCGGAGGAGCAGCAGAGGCTCGCCAAGCAGTGCACCACGTCATAGGGGGCCGCACGCCATGAGCACCAGTCAAGCCACCGGGACCACCGGCAGCAACACGACGATCTCCCCCGGAGGCCTGCCCAGCCGCCGCAACACCGAGCTGGCGATGCTCGTCTTCGCCGTGCTGATCCCGGTGTTCGCCTACGCCAACGTGGGCCTGGCCATCAACGGCGAGATGCCCGCGGGCATGCTCGGCTACGGCCTCGGCCTCGGTCTGATGGCCGGCGTGGCCCATCTGGTGGTGCGCAGGTTCGCGCCGTACGCCGACCCGCTGATGCTGCCGATCGCCACGCTCCTCAACGGGCTGGGGCTGGTGCTGATCTGGCGGCTCGACCAGTCGGAGAGACTCGCCCTGCGCGGGGACGGGATCGCCGCGCCCAACCAGCTGATGTGGTCCGCGCTGGGGATAGCGCTCTTCCTGGCGGTGCTGGTCTTCCTCAAGGACCACCGCATCCTGCAGCGCTACACCTACATCTCCATGGTCGTCGCGCTGATCCTGCTGATCCTGCCGATGTTCTTCCCGGCGGTCTACGGCGCGAAGATCTGGATCACCATCGGCGGGATGTCCATCCAGCCCGGCGAGTTCGCCAAGATCATCATCGCGGTCTTCTTCGCGGGTTACCTGATGGTCAAGCGGGACGCCCTGGCGCTGGCCAGCCGCCGCTTCCTGGGCCTGTACCTGCCGCGCGGCCGCGACCTGGGCCCGATCCTGGTGATCTGGGCCCTGAGCGTGCTCATCCTGGTCTTCGAGACCGACCTGGGCACCTCGCTGCTCTTCTTCGGCCTCTTCGTGGTGATGCTCTACGTGGCCACCGAGCGCACCAGCTGGATCCTCTTCGGCCTCACCCTGGCCGTCGTCGGCGCCGTGGCCGTGGCCAGCTTCGAGTCCCATGTGCAGAGCCGTGTCGAGGACTGGCTCGACCCGTTCCACACCGTCCGCGAGACCGGCCAGGTAAACCAGCCCGCGGCCGCCATGTGGGCCTTCGGCTCGGGAGGGATGCTCGGTGCCGGTCTGGGGCAGGGCCACTCGGACCTGATCGGCTTCGCCGCCAAGAGCGACTACATCTTCGCCACCGTCGGCGAGGAGCTGGGGCTGACCGGCGTCATGGCGATACTGCTGCTGTACGGCCTGCTGGTCGAGCGCGGCATCCGCACCGCCCTGGCCGCCCGCGACCCGTTCGGCAAGCTGCTGGCCGTCGGGCTGTCCGCGGCTTTCGCCATCCAGGTCTTCGTGGTGGCCGGCGGTGTGATGGCCCTGATCCCGCTGACCGGTATGACCATGCCCTTCATGGCGCAGGGCGGCTCGTCCGTCATCTCCAACTGGGCGCTGGTGGCGATCCTGTTGAAGATCAGTGACACCGCCCGGCGTCCCGCGCCCGCACCCGCGCCCTCACCCGATGCCGAGATGACCCAGGTGGTCCGATCGTGAACAAGCCCCTGCGCCGTGTCGCCATCTTCTGCGGCCTTCTCATGATCGCCCTGATGATCCGGGGGAACTGGATCCAGTTCGCCCAGGGTGACGAGCTGAGGAACGACCCGAAGAACCGCCGTGTCGCCATCGAGCGGTACGCCCAGCCACGCGGCAACATCATCGTCGACGGCAAGGCCATCACCGGCTCGAAGGCGACCGAGGGCACCGACTTCAAGTACAAGCGGACGTACAAGAACGGCGAGATCTGGGCCCCGGTGACCGGCTACGCCTCCCAGGCCTTCGGGGCCACCCAGCTCGAGTCCATCTACGACGGCATCCTCACCGGCGACGACGACCGGCTGTTCTTCAACCAGACCATCGACATGCTCACCGGCGAGGACCAGAAGGGCGGCAACGTCGTCACGACGCTGGACGCGAAGGTCCAGAAGGCCGGCTTCGAGGAGATGGGCGACAAGAAGGGCGCGGCCGTCGCGATCAACCCCGAGACGGGCGCGATCCTGGGCCTGGTCAGCACCCCTTCCTACGACCCGTCCTCCTTCGCGGGGAACTCCTCCAAGGACGCGGAGAAGTGGAACGGCCTGCTGAAGGACGAGGACGAGCCGATGCTCAACCGGGCGCTGCGCCAGACCTACCCGCCCGGCTCGACGTTCAAGGTCGTCACCGCCGCCGCGGCGCTGGAGAGCGGCATGTACGACATCGACGAGAAGACCGACACCCCGGACCCGTACCGGCTGCCGCAGAGCACCACCGACCTGGGCAACGACGGCGACCACCCCTGTGAGGACGCCTCGCTGCGGGTGGCCATGCAGTGGTCGTGCAACACCGTCTTCGCCAAGATCAGCGACGAGCTCGGCAACGAGAAGATGATCGAGTACTCCGAGCGGTTCGGCTTCAACCAGGAGTACTTCGTCCCGGTCCGCGCCGCCGAGTCCGTCTACCCCGAGGACAACCGGCCGCAGAACGCCATGGCCGGCATCGGCCAGGCGTCCAACCGCGCCACCCCGCTCCAGATGGCCATGGTCGCCGCCGCCGTCGCCAACGACGGCAAGATGATGGAGCCGTACATGATGGACCAGCTCATCGCGCCGAACCTCAACGTCGTCGAGGAGCACAAGCCCCGGGAGATGGGCGAGGTCGCCTCGGCGGAGAACGCCCAGAAGCTCCAGCAGATGATGGAGACGGTCGTCGAGAAGGGCACGGGAACCCCCGCGCAGATCGACGGCGTCACAGTGGGCGGCAAGACCGGTACCGCTCAGCACGGCGAGAACAACGAGAAGAACCCGTACGCGTGGTTCATCTCGTACGCCAAGACCTCCGACGGCTCGACCCCGATCGCCGTCGCGGTCGTCGTCGAGAGCGCCGACGTCCTCCGCGACGACATCGCGGGCAGCAAGCTGGCCGCCCCGGTGGCCAGGGCCATGATGGAGGCGGCTCTCGACGGCAAGAGGTGACCGGGAGGCACCGGTCACGCCGACGGTCGCATCAGCGGTGGCATCCCGGCCCGCCACACGGTCCGGGTACCGTATGCCGAGCAGCACCGCCGGACCGCGCAGGGAGACGGTCAGGACGCACGGAGAGGGCTGGAGACTATGGAAGAGCCGCGTCGCCTCGGCGGCCGGTACGAGCTGGGCTCGGTGCTCGGCCGGGGTGGTATGGCCGAGGTGTACCTCGCCCATGACACCCGCCTGGGGCGCACCGTCGCGGTGAAGACCCTCCGGGTGGACCTCGCGCGCGACCCCACGTTCCAGGCCCGCTTCCGCCGTGAGGCCCAGTCCGCCGCCTCGCTCAACCACCCGGCGATCGTCGCCGTCTACGACACCGGCGAGGACTACGTCGACGGGATCTCCATCCCGTACATCGTCATGGAGTACGTGGACGGCTCGACCCTGCGCGAGCTGCTGCACTCCGGGCGCAAGCTGCTGCCCGAGCGCTCCCTGGAGATGTGCGTCGGCATCCTCCAGGCGCTGGAGTACTCGCACCGCAACGGCATCGTCCACCGCGACATCAAGCCCGCCAACGTCATGCTGACGCGCACCGGGCAGGTCAAGGTGATGGACTTCGGCATCGCCCGCGCCATGGGCGACTCCGGCATGACCATGACCCAGACCGCCGCCGTCATCGGCACCGCCCAGTACCTCTCCCCGGAGCAGGCCAAGGGCGAGACGGTCGACGCCCGCTCCGACCTGTACTCCACCGGCTGCCTGCTGTACGAGCTGCTGACGGTGCGGCCGCCGTTCGTCGGGGACTCCCCCGTCGCGGTGGCCTACCAGCATGTGCGCGAGGAACCGCAGGCGCCCAGCTCCTTCGATCCCGAGATCAGGCCCGAGATGGACGCCATCGTCCTCAAGGCGCTGATGAAGGACCCGGACTACCGCTACCAGTCCGCCGACGAGATGCGCGCCGACATCGAGGCGGCCCTCGATGGCCAGCCGGTCGGCGCCGCGGCGGCCATGGGCGCGGCCGGCTACGGCGCGGGCGGCGGCTACCACCCCGACGACCAGCCCACCACCGCCCTGCGCGCCGCGGCCCCGGCGTCCGCCCAGACCTCGATGCTGCCGCCGATGCGCGAGGACGACGGCGGCTACGGCTACGACGAGCGGCCCGACCGGCGGCGCGGCGGCGGGGGGCGGAACCGGCTCTCCACGGTCCTGCTGGTCCTCGGCGGCATCCTGGTGCTGGTCGGCGCGGTGTTCATCGGCAAGGTGATCTTCAGTCCCACCGACAACAACCCGAAGGTGCCGAACATGATCGGGGACACCTTCGAGGAGGCCGAGCAGAAGGCGGTCAACTCCAGACTCGAGGTCGCCAAGGGCGCCGGCGAGTTCTGCGAGGAGGAGAAGGACACCGTCTGCAGGACCGACCCGGCGGCCGGCACCGAGGTCGAGGAGGGTGAGACGATCACCCTGATCATGTCCAAGGGCCCCAGCGAGGTCGAGGTCCCCGACGTCGTCGGCGAGACGGCGGACGACGCCGAGCGGGAGCTGAAGGAGGCGGGCTTCGAGGTCAAGCGCGAGACCGAGGTCTCGGAGCAGCCGGCCGGCACCGTCACCGAGCAGGACCCGGGCAGCGGCGAGAGCGCCAAACCGGGCACCACCGTCACCATCACGGTGGCCACGGAGGACCCGCGGCCGACCCTGCCGCCCGTCGTCGGACAGGACTACGAGGCGGCCAGGAAGCAGCTCCAGGACGCGGGCTTCACCAACATCTCGCGCGCCGAGCAGGAGAACGAGGAGCAGCCTCCGAACACGGTCCTCAAGCAGGACCCCCCGGGGAACCAGAAGGTCGAGGCGGACACCCCCATCACCCTGATCGTGGCCAAGGCACCCGCCGAGGAGCAGGTGGCCGTCCCCGCCATCGCCGCCGGCACGCCGCTCAAGGACGCCCGCAAGACGCTCCAGGACGCCGGCTTCAACGTCAACGTGTCGGGTCCGGGCGACGACAACGCCGTCGTCCTCACCACCGACCCGCCCGCCGGCACCCAGCTGAAGAAGGGCGAGACGGTCACCGTGCGCACCTTCGGCGGCGGAGACGGCGGGAACGGCAGGCCGGGCGGCGGAGGCGGAGGCTTCATCGAGGGGATGACCGGCGGGGACGACTGATCCCGCGGGGCGCCCACGAGGCCCGTACGCACGCGGTGCACAGCCGAGGGCCCCGACCGGAAGCGACCGGTCGGGGCCCTCGGGCCTTCCGTCCCCGTCCCCGGCGGGCGGGTCCGGGGTGCCGCGGGCGGTACGCGCGGCGGCCGGATCCCGCCGCTCAACCGCCGCTCGGCGCGTACCGGTCGGTACCGGTCGGTACCGGTCGGCCCCTGCCGGTCAGCGCGCACCGCTCAGCGCAGCTCCTTCGGCGGGGTGCGCTCCTCGTCCACCCTCTCGGTGCGCACCAGCTCGCCCCAGACGATGTAGCGGTAGTCGGAGGTGAGGATGGGGGTGCAGGTCGTCAGGGTGATGTACCGGCCGGACTTCTTCTTCCCGGACTCCTCGGGGATGTCCGCCAGTACGCCGACGTTGTACTTGGAGGTCTTGGGGAGCGTCTCGTAGACCTTGTAGACGTACCAGGTGTCCTCGGTCTCCACCACGATCGGGTCGCCCTTGGCGATCTTGTGGATGTCGTGGAACTTGGCGCCGTGGCCGTCGCGGTGCGCGGCCAGCGAGAAGTTCCCCTCGCCCTCCCACGGCGGCGCGGCCTCCACGGGCTCGGTGTAGTAGCCGGCGACGCCCTTGTTCAGCTCCTCGGTGTCGGTGCCCTTCTTGATCAGCACCTCGCCGCCCATGGACGGCACATGGAGGAAGCCGACGCCGTCCCCGCCCTCGTACTCCTTCTTCTCCTCGCCGCCCGGCCCGTCCTTCGCCCAGCTCTCGCGCACCTCGTTGCCGTCGCGCTCGGCCTCGCGGTTGGCGAGCACGTTCGTCCACCACAGCGAGTAGGCGACGAAGAGGCCCAGCACCACACCGGCGGTGATCAGCAGTTCACCCAGCAGGCTGACGACGGCGGCGAGCCGCGGGCGCCGGCGGCGGGGTGCGGGGGGCGGTTCCGCCCGCGAACCGTTGTCCTGGTCGATCACTGCCACCCGACGCACCGCCCGTTCCCCTCCGCAGTTCCTGTGCGCAGGTTATCGGACGAGAGCGTCCGGCTTCCCCTCACTGCGCGGACGCTCCTCGGCCAGCTTCCCCCAGACGATCATCCGGTACTTCGAGGTGAACTCGGGCGTGCAGGTGGTCAGGGTGATGTACCGCCCCGGCTCGGTGAACCCCGATCCCTCGGGGACGGGGTCGATGACACCGACGTTCGAGGGCAGGGTGGAGTCGAGACGGTTGGCCATCTCGTAGACGTAGTAGGTGTCCTTGGTCTCCACCACGATCGGGTCGCCCGGGTCGAGCTTGTTGACGTAGCGGAACGGCTCGCCGTGGGTGTTGCGGTGCCCGGCCACCGCGAAGTTGCCCTCCTCGTCCCAGGGCATCGCCGTCTTCAGAGGCTCCTCGGCGTAGTGGCCGACCATGCCGCGGTCGAGGACGCCGTCCTCGTCCACCCCCTCGGCGACGGGCACCTTCACGTCCAGCTTGGGGATGTGCATGATCGCGAACCCCTCGCCCGCGGAGAAGGCACCGGGGTCGCGGCTGTCCTCGTCCCCCTTCTCGCCCCAGCGCTGCTCCAGCTTCTTCGCCTCGTCGCCCGCCTGGTGGTTGGCGATCACGTTCGTCCACCACAGCTGGTAGGAGACGAACAGCAGCATCACCACGCCGAGGGTGATGAACAGCTCTCCGAGGACCCGGCTGGCGACCACCATCGGGCTCTCCCGGCTCGCCCGTGCCGCGCGGCGGCGGGCGGCACGGCCGCCGGGCCGGGGCGCGCCGGTCTCCGGGGCGGACTCGTCTCCGGGCCCGGAGGCGGGGGACTCCTCGTGCGGCGCCGGGGACGGGGCCGCCACCCGGCGCAGCGCCATCGTCTCGTCCGCCGGGAGATGCGCCTGCCGCAGCGCCACCGTCTCGTCGTCGAGGGCCGGGGCCGGCCCGGGTACGGGAGCCGGCCCGGGGGCGGCCGACCGGTAAGCCTCCGGGTGCGGGCCCGCGCCGGGCGCGTACGGTCCGGCGTGGGGCGCGTACGCCTGCGTCCGCCCCTCCCCCCGCACCGGCTCCTGCCCCGGCAGCGGATCGTTCAGCGGATCGGCGAGCCGCCCCACCGCGGCCTCGAAGGCCTGCTGTTCGACCTGCTCGGCATAGGCGTCGGCATAGGCGTCGGGGTGGGTGTAGGCGTCGGCGGGCGGGCCGGCCCGGTGGCGCCCGGCGAGCGGGTCAGCCCCGTGGGTGCCCTCCGGACGCAGGGCCGTCACGCCCCGACCACGGGGGTCAACCCCCGCGAGCGCTCCACGGCGCCGGTGTCACCGCACTCCGCGAGCCAGTTGGCGAGCATCAGATGGCCCCACTCGGTGAGCACCGACTCGGGGTGGAACTGCACGCCTTCAACGGGTAGTTCGCGGTGACGCAGCCCCATGACCACGCCCGTCTCCGTCCACGCGGTGACCTCCAGCTCCGCCGGGACGGTGGCGGGCTCGACGGCGAGCGAGTGGTACCGGGTGGCGGTGAAGGGGGAGGGCAGCCCGGCGAAGACACCGCCGTCGCCATGGCTGACCAGCGACGTCTTGCCGTGCAGCAGCTCCGGCGCCCGGTCCACCACACCGCCGTAGGCCACGGCCATGGACTGCATGCCCAGGCAGACACCGAAGACCGGCACACCGCTCGCGGCGCAGTGCCGGACCATCTCGACGCAGACCCCGGCCTCCTCGGGCGTGCCCGGCCCGGGGGAGAGCAGCACGCCGTCGAAGGAGTCCCGCGCGTGCTCGGGGCGGACCTCGTCGTTGCGGAGCACCTCGCACTCGGCGCCGAGCTGGTAGAGGTACTGGACGAGGTTGAAGACGAAGCTGTCGTAGTTGTCGACGACCAGGATGCGCGCGCTCATCGTCCCTGCCCCGATCCGGCCCGGCCCTCGTCGACCGTCACGTCGCTGAACGGGAGCAGGGGCTCCGCCCAGGGGAAGACGTACTGGAAGAGAACGTAGACAACCGCCAGGGCCAGCACGAGCGAGAGCAGCGCCCGTACGAGCGTGTTGCCCGGCAGATGCCGCCAGATCCAGCCGTACATGCCGTGTAGCCGTCCCTTCTGTTACTCGCGCAACCAGAGTACGGGTACGCGGGCCCGGCGGGAGGCACAAGTCCCGCAATGCGTCACAGGCCACCCGCGGTCCGGCCGCCGCCGACCGCCCAGCCCACCGGCCTCCTAGCCCACCGGCGTGCTCCGGGTCAGGTCGACCGAGCCCGAGTAGCCGGGGAGGGTCACCTCGCCGTGCTCGTCGACCGACCAGCCCAGACCGTAGGCGTCGACGTACTCCCGGTAGTTGCGGACGGCGGGGGCTGCGTCCAGCGCCTCGCGCATCCGGCCGGGGTCGCCGACGGCGGTGATGGTGTACGGCGGGGAGTACAGGCGGCCCTGGAGGATCAGGGTGTTGCCCACGCAGCGCACCGCGCTGGTGGAGATCAGCCGCTGGTCCATGACCTTCATGCCCTCGGCCCCGCCCGCCCACAGCGCGTTGACCACGGCCTGGAGGTCCTGCTGGTGGACGACGAGGTCGTTGGGCTGGGGCTCGGGGATGCCGGGCATGCGGGCGGTGGCGTCGGGCGGGGCGTCGTCGAGGGTGACGGTGAGGCCGGATCCGGAGAGCTTCTTCGTCCCCGCGGTCCGCTCCAGCTCCTCGAAGACGCGTTTCTCGCTCTCCGTGCCGCCGCTGTCGCGCCGGGCGAGGGCGTCGACCTCCCGGCGCAGGGCTCCCACGGACTCGTTCAGCGCCTCGTTGCCGTCGCTGCGGGCCTCGATGAGGTCGGACAGCCGCAGCATCGAGTCGTCGGTGCGCAGGTCGGTGCCCTGGGCGGTGTTGAAACTGACCCAGAAGAGGAAGCCGGCGAGGGCGAAGACGCCCGCCGTGGCGAGCCGGACGGGCCGGAAGCGGGAATTGGTCACCTTACCCTTGTCTCCCTCCGGCACGCGGAAGTACTACGCTAGCGGAATCAGGAATCGTCCCCTCCCCGGCCCCCTCCGGATCCCGAACCGGGCTCCGGCCGCCGGGGAAGGGCCATCACGGACAGGCCCGCGCGGTCACGCAGCGCATCGACAGGAGAGTCCCTCGTGCCGAAGTCACGGATCCGCAAGAAGGACGAGTTCACGCCGCCGCCGGCGAAGAAGGCCGCGAACATCAGCCTCACCACGGGGCGGAGCTGGGTCGCGCCGCTGATGCTGGCGCTGTTCCTGATCGGACTCGCATGGATCGTCGTCTTCTATGTGACGACGGGTGATCTGCCGGTCCAGTCGCTCGGCAACTGGAACATCGTGGTGGGCTTCGGCTTCATCGCGGCGGGGTTCGTCGTCTCCACACAGTGGAAGTAGCCGTCTCCACACCCCCCCCCGCCGCATCCCGCCACGACCCGCCGCACCCGGCCGCGACCGGGCCGGATCCACTCCGGGGCAGCGTTATCCACAGGTCTTCCACAGCCCTGGGAAAACTTCAGAAGATCTGTGGATAACTTCTTCAGCCTGTCTGTCGTTATGACCGGTGACCCTCGGTAGACGAGTGGGTCCGACCCTCGTCACCCTGGGGAAACGCGCATGCGCGCGGCCGCCGGGCTCCCGCACCGACGGCCGCCCACACCGTGCACAAGATCGGTCACCTGCTGTGGATAACCTCTGGCCACAGCTTCGTGCGCAGCAGGCGGCTCGTCGACGGCCGCCGGTCGGTGGCCGCCGGTCAGCGGCCGAGCAGTTCCACCGTGCGGATCACGCAGACGACCGCGATCGCCAGCAGCACCGCGGCCATCGTCCCGTACTGCACCAGCGCGCGCCGGGCGCGCGGGGCGTACACCATCGCGTAGGCGATGACCGCCCCCACCGCCAGGCCGCCGATGTGCGCCTCCCAGGCGATGTTCGGAAGCCTGAAGGTGATGAACAGGTTGATCGCCAGCAGCACCAGGATGGGACGCATGTCGTACCGCATCCGCCGCACCAGCACGGCGGTGGCGCCGAACAGCCCGTAGATCGCGCCCGAGGCGCCCAGCGACTCCTGGTTCTGCGCGGCCAGCAGATACGTCAGCGCGCTGCCGCCCAGCGCGGACAGCAGATACAGCGCCAGGAAGCGCCAGCGGCCCAGCGCCGCCTCCAGCTGCGGCCCGAGCCACCACAGCGCCAGCATGTTGAAGCCGATGTGCCAGATCTCCTGGTGCAGGAAGGCGGAGGTCAGCATGCGGTGCCACTCGCCGTCCGCGACCCCGGCCCAGTCGGCCGCCGCCGGATCGTAGGCGTAGCCCAGCATCGTCAGCGCGCCGAGCAGTGAGCGGTCGTCGGCCGCGAGCACGGCGAAGAACACCGCCACGTTGATCCCCAGCAGCACCTTGGTGACCAGGCGCTGGTCGGCGGCGACGGTGCCGCCCGCCAGGGTGCGCGGCCGGGCGTCGCCCCCGGTGCGGCCCGCACCGGAACCGCCGCGCACGCACTCGGGGCACTGGTAGCCGACCGAGGCCGGGATCATGCACTCGGGGCAGATCGGCCGGTCGCAGCGGGCGCAGGAGATGCCGGTCTCCCGGTCCGGGTGCCGGTAGCAGCGCGGCATCGCCGACCGCCCACCGTCCTGCTGCTCCTCCATGGCCACCTCAACGCCCCCTCACGACGGACACGGCACACCCCGCCCACGGCGGTGGCATACCCACGGAGACGGAGAACACCGCCCCCTCCGTCCTACGGACGAAGAAGGCGGCGGGTTCCCGTCGGACGGCCCGGCCGCGCGGCGCGCACGGGGCCGGGCTCCCGGCGGCCGGGCTCCGGTCGGCACTTCCCGGCGCCGACCGGCACTTCCCGGCGCTTCTCAGCGCTTCTCGACGACCACCGACTCGATCACGACGTCCTGCAGCGGACGGTCGGTGCGCTGGTTGGTCGGGGCGGCCGCGATGGCGTCGACGACCCGCTGCCCCGCCTCGTCGGCGACCTCGCCGAAGATGGTGTGCTTGCCGGTCAGCCAGGCCGTCGGGGCGACGGTGATGAAGAACTGCGACCCGTTGGTGCCCGGGCCGGCGTTGGCCATCGCCAGCAGGTACGGCTTGTTGAAGGCCAGGTCCGGGTGGAACTCGTCACCGAACTCGTAGCCCGGGCCGCCGGTGCCGTTGCCCAGCGGGTCGCCGCCCTGGATCATGAAGCCGCTGATCACCCGGTGGAAGACCGTGCCGTCGTACAGCCGGTCCGTGGACTTCTTCCCGGTGGCCGGGTGGGTCCACTCGCGCTTGCCCTCGGCGAGTTCGACGAAGTTCCTGACCGTCTTCGGCGCATGGTCCGGGAAGAGCCGGATGGTGATGTCGCCCTGGTTGGTCCTCAGGGTGGCGTAGAGCTGCTCGGCCACGGTCTACCTTCCGTCTGCACTTTCGGAACCCCCCGATCCTCGCACAGCCGGACCCCCGGCGCCGTTCGGCGGGGGTCCGGCCGGACGGGTCGCGGAAACCCGTGAACCGCGTGGACCACGTGGGCCGCGGAAGCCGGGGGAAGGCGCGGGCGGAAGCGGGACGAGAAGGGCACGGGCGCGTCAAACGGAACGAACACCGGAAATACGCCATAGCCCGTATGCCCGTTGAGACATGCCTCGACACCGTTGTGAAGGCATGATCTCCACCATGGGTGGAAGGCGGAAGACACACGCCACCGACGAGGAGGAGATCCCGTGACCCGCATGGACAGCGTGCGCAGCGCGACCGACAACGCGAGGGAGACCGTGCGGCACGCCGCGGAAGCGGTGGCGCCGAAGGTGGCCCTCGCGGCCGGACAGGCCCGGTCCACGGTGCGCGGACAGTACGCCGCCCGTGTCGCGCCGCGGCTGGAGCAAGCCCGCGAGACCCTGCCCCCCGCGGTCGACCAGGCCGCCGCCCGGGCCGCCCACCGCACCCGCGAGGCGGCGCGTACGGCGAGCGAGTACGCGACCCCACGCGTCGAGGCCGCCCGCGCCGCGGCGGGCCCGGTACGGGAGGCGGCGGTGGCCCGCTCCACCGCGGCCGTCGCCGCGCTGCGCGGCGAGCTGACCGCCCAGGACATCCGCAAGCTCGCACGGCGCAAGGCCCGCCGGGCGCGCAGGGGCCGGGCGTTCAAGCGGCTGATGGTGGTCGGTGTCGTCGCCGGCGGTGTGGCGGCCGTCTGGAAGTGGTGGGAGAGGCAGTCCAGCCCCGACTGGCTGGTCGAGCCCCCGGCCGCCACCGAGGTCGGCGAGGACGCGGCCGTCATGGAGGGCACCGGATCCGCCGGGCCGAAGGCCGGGGCGACCGCCGCACAGACCGACACCCAGGGCACCCCCTCGGAGGCCGCCCCGTCGGACGAGGAGCGCTGACGGCGCCGGCGGCCGCCATCCCTCCGGCGGGCGGCCCGTCGCGCACCTCGCGTAAGCCGCGGGGGACCTCACGAAGCGGCACGGCACGCAGCAGGCCCGGTGCCGCGGAATCCGTGGATTCCGCGGCACCGGGCCTGTGTGGTGTGGAGCTTAGGGGAGTCGAACCCCTGACATCTGCCATGCAAAGACAGCGCTCTACCAACTGAGCTAAAGCCCCGCCATGGAACAGAGTACCCAATGCCCCGGGTTGGTTCCGACCGGGTATCGCTCCGCGTGCGCCGCCTCCGTAGGATGCTCCGGAAGTTCGCTCCAGCGAAGCGGACCCGGGGAGATCAGGGGAGAGAGCGATGGACGCAGCACAGCAGGAGGCGACCGCCCGGGCGAGGGAACTGCAGAGCCAGTGGTACGGCGAACCGCTGGGCACCCTCTTCCGCCGGCTCATCGACGACCTCGGTCTCAACCAGGCACGGCTGGCCACGGTGCTCGGCCTCTCGGCCCCCATGCTCTCCCAGCTGATGAGCGGCCAGCGGGCGAAGATCGGCAACCCCGCCGTCGTCCAGCGGGTCCAGGCGCTGCAGGAACTGGCCGCCGAGGTCAGCAAGGGCACCGTCACCGCGGCCGAGGCCACCCAGCGCATGGACGAGATCCGCCGCACCGCCGGCGGCAACGTGCTGACCTCCTCCACCCATGTCACCCCCTCCGGCGGCCAGGCCACCACCGTCAAGCGCGTCGTACGCGAGATCCAGGCGCTGCTGCGCTCGGTCGCGGACGCGGCCGACATCATCGATGCCTCCGACTCCCTCGCCGAAAGCCACCCGGAGCTGGCAGAGTTCCTGAGGGTGTACGGCGCGGGCAAGACCGCCGACGCGGTCCGGCACTACGAGGCGCACCAGGCCTGAGAACGGCGGCGGCGGCCGGCGGGACGGGCAACCGACGGGTACAGGGACGAGGCGGGCACAGCGCGATGGGCGAGGTCTTCGCGGGTCGGTACGAACTGGTCGACCCGATCGGACGCGGCGGCGTGGGTGCGGTCTGGCGCACCTGGGACCACCGGCGCAGGCGCTACGTGGCCGCCAAGGTCCTCCAGCAGAGCGACGCGCACACCCTGCTGCGGTTCGTCCGCGAGCAGGCGCTGCGCATCGACCACCCCCACGTCCTCGCCCCGACGAGCTGGGCCGCCGACGACGACAAGGTCCTGTTCACCATGGACCTGGTCCGCGGCGGGTCGCTCGCGCACCTCATCGGCGACTACGGCCCCCTGCCCCCGGCGTATGTGTGCGCACTGCTCGACCAGCTGCTCTCGGGGCTCTCCGCGGTGCACGCCGAGGACGTGGTGCACCGCGACATCAAGCCCGCCAACATCCTGCTGGAAGCCACCGGCACCGGCCGGCCCCATCTGCGGCTGTCCGACTTCGGCATCTCGATGCGCAAGGGCGAACCGCGGCTGACCGAGGCCGACTACGTGGTCGGCACCCCCGGCTACTTCGCCCCCGAGCAGCTGATGGGCGCCGAACCTGACTTCCCCGCCGACCTGTACGCGGTCGGGCTGGTGGCGCTGTACCTGCTGACCGGCCGCAAGCCCGACTCCCAGGCGCTGGTGGAGGCGTACGTCCACGGAGTGCCGTCCGCGCCGCAGGACATCCCCGAGCCGCTGTGGCAGGTGCTGGGCACCCTGCTGCACCCCGACCCGGAAGCCCGCTTCCGTACGGCGACGGGCGTGCGCAGGGCGCTGGCGTCCGCCGTGGAGCTGCTGTCGGCGGACGCCGCGGCGGAGCAGGAGGCCGTGGAGGTCTTCGACCAGATCGGTCCGCTGCCGCCGGGGTTCGGGCCGGACGGGCCGGAGAACAGGGAGGGCCCGCAGGAGGCGGGGAGCCCCGGGGACACCGGGGATTCCGGGGACCTCGGACGGGGGCCGGGGAGCGGGGACGGGGAAGGCCCTCAGGCCGCGGCGTTCCCGGTCTCCGACACCGGAAGCTTCCACCTTCCCCCGCCCGTGCGGACACACCCCCAGGAACCGCCGCAGGCCCCGCCGTTCCCGGCTCCTGCCCCGCCGGCGGCCCCGGCCCACGTGCCGGCGCAGGAGACCACGCAGACGTCTCCCGGAGCCCCCGCCCAGCCGTACGGGTATCCGCAGCCGTACTCGCAGCCGCCCCTCGCCGGCATGCCGACGCAACAGACCCAGCCGACACGGCCCTACACGACGGCCCGGCCGCTCGCCCCCGCAGGGCCGGCGGACGCCGGGCACCGCGCCCCCGCGACGCGCAGGCCGGGGCCGCCCCCGAAGGTGGCGGCCCCGCTCCTGGTGCTGGCCCTGGTCCTCATCGCCGTCGGCGTCTGGGCCCTGACCCAGGCGCCCTGACACCCGGCAGCCGCGGCGCCCCGGGGGGCCGTGGCGGGCCCCGGCCCTCAGGCGCGGGCCGCGCTCCGCCGGGCGAGGACCGTCCACAGGCCGAGCCCCAGGATCAGCGCGGTGCCGGAGCCGATCCCGGCCCAGCCCAGCAGCCGCAGGGTCTCCCCGCTCTCCGCGGCCGACCGGTTCAGCCCCTCGGCCGCGGCCTCGCGGTCGTTCTCGGTGACCCCGAAGCCGGCCTCCTCGGCGTTCCCGTCGTACTCGGGACCGGCCACCGGCTCGCCCGCGATCGTGGTGCGCAGCACCACCGGCACCGTGCCGTCGACGGACTCGGCCAGCTTCGCGTTCGCGTGCACCGCTATGTAGTACCAGCCCGCGAAGCGCGTCCCGCCGAGCTTCGTGCCGCCGTCGAAGCGGTTGGCGAACGCGACGCGCTGCCCGTCCAGCCGGTACGCGGCGGGCTGGTCGGGCCGGTAGCCCACTCCGTCGGTGCCGATCCGCCCGCGGGCGGTGTTGTAGAAGTCCACCCGGAAGGCGCCGCTGACGTACGGGGCCCTGTCGCCCCTGGCCTTGGCCGTGCCGAACTCCACCTGGGTGTGGAGCCGCTGGCCCCAGTCGAGCGGCACCTTGTAGAAGCGGGTCTCGCCGGGCCGCAGCCGGTCCCTCCAGTTGCCCTCGCCCATACCGGGTGCGTCGTTGAAGCCGGTGCCGCCCTCGATGGGCCTGGCCTCCCCCTCCGGCGCCCCCGGCGGGCTCGGCGTCGCGGCGTCGGGTGCGGCCTCGGACGGACCGCCGGAGGCCGGGTCCCGCAGCCCCGGCTCCCGCATGAAGGAGATCTCCAGCGGCCAGCGTCCGGCGTCGGCGGTCTCGTGGCTGTCGCGCTCCACGGAGAAGTGGTAGACGCCCGGCTCCTGGCAGTAGCCGTCCTTCTTGATCATGCGTCCGGCGAGGTCGGCGATCGGTCTGGCCGTGTCGTCGGAGCCGAAGCTCACGTCCCCGTCACCGCAGTCGGTGCCGTCCGCCGCTTCCAGGGAGACCTCGATGCCGTCCATGCTCTTGACCCGGGTGCCCGGCTCGGGCAGGGCGGTCGCGGAGATCCAGACGTTGGACTCGCCGTCCAGCGTGACGCTGTAGTACCTGCGCTCGCCCGGTCCGATGTCGTCGGTGTAGAAGCCCGGTTCGATGGACGGCCCGTGGGCGCTGCTCTCCTCGCCCTCGACGCGCTGGGCGCCCGGAGCCGTCTCGTACGCGGGCAGGTCGTCCGGTCCGGCCGACCGCGCGGCCGCGGCCGAGCCCGGCAGTGCCGCGACCGCGCACAGTGCCGCCGCGGCGGCCAGTGAGTTCCTCATCGTGCGTCCCGCCCGCCCCTTCACCATGCGCCACCCTCCGTCTTGCCGTTGGCCGTGCCGTTCGCCGTCCCGCCGGCGCCGCCGCCCTCCGCCTCCGCCGTACGCGTCGCCGCGCGCCCGCGCGAGCGTGCGTACCGCGTGCACACGGCCGCCAGCGCGATCGCCAGCGCCGTCACGGCCCCGGCCGCCGCGGCGACGGCCGGACCGGACCATCCTGCACCGCCGGGGCCCGATCCGTCCCGGTCGGCCCCCGCTTCCTCCCGCGTGTCCACGGCGTCGCGACCGCCGCCGCGCCCGTCGTCGCGTTCGCGTACGGCGGGCGCGCCGTGCTCCGGTCCGGCCTTCTCCTCGCCGATCACCGCCACGCGCAGCACGAAACCGACGGCGACGTTCTCGGCGAGCTCCGCGGCGTCCGGGTCGAGGCCGACGCCGATGTGGTACTCGCCCGCGCGCCGCACCGGCACCGCGCGGGTCGCGCTCTCCCAGCGGTTGGTCCACGCCACCGGCACCGTGCCGCCCGACACCGCCGCCGGCTCGCCGCGGTAGAGGGCCTGGGTGTCGAACTCGCCGTCCGGCTGGACGGGCACCCGGGTGGGGCCGTACACATCGGTGCTCACCCGCGTCAGCTTCCCGGCCGGGCCGCCGACGGTCGGCTCGTTGCCGAACTCCACGTCGTAGCGCAGCTGCTGGCCCCAGCCGACCCGCACCCGGTACCAGCGGGTCTGTGCGGGGACCAGCTCGTCGCGCCACACTCCCGGTCCGAGGCGGCGGGCGTCGTTGAAGCCGGTGCCGCCCTCGACGTCGCGCGGCGGGTCGGTGGGCAGGGGCGCGTTCGCACCGCCCGCGCCGTAGTCGGGCTCGGAGTGCGCCGGCACGGTGCCCTTCGCGAGGGGCTTCTCGGTGGCAAGGAGCAGTTCGAGGGGCCACCGGCCCCGGTCGGAGTCCTTGTGCGAGCGCCGTTCGACCGTCAGCAGATAGCGGCCCGCCCCGTCACAGGCCCGGTCTGCGGCGGCCGAGGGGATCCGGCTGACGGCGGCGGTGATCGGCATGGCTCCGGCGTTCCGGCCGAAGTACCGCCAGGCGCTGCCGCACTGCGGCCGGTACTTGTCGTCCCGGACCAGGGTGAGCCGGAGGCCGTCCATGGAGGCGACCGGCACCCCGGGCTGGGGCACGGCCGTCACGGCGAGGTCGTCGGCGGCCGATTCGGCGGGACCGCCCAGCTCCGCGGCGTACCAGCGCTTCTCGCCGGGGCCGATGGTGTCCGTGTACTGACCGGGGGCGATCTCGGGCGCGTCGTCCGCCGTCCGCCCGCCGGTGATCCGCTCGCCCTCCATGCGGTAGCCGTCGGCGGACAGCCGCGAGGCACGCTGGAGCTGGCGGGCCAGGGCGCCGGCGTCGGGCGCGTCGTAGTACGAGCCGTGGCCGGCCCGGGCGATGCACTCCAGCTGCTCGCGGGCCTTACCGTCCACCTGGAAGCCTATGGCGTCGATCCGCAGGGTCCCCGAGGACCCCGACGAGGATCCCCGTCCGCCGAGTTCGGCGGCGACCTCGCACGGGTCGGGGGTGCCGCAGGTGTCCTCGCCGTCGGAGACCAGCAGGATCGTACGGCGGTCCAGGGAACCTCCGGACGCCTCCGGCAGGTCCTCGGCCGCTCTGCGCAGCGCCAGACCGATGGGGGTGTCCCCCCTGGGCTCCACCTCGGCGACGGCGCGTTTGACCGCGGCGCGGTCCAGCGGCTCCACCGGCCGCACCAGGCGGGTGTCGGTGCATCCCTCGTCCCGGTCGGCGCCGTAGACCCGCAGGCCGGTGGGGTGGCCGTCGGGGAGCGCGTCGACGACCGCGCCCACGGCGCGGCGGGCGGACTCGATACGGGTGCTGCCCGAGCCGTCGTCCTCGGACATCGAGCCGGAGGAGTCCAGCACCATCACCAGCGAGGCGTTGCCTTCCGCAACCGTCCGCGGCGCTGCCGGAGCCCCGCGGGGGACTGCGGCGGCGAGCGGTGACGCGATCAGCGCCAAGAGTGTCCCGCAGCTCAACGCCGCTGCCATGCGGCGGTGGAGTCGTGCCATGTACCTTCGTCCCCCTCGGGCGCGCCTCTCGGCTTGACTTTGCGGAAGCATCGTAGATATTTGCTAACGCGTATATCAAGGCAACTGTCGTCACGGTCCCGCAACATGTGCGCACCCACCGCCCGGGCCCGGGCGCGCGAAGACGGCGAAGCCCCGGCCGGAGACCGGCCGGGGCTTCGCGCGAAGTACCTGTTGCTCTCAGACGCCCGAACCCGCGGGCACGGAGTCGGTCGCCTCCGTCCACAGATCCTGCTCGGCGCGATCCGCCTGGATCTGGCGGTACACGAGGAGCCCGCCGACGGCGGCCAGTGCGATCAGGAGAAGCTTCTTCACCGCGCTACCTCGTCCTCTTCTAGACGTTGGGACCTACTGGCGCCCGATGATACCCAAGCGGGCATCCCGGCAGAGCGACCGACCCGGACGGACGGCACCCGCCCCTCCGCGCACGGGAGGGCCTACAACGCCGAGCGCCCGGCCCCTCCGGGGAGGGTCCGGGCGCTCGGTCCGCCGTGTGGGGCTAACAGGACTTGAACCTGTGGCCTCTTCCTTATCAGGGAAGCGCTCTAACCGTCTGAGCTATAGCCCCGCGCTGCACCGAAAGATTAGCGCACTTCAGCCGCGTGCCAAAATCGCGTCGGTCCGCGGCCGCTCCGGTGCGGCGCCCGGGAGGCTCCCGGGGGTCACTCGTCCTCCGCGAGGGTCACCTCGACGCCGCCGACCAGGCCGGCCGACATGTTGTAGATGAACGCCCCCAGCGTGGCCAGGGCCGTCATCAGCACCACGTCGATCACCGCCACCACCGAGGTGAAGGTCAGCACCCGGGGCAGGGACAGGAAGCCCTGGAGGTCGAAGCCCTCGCCGCTGTCCGAGGAGGTCGCCTCGCTGACCGTCCCGCCGACCGCCGCGAACACCCCCATGGCGTCCATCACCATCCACAGCACCGCCACCGCGATCACGGTGCAGATGCCGAGGGCTATCGACAGCAGGAAGCCGACCTTCATCACCGACCACGGGTCGACCTTGGCCACCCGCAGCCGCGCCTTGCGCGTCCGGGGGACCGTACGGGCGCCGGTGCGCGAGCGGCGCATGACGTCCTGCCGGAGGTCGTCCCGCTCCTCCTGGGCGGCCCGCGGCGGCGGGGTGGCGCCCGGCGGAGGCGGGTATGCCTGCGGCGGCTGGTGCGGCTGCGGCGCGCTCGCGTGCTGCTGGGCGTGCGGCTGCGGTTGCGGGTGGGCACTGGTCACGGTTGTTCCCCCACGGTGGGATTCGCCCTGTCGTCGAGCGTCGTCAGCGGCCGGTCCACGGGCGCCGCCTTCATCGTCGCCGCCCCTGGCGGCGCCCGCGGTTCCACTCACGTTCTGTCTACTCCTCGTTGTCCGGAGCCGCCTCGGCGGCCGTCTCCGGGGAAGACGCCGGCGAGGACTCCTCGGTGCCGTCCTCGGCACCCGTCTCCGCGTCGACCTCCTCGGCCTCACGGCCGGCCTCGGCATTGCGTGCGATACCGACCACGGCGTCGCGCTTGCCGAGGTTGATCAACTGGACGCCCATCGTGTCACGCCCGGTTTCCCTGACCTCGGCGACCCGCGTACGGATCACGCCGCCGCCGAGGGTGATGGCGAGGATCTCGTCCGTCTCCTCGACCACCAGGGCCCCCACCAGCGAACCGCGGTCCTCCACGATCTTGGCCGCCTTGATGCCCAGACCACCACGGCCCTGAACGCGGTACTCGTCCACGGCCGTGCGCTTCGCGTACCCGCCATCGGTGGCGGTGAAAACGAACGTACCGGCTCGCACCACGTTCATCGAGAGCAGTTCGTCCCCTTCACGGAAACTCATGCCCTTCACACCGGATGTGGCGCGCCCCATCGGGCGCAGCGCGTCGTCGGTCGCGGTGAACCGGATCGACTGCGCCTTCCTGCTGATCAGCAGCAGGTCGTCCTCGGGCGAGACCAGCTCCGCGCCGATCAGCTCGTCCTCGCCGCCGCCCTCCAGCTCCCGGAGGTTGATGGCGATGACGCCGCCGGAGCGGGGGGAGTCGTAGTCCTTCAGCGGGGTCTTCTTCACCAGGCCCGACTTGGTGGCCAGTACCAGGTACGGCGCGGCCTCGTAGTCCCGGACCGCCAGGATCCGGGCGATTGTCTCGTCCGGCTGGAAGGCCAGCAGGTTCGCCACGTGCTGGCCGCGCGCGTCCCGCCCGGCGTCCGGCAGCTCGTACGCCTTCGCCCGGTAGACGCGGCCCTTGTTGGTGAAGAACAGCAGCCAGTTGTGGGTGGTGGTGACGAAGAAGTGGTCGACGATGTCGTCTTCCTTGAGCTTCGTGCCGCGCACACCCTTGCCGCCGCGCTTCTGCGAGCGGTAGTCGTCGGTCTTCGTGCGCTTGACGTAGCCGCCGCGCGTGATGGTGACGACGATGTCCTCCTCGGCGATCAGGTCCTCGATGGACATGTCGCCCTCGAAGGGCACCAGCTTGCTGCGCCGGTCGTCGCCGTACTTGTCGACGATCGCGGCCAGTTCCTCACCGATGATCCGCCGCTGACGCTCGGGCGAGGCCAGGATCGCGTTGTACTCGTCGATCTTCGCCTGGAGTTCGTCGTGCTCGGCGGTGATCTTCTGCCGTTCCAGGGCGGCCAGGCGGCGCAGCTGCATCTCCAGGATCGCGTTCGCCTGGATCTCGTCGATGGACAGCAGCTCCATCAGCCCGCCGCGCGCCACGTCCACGGTGTTGCTGCGCCGGATCAGGGCGATGACCTCGTCGATCGCGTCCAGCGCCTTGAGCAGGCCGCGCAGGATGTGGGCGCGCTCCTCGGCCTTGCGCAGCCGGTAGCGGGTGCGGCGGACGATGACGTCGATCTGGTGGGTGACCCAGTTGCGGATGAACGCGTCCAGCGACAGCGTGCGCGGCACCCCGTCGACCAGGGCCAGCATGTTGGCGCCGAAGTTGGTCTGCAGATCGGTGTGCTTGTACAGGTTGTTCAGCACGACCTTGGCGACCGCGTCCCGCTTGAGGACGATCACCAGCCGCTGGCCGGTGCGCGAGGACGTCTCGTCGCGGACGTCCGCGATGCCGGCGACCCTGCCGTCCTTGACCAGCTCGGCGATCTTCAGCGCCAGGTTGTCCGGGTTGACCTGGTAGGGCAGTTCGGTGACGACCAGGCACTGGCGCCCCTGGATCTCCTCCACCTCGACCACCGCGCGCATCGTGATCGAGCCGCGGCCGGTGCGGTACGCCTCCTCGATGCCCTTGCGGCCCACCACCAGCGCGCCGGAGGGGAAGTCCGGTCCCTTGATCCGCTCCAGCAGCGCCTCGAGCAGCTCCTCGCCCGTGGCCTCGGGGTGCTCCAGGTACCACTGGGCGCCGGCGGCCACCTCGCGCAGGTTGTGCGGCGGGATGTTGGTGGCCATGCCGACCGCGATACCCGCCGAGCCGTTGACCAGGAGGTTGGGGATGCGCGACGGCAGGACGGTCGGCTCCTGGTTGCGGCCGTCGTAGTTGTCCTGGAAGTCGACGGTCTCCTCGTCGATGTCCCGGAGCATCTCCATGGCCAGCGGCGCCATCTTGCACTCGGTGTAGCGCATGGCGGCGGCCGGGTCGTTGCCCGGCGAGCCGAAGTTGCCGTTGGAGTCCACCAGCGGCATCCGCATCGACCACGGCTGGGCCAGACGGACCAGGGCGTCGTAGATGGAGGTGTCGCCGTGCGGGTGGTAGGTGCCCATCACGTCGCCGACGACGCGGGCGCACTTGTAGAAGCCCTTCTCGGGCCGGTAGCCGCCGTCGTACATGGCGTACAGCACACGGCGGTGCACCGGCTTGAGCCCGTCGCGCACGTCGGGCAGCGCACGCGAGACGATCACGCTCATCGCGTAGTCGAGGTACGAGCGCTGCATCTCGGTCTCGAGGCTGACCGGCTCCACCCGGAGTCCGGCGCTCTCGTCGACCACGGGGACGCCCGGGGCCGGCGCCAGGGGGCCGGGCGCGGCGTCGCCCTCGGTCGGGGCAGGGGTGGTCTCGTCGGCCATTACTGGTCAATCCCTTCGTTGAGCGGCGTACGGCCGACTCAGATGTCGAGGAAGCGGACGTCCTTGGCGTTGCGCTGGATGAACGAGCGCCGCGCCTCCACGTCCTCGCCCATCAGGATCGAGAACAGGTCGTCGGCGGCGGCCGCGTCGTCCAGCGTCACCTGGCGCAGCACCCGGTGGGCCTGGTCCATGGTGGTGACGCGCAGTTCCTCGGCGTTCATCTCGCCCAGACCCTTGAAGCGCTGGACCGAGTCCTCCCTGATGCGCTTGCCCTGCTCGCGGCCCAGGCGGATCAGGCTGTCGCGCTCACGGTCGGAGTACGCGTACTCGAACTCGTCGCGCGACCACTTGATCTTGTAGAGCGGCGGCTGGGACAGGTAGACGTGGCCGGCCTCGACCAGCGGCCGCATGAAGCGGAACAGCAGCGTCAGCAGCAGGGTGTTGATGTGCTGGCCGTCGACGTCGGCGTCGGCCATCAGAATGATCTTGTGGTAGCGGAGCCTGGAGATGTCGAAGTCCTCGTGGATCCCGGTGCCGAAGGCCGAGATCAGCGCCTGGACCTCCTGGTTCTGCAGGACCTTGTCGATCCGCGCCTTCTCCACGTTCAGGATCTTGCCGCGGATCGGCAGGATGGCCTGGTACTGCGGATTGCGGCCGGACTTGGCCGAGCCGCCCGCGGAGTCGCCCTCGACGATGAAGATCTCGCACTTGGCCGGGTCGTTGGACTGGCAGTCGCTCAGCTTGCCCGGCAGCGAGGCCGTCTCCAGCAGGCCCTTGCGGCGGGTGAGGTCCCTCGCCTTGCGGGCCGCCACGCGCGCGGTGGCCGCCTGGATGCCCTTGCGGATGATGTCTGCGGCCTCGTTGGGGTTGCGGTCCAGCCAGTCGCCGAAGTGCTCGTGGACGATCTTCTGGACGAAGGTCTTGGCCTCGGTGTTGCCCAGCTTCGTCTTGGTCTGGCCCTCGAACTGCGGCTCGCCCAGCTTCACCGAGATGATCGCCGTCAGACCCTCGCGGATGTCCTCGCCCGTGAGGTTGTCGTCCTTCTCGCGCAGCAGCTTCTTGTCGCGCGCGTAACGGTTGACCAGACCGGTCAGCGCGGCCCGGAAGCCCTCCTCGTGGGTGCCGCCCTCGTGGGTGTGGATGGTGTTCGCGAAGCTGTAGACACCCTCGGTGTACTGGGTGTTCCACTGCATCGCGATCTCCACCGAGATCTTGCGCTCCTTGTCCTCCGCCTCGATGTCGATCACCGAGGGGTGGACGGGCTCGCCCTTGCGGGAGTTGAGGTGGCGGACGAAGTCCGAGATGCCGCCCTCGTAGTGGTAGCGGACGTGGCGCGGCTTGTCGTCCTCGGAAGTGTCCGCGGTGTCGGCGCCGGCCGTCTGCTTGGCCGCCGCCCGCTCGTCGGTCAGGGTGATCGTCAGACCGCGGTTGAGGAAGGCCATCTCCTGGAAACGCCGCGAGAGCGTCTCGAAGGAGTAGTCGGTGGTGTCGAAGATGTCTCCGTCGGCCCAGAACGAGACCGTCGTGCCGGTCTCCTCGGTGGCCTCGTGCCGCTGGAGAGGAGCGGTGGGCACACCCATCTTGTAGTCCTGCGTCCAGCGGTAGCCGTCGGTCTTCACCTCGACCGAGACCTTGGTGGACAGCGCGTTGACCACCGAGACGCCCACACCGTGCAGACCGCCGGAGACCGCGTAGCCGCCGCCGCCGAACTTGCCGCCCGCGTGCAGCACCGTCAGCACGACCTCGACGGCCGGCTTGCCCTCGGAGGGGACGATGCCCACCGGGATGCCGCGGCCGTTGTCCACGACCCGGACGCCGCCGTCGGCCAGCAGCGTCACGTCGATGGTGTCCGCGTGGCCGGCCAGCGCCTCGTCTACGGAGTTGTCCACCACTTCCTGCACGAGGTGGTGGAGGCCGCGCTCACCGGTGGACCCGATGTACATGCCGGGCCGCTTGCGGACCGCGTCCAGGCCCTCCAGGACCGTGATCGCACTGGCGTCGTACGACGGCTCGCCGCCACCGGCTCCGGAGACGGACGGGGTCGCGGACGGGACAGGGGTCTCCTCGCCGGAGGCGGGGATGGTTTCGTTGGAGTTGCCGGAATCGGCCACGAAGCGCCCTTTCTGGCACAGCACAAGCCTTCCCCTGCGACCGGAGGGAAGAGTTCCGGAAGGTCTTCCGGAGACCCTGTCCGCACGGCAGGAGCGGCTGCGTCGTTCGACATGTTCCGCAGTAAGGCGGGTGTGTCTCCAGTCTACCGGTACCACTGACATCGATGGGGGTTTGCCGGTACCTGGGGCCGCATGTGCCGCCCTGAACCGGCCTCCGCCGACTCCCCATATGCGGGCCGGGCCCCCAGGACGCTCACGACGGCCCTCAGCGCCTCGGCATGTCAATGGACCGTCACTGTGAGCGCACTCACGGAACGAAGGCCTCCGCCCCTCCTCCCACACCGGGTGTCCGCGCTGGTCAGAGGCCTTTCCGCAGCAGCCGGGCGGCTCCTTCCGGAACCCGGGAGGGCACCTAAGGCCGACGGGCGGCCCGCCGAGGCCGGCCGTCAGCCGTAGGTGTCCCCCGGCCCCCGGCTGCCCGGAGCGCGCAGCCGGCCGTGCCGGGTGTCCGGCGCCTGCGGCCCCCGGACCCTGATCGACTTCACCGACCCCTGCCCGAGATCGGCGTTCAGCCGCGCCACCAGCTGCGGAGCCAGCAGCCGTACCTGCGTCGCCCACGCCGTCGAGTCGCAGCGCACCGACAGCACCCGCTCCTGCTCGTCGTAGGACTGCGGTACGCAGTGCCGCGCCAGCTCCGGGCCCACCAACTCCGGCCAGCGGCCCATCACACCGCCGACCGCCATCGGCATCTCCCAGCCGCGCTCGGTCTTCAGCCGCTCGATCGCCGCCCCCAGCGGCAGCGGGTCACGCCCGTCCCGCCGCGCCCCGGACCGCAGGCCGCCGACACGGGCCTGCCGCTTCTGCCGCGCCGCACCACCGCGCGCCCGCGCCTGCTCCCGGGCCGCACGCAGCGCCACCCTGGCCAGATCGACCCCCGACGGCTCGGCCGCCGGTCCCGGAATCCGCACCTCCGCGGAATCCCCCCGCCCGCCCGGGGAGGAGGGTGCGGAAGGACTCCCGGACAGGCCGGAGAGCTCCTCCGGACGATCCTCACGCCTCACAACCGGGTCACCTCCCCGCCTCCGACCGCGTACCGCGCCCCCGCCAGCAGCTCGGGGACGTCCTCCTCCACGGCCGCCGTCACCAGCACCTGCTCACCGTGCGCCACCAGCTCCGCCAGCCGCTCCCGCCGCCTGGCGTCCAGCTCGGCGAAGACGTCGTCGAGCACCAGCACCGGCTCGTTGCCCTCGCCGCGCAGCAGGTCGTACGAGGCCAGCCGCAGCGCCAGGGCATACGACCACGACTCCCCGTGGCTCGCGTACCCCTTGGCCGGCAACTCCCCCAGCCTCAGCACGAGATCGTCACGGTGCGGACCCGCCAGCGTCACACCGCGCTCGATCTCCTGGCGGCGCGCCTCGGACAGCGCGGCCAGCAGCCCCTCGTACAGCTCCTCGCGCGTACCGCCCTCAACCGGCGAGCGGTACTCCAGCACCACCGGGCCACCGCCCGGGGCCAGCCGCTCGTACGCCTTGTCCGCCAGCGGCCCCAGCGCCGCCACCAGCGACATCCGGTGCGCCAGCAACTCCGCCCCGGCACGGGCCAGGTGCTGGTCCCACACATCCAGGGTGGACAGCGCCCCGCCGCCGGAGGCACCGCCGTGCCGGCGCGCCATCGCGGCCGTCTTCAGCAGGGTGTTGCGCTGCCTGAGCACCCGGTCGTAGTCCGACCGCACCCCCGCCATCCGCGGCGAGCGCGCCGTCACCAGTTCGTCCAGGAAACGGCGGCGCTCCCCGGGGTCGCCCTTCACCAGCGCCAGGTCCTCCGGGGCGAACAGCACCGTGCGCACGATGCCCAGCACATCCCTCGGCCTGACCTGCGAGGAGCGGTTGATCCGCGCCCGGTTGGCCCGCCCCGGGTTCAGCTCCAGCTCCACCAGCTGCTGCCGCTCCCCCTGCCGCACCACCGCCCGCACCACGGCGCGCTCGGCGCCCTGCCGCACCAGCGGGGCGTCGGAGGAGACCCGGTGGCTGCCCAGCGTCGCGAGGTAGCCGACCGCCTCGACGAGATTGGTCTTGCCCTGGCCGTTCGGACCGACGAAAGCGGTGACGCCCGGATCGAGCGGAACCTCGATCCGGGCGTAGGACCGGAAGTCGGCCAGCGACAGATGCGTGACGTGCATCGGATCCGCTTCTGGGCCGGTCAGCCGCCGACGGGCGGGGTGACGTCCGCGCCCGGCGCGTCGGCGCCCTTCTCCCCGCCGGCCGCGGCGGTCACCGCGTGGCCGCCGAACTGGTTGCGCAGCGCGGCGATCATCTTCATCTGCGGGGAGTCGTCCTGGCGCGAGGAGAAGCGGGCGAACAGCGACGCGGTGATCGCGGGCAGCGGCACGGCGTGGTCGATCGCCGCCTCCACCGTCCACCGGCCCTCGCCGGAGTCGGCCGCGTAGCCGCGCAGCGCTCCCAGGTGCTCGTCGTCGTCCAGCGCGCGGACGGCCAGGTCCAGCAGCCAGGAGCGGATGACGGTGCCCTCCTGCCAGGAGCGGAAGACCTCGCGGACGTCGGTGACGGCCTCGGCCGCCTCCAGCAGCTCCCAGCCCTCGGCGAAGGCCTGCATCATCGCGTACTCGATGCCGTTGTGGACCATCTTCGCGAAGTGGCCGGCACCCACCCTGCCCGCGTGCACGGAGCCGAACTCGCCCTCCGGCTTGAGGGCGTCGAAGACCGGCTGCACCTTCGCGACGTTCTCGGCGTCACCGCCGTACATCAGCGCGTAGCCGTTCTCCAGGCCCCACACGCCGCCGGAGACGCCGCAGTCCACGAAGCCGATGCCCTTGGCCGCCAGTTCCCCGGCGTGCCGCTCGTCGTCCGTCCAGCGGGAGTTGCCGCCGTCCACGACCACGTCGCCGGGGGAGAGCAGCTCACCCAGCGCGTCGATCGTCGACTGCGTCGGGCCGCCGGCCGGGACCATGACCCACACCACCCGCGGGGCCTTCAGCGAGTCCACCAGCTCCTCAAGGCTGTGAACGTCGGCGAGGTCGGGGTTGCGGTCGAATCCGACGACGGTGTGGCCTGCGCGGCGGATGCGCTCGCGCATGTTGCCGCCCATCTTGCCGAGACCGACGAGACCGAGCTCCATCAGGGGGCCTTTCTTCGGTGTCCTGGTGTTGCGTACCCGGGTACGAGCCTACGACGGAGGGGGCGGCGCACAGCTGCGGGCACACTCCGCTCGTATGCGCGCGGACCGGGCCCCGGCGGCCCTCCAGCTCTCCCGGCCGGGACCGCCGGCTTCCGGACTCGGCCCGGCAGCCGCACCCGCGCGGGGGACGCCCCCGCACACCCGGCCGGGCGCCCCGGCCATCCACCGGCCTCAGCCCGACAGCCGCACCGGCATGATCAGGTACTTGTACGCCTCGTCCGCCTCCGCGTCCACCGCCGGCCTGCCGCTCAGCAGCGCGGGCTTGGTCGAGGTGGTGAAGGAGAGCTGCGCGACCGGGGCGTCGATGGCGCTCAGGCCCTCCAGCAGGAAGCCCGGGTTGAAGGCGATCGAGATGTCATCGCCCTCCAGCTGCGCGTCCACACGCTCCACGGCCTGTGCGTCGTCGCTGGATCCCGCCTCCAGGATCAGGACGCCCTGTTCGAAGGTGAGCCGCACCGGGGTGTTCCGCTCGGCCACCAGGGACACGCGCTTGACCGCCTCCACGAAGGGGGCCGTCTCGATCACCGCGACCGAGTTGAACTCCGTCGGGAAGAGCGTGCGGTACTTCGGCAGGTCGCCCTCGAGCAGCCGCGTCGTGGTCCGCCGCCCGTTGCCCTCGAAACCGATCAGGCCCTCGCCGGCACCGGAGCCCGACAGCGCCAGCGTCACGTTGTCGCCGCCGCTGAGGGACTTCGCCGTGTCCAGCAGGGTCTTGGCCGGGACGAGGGCCACCGCGGAGGCGTCCGGCGTCTCCGGCTTCCACAGGAACTCGCGGACCGCGAAGCGGTAGCGGTCGGTGGACGCCAGGGTGACGGTGTCGCCCTCGATCTCGATGCGCACGCCGGTGAGCACCGGAAGGGTGTCGTCGCGTCCGGCGGCGATGGCGACCTGGGCCGCGGCGGCGGCGAAGACCTCTCCGGGGACCGTGCCGGTCGCGCCCGGCATCTGGGGAAGAGCCGGGTACTCCTCCACAGGCAGTGTGTGGAGTGTGAACCGCGAGGATCCGCAGACGACGCTCACCCGTACACCGTCTGTGGAAATCTCCACCGGGCGGTTGGGGAGGGCGCGCGAGATGTCGGCCAGCAGACGGCCGGAGACGAGGACGGTGCCGTCCTCCTCCACATCGGCCTCCACCGAGACCCGTGCCGAGACCTCGTAGTCGAACCCGGACAGGCTCAGCGAGCCCTCCTCGGCCTTCAGCAGCAGGCCCGCGAGGACCGGCACCGGGGGCCGGGCCGGCAGGCTGCGGGCCGCCCAGGCCACCGCCTCCGCGAGGACGTCGCGCTCCACCCGGATCTTCACTTAAGCCGCCTCCCGCTGTTGCTGGCTGCTCGCCTTGCTGGTCTTCGTCGTCGGCTTGTCGCCGGGGACCAGTCTGACGCACCCGGCTGACAGTCGGGGCGGGTCGGGGTCAAGTCGGGCGGAGGGACGCGGAGCGCGGTCTGGCCGAGTTGTGCACAGGGCCCGTTTCCGATCGATGTCCGCCCTTTATCTCCGTGGTCGTAGTAGTAGGGCCTGTGGAAACCGGGGATAACTCGATCCGCGCAGGTCAGGCCGGAAGTTTTGTCCACCGGCCCTGTGGGTGGGGACGTGGACGAACAGGGGGGTCCTGTGGACGCCGGAAAGTTCTGCACATCCCGTGCACAGCGATCCGGGACTTCTCCCCAGGGTCGCCCACAGTTTTACCCACCTTCTCAACAGCCCAACCCAGCCCCTCGGTGTGACGCCTTTCACACGGAGGGGTGACATCGCGCGCCATGTTGTCGAACAGTGGACAGCCCTGTGGAGAAGCTGGTGAAAGCTGTGCACAACGCGGCCGGGGCTGTGGGCGGGCGGTGGACAATCCGATCTGCCGCTTGTGGGCACATTCGGGATCCACAGCCTGTGGATAACTTCTGACCACAGATCCCCAGGCATCTGACCAGGCTCATTCGATCATCGAGCGGTGTGCCTGTGGACGCTATCTGGACAACCCGATGGTCCCCAGAGTGTGGACGGAGGAAAGTCGGTGAATCTGTGGATCACTCTTCTTCCCGGCTGTGGATTCGAACAGCGAGAAGCCCCCGGGAGGGACCTCCTCGGGGGCTTCTCGCTGTCGGGGGGCCGGTGCGGCCGCGTGCGGTGCGTGCCGGAGCCGGCGTGGTCCGCACCGGCCGTGCGCGGCGGCGGGCTCAGCGGCGTCAGGCGTTCTTGATGCGGTTGGTCAGCTCGGTGACCTGGTTGTAGATGGACCGCCGCTCGGCCATCAGCGCGCGGATCTTGCGGTCGGCGTGCATGACGGTGGTGTGGTCCCGGCCGCCGAACTGGGCGCCGATCTTCGGCAGCGACAGATCGGTCAGCTCGCGGCACAGGTACATGGCGATCTGCCGCGCGGTGACCAGGACGCGGCTGCGCGAGGAGCCGCACAGGTCGTCCACCGTCAGCCCGAAGTAGTCGGCCGTCGACGCCATGATGTTGGCCGCGGTGATCTCCGGGGCGGCGTCCTCGCCGCCGGGGATGAGGTCCTTCAGCACGATCTCGGTCAGGCCCAGGTCGACCGGCTGCCGGTTGAGGCTGGCGAAGGCCGTGACCCGGATCAGCGCGCCCTCCAGCTCGCGGATGTTGCGCGAGATCCGCGAGGCGATGAACTCCAGCACCTCCGGCGGCGCGTTCAGCTGCTCCTGGACGGCCTTCTTGCGCAGGATCGCGATGCGCGTCTCCAGCTCCGGCGGCTGGACGTCGGTGATCAGCCCCCACTCGAAGCGGTTGCGCAGCCGGTCCTCCAGGGTGACCAGCTGTTTGGGCGGCCGGTCGGAGGAGAGCACGATCTGCTTGTTGGCGTTGTGGAGGGTGTTGAAGGTGTGGAAGAACTCCTCCTGGGTGGACTCCTTGCTCGCCAGGAACTGGATGTCGTCGACCAGCAGGATGTCCATGTCGCGGTAGCGCTTGCGGAACGCGTCCGCCTTGCCGTCGCGGATGGAGTTGATGAACTCGTTGGTGAACTCCTCCGAGCTCACGTACCGCACCCGGGTGCCCGGGTAGAGGCTGCGGGCGTAGTGCCCGATGGCGTGCAGCAGGTGGGTCTTGCCCAGCCCGGACTCGCCGTAGATGAACAGCGGGTTGTACGCCTTGGCCGGCGCCTCGGCCACGGCCACCGCGGCGGCGTGCGCGAAGCGGTTGGAGGCGCCGATGACGAAGGTGTCGAAGAGGTACTTCGGGTTCAGCCGGGCCGTCGGCTCGCCGGGGCCGGTCGCGGGCGCGGGCTGCGCGGCGAGCGGGCCGGGGGCGCCGCTGGGGGCGGGGAGCTGCTGTGGATCGGGGCGGCCGGTGCCCCGGGCGCCGTCATAGCGCGGCACCGGTGGCTGGTCGTAGGGGGAGGCGTGGTGCCGGCCGTCGTAGGAGGGCGGCTCGTACGACGGGCTCTGCGACTGGTACGGGTCGCGCGGCGGCTGCCAGGCGTCGGGGTCCTGGGGCCGGGGCCAGCCCCCGGGCTGGTGCTGCTGGGGCGCGTGCGGATAGTCCGGGTACGCGGGCCGCGCGCTGGGCAGCTCGAGTTCCTGCTGCCGGTCCTCGTGCCGGGGGTCGTGCTGCCGGGCGTGGCGGCCGCCGTGCCGGGGAGCGTCGTAGCGCGGCTCGTCGAAGTGCAGCGGCTGCTGGTGCGGTGCCGGCCGGCGGTGCTGCGGTGGTTCCGGGGACGCCGGCGGAGCGGGAGGCGCCGGGGCCTGGGGCTCGGGAGCCGGCCCGGTGACGGTGATCGCCAGGCGGATCGGCTGCTGGCACTCGCGGCTGAGCGCGTCGGTGATCAGCGGGGAGAGCCGTCCCTCCAGTACGCCCTTCGCGTACTCGTTGGGCACGCCGAGCAGCGCGGTGCCGGAGACCAGCACCAGGGGCTGGCAGTCTTTGAGCCACCGCTGGTCCTTGGCCTCGACTCCCTGGCCGTCGGCGAGGAGCTGTTCCAGCACGCGTGGCCACACTGCGGCAAGATCGGCAGGTAGGTCAGCCACAGGGCACGCTCTCTCACTCACTCGCGGGGCGGGGTTGTTCGGGTTCGACAGTCCCACCCATGTGTGGTGCTTGGGACGGTCGGGAGGAAACGGAAGTTCGGCCACGGTAGTCAGCGCGGCGTGCGCGGTTCAAGTCGTTGTCCACAGGCTGTGTACAGAACCCCCCGCCCGGCCCTGGTTTGACCTGATGGTGCGGGCGCGCGTACCGTAACCAGGTCGAGTTGTCGATGGCTGCTGCCGCCTGCCTCCGATGGGCAAGATCCTGGTGATCATAGAAGCGGTGCACTCGGGCGTTGCGAGCTACTCGTGGGCGCACGGTGACAGCCAGTCGGCGCCCCACACGTCTCGTACGAGACACAAGCATTCCTGGAGCCCCGAGTGAGCAAGCGCACCTTCCAGCCGAACAACCGCCGCCGCGCGAAGACCCACGGGTTCCGGCTGCGCATGCGGACCCGCGCCGGCCGCGCGATCCTCGCGTCCCGCCGCGGCAAGGGCCGCGCCCGTCTGTCGGCCTGACCGACCAGGCGAGTCCGACCGCGGATCCGTGACGTGCTGCCCACCGAGAACCGGCTGAGGCGGCGCGAGGATTTCGCGGCCGCGGTACGCCGAGGACGCCGGGCCGGGCGCCCGCTCCTCGTCGTCCATCTGCGCAGGGCGTCGCCCCGGAGTGATTCCGGGGAGCGTACGGACCCGCACGCCGCCGGAGGAGTCACTCCCCCGGCGCGTGCGGGTTTCGTCGTGAGCAAGGCAGTGGGCAACGCGGTGGTTCGCAACCTCGTGAAGCGGCGACTGCGTCATCTGGTCCGGGAGAGGCTTGACGTTCTGCCGCCCGGTAGCCTGATGGTCATACGGGCGCTGCCCGGTGCGGGGGAGGCGGACCACGACAGGCTGGCCCGCGATCTGGACACCGCGCTGCAGCGGCTGCTTGGAGGCCCGTCGTGAAATACCCGCTGCTGTGGTTGATCAAGTTGTACCAGTGGACCATCAGCCCGCTGCTCGGTCCGGTGTGCCGGTACTACCCGTCGTGTTCGCACTACGGCTACGAAGCCATCCGACGGCACGGCGCGGTGAAGGGGACGGCGCTGACAGCCTGGCGCATTCTGCGCTGCAATCCATGGTCGCCCGGCGGGGTCGACCACGTTCCCGCCCGGAAGCATCCGGTCTGGCACCAGCGGATGCGTGACCGCTGGCAGCACCGGACCCAGTCCAATGCCCAAGGAGCCTGACTCGTGGACACGATCGACACGATCCTCGGTCCTCTGTATACCGCTGTTTCCTGGATCATCGTCCAGTTCCACAAGCTGTACAGCCTCGTGTTCGACGAGGACAGCGGTTGGGCCTGGGGTCTGTCCATCGTCTCGCTGGTGATCGTGATCCGCATCGCCCTGATCCCGCTCTTCGTGAAGCAGATCAAGGCGACGCGGAACATGCAGGCGATCCAGCCGAAGATGAAGGCGATCCAGGAGCGCTACAAGAACGACCGGCAGCGCCAGTCGGAAGAGATGATGAAGCTGTACAAGGAGACGGGCACCAACCCGCTCTCCAGCTGCCTTCCGATTCTCGCGCAGTCGCCGTTCTTCCTGGCGCTCTACCAGGTGCTGAACAAGATCGCGAACAACCAGGAGGTCGGCGTCATGGGCGCCGACCTGGTGGGGAGCGCCCGGAACGCGAGCATCTTCGGTGCCCCGATCGCGACCCGGTTCATGGACAGCGCCGAGACGGTCCAGGCGCTGGGCGCCTCGCTGACCGACGTGCGCGTGGTCACGGTCATCATGATCCTGATGATGTCGGCGTCGCAGTTCTACACGCAGCGCCAGCTGATGACCAAGAACGTCGATCTGACGGCGAAGACGCCGTTCATGCAGCAGCAGAAGATGCTGATGTACGTCTTCCCGATCATCTTCGCCGTCTTCGGCATCAACTTCCCCGTCGGTGTCCTCGTCTACTGGCTGACCACCAACGTGTGGACCCTCGGGCAGCAGATGTACATCATCAAGCGCAACCCGACGCCGGGATCGCTGGCCTACAAGCAGCGCCAGGAGAAGCTGCGGGCCAAGGGCAAGCTCAAGGAGGACCCGGCGGAGGTCGAGGCCAAGAAGGCCGTCGAGGCCGCCCGTGCCAACCGCCAGCAGCCCAAGCGCATGACCAAGGCGCAGCGCCAGGCCGCCGCGGCCCAGGCTGAGGCGGATGCCAAGGCGAAGAAGGAGGCCGGGCAGAAGACCTCGCTGAGCAAGGAGGCCTCCAAGGACTCCCCGTCGACGCGGTCCGGGCAGCAGTCGAAGAAGAAGCCCGGGCAGCGCAAGGGCTCGCAGCGTTCCAAGCACCCGTCCAAGAAGTAAGAAGGAGTCCACTCGTGACGGACACGACCGCAGAGGGCACCGACACCCTGACCCGCCTCGAGCAGGAGGGTGAGATCGCGGCCGACTATCTCGAGGGGCTCCTCGACATCGCGGACCTCGACGGCGACATCGACATGGACGTCGAGGGCGACCGCGCAGCCGTGTCGATCATCAGCGACGGTGACAGCCGGGACCTGCAGAAGCTCGTCGGCCGGGACGGTGAGGTGCTGGAGGCCCTGCAGGAGCTGACGCGGCTCGCGGTGCACCGTGAGACCGGTGACCGCAGTCGGCTGATGCTGGACATCGCCGGCTACCGGGCCCGCAAGCGCGAGGAGCTGTCGGCGCTGGGCACCAAGGCGGCCAAGGAGGCGCAGCGCACCGGTGAGCCGGTGAAGCTCAAGCCGATGACGCCCTTCGAGCGCAAGGTGGTGCACGACGCGGTGGCCGCGGCGGGGCTGCGTAGCGAGTCCGAGGGCGAGGAACCGCAGCGCTGCGTGGTTGTGCTGCCGTGACGGACGCCGTGTCGTCGCCCCTTCCTCCCGCGCCCGAGGTGGCGCGGGAGGTTTTCGGTGACCGCTTCGACGATGCTGTCCGCTACGCGGAACTGCTGGCGGAGGTCGGGGTCAAGCGCGGGCTGATCGGACCGCGCGAGGTGCCCCGGCTGTGGGAGCGCCACCTGCTGAACTGCGCGGTGCTCTCCGAGGTCGTGCCTGAGGGAGTCACGGTCTGCGATGTCGGCTCCGGCGCAGGCCTGCCGGGTGTTCCGCTCGCCCTGGTGCGGCAGGATCTGAAGATCACGCTGCTGGAGCCGCTGCTGCGGCGTACGACCTTCCTTCAGGAGGTCGTCGAACTGCTGGGGCTGGACCATGTGTCGGTGGTGCGGGGCCGGGCCGAGGAGGTTCTGGGGTCGCTGCCTCCGGTGCATGTGGTGACGGCCCGAGCCGTGGCTCCGCTGGACCGGCTCGCAGGCTGGGGTGTGCCGCTGCTGCGGCCGTACGGCGAGATGCTGGCACTCAAGGGAGACACGGCGGAGGAGGAGCTGAAGGCGGCGCGGTCCGCGCTTCAGAAGCTCGGTGCGGTGGACTCCTCGGTGCTCCGCATCGGTGAGGGCCTGGTGGAGCCGACCGCCACCGTGGTGCGTGTGGAGGTCGGCGAGAGCCCGGGTGGGGTGCGCTTCGCGGCCAAGAAAGCGAAGGCAGCCAGGACCGGTCGCTCACGGAGTGCGCGCCGCCGTAGGTGATCCCCGGAAGACCGATGGACGCCTCCCGAAGGGGCTTCCGTTACTCCGTAGAGTCGCCAAAGACGAGCCATGCGGAGTGTCGTCACGATCGCAGGCGAACGTGGATGCATCGTGCTTCCCGTGAAACGTCGCTTTCTGCATGGATTCATCCGTCGAGGGCGCGCGGCTGACGCGTCAGACCCATCCGAGCCCCGCTCAGAGGTGGATTCATCCACAGGTGAGCGGGGCTCGCTGGTTCCCGACCCGGAGGGCATGGCAGTCTCTTCTCATTGCGAGCCTGACGTCGAGGAGAGTGAACCGTTGCGGTCCGACGGCCATATCGCGGGACCGATGACCGATCCGGTCCCGGGTCCCCGTTCTGAAACGGCGGATGTTTCACGTGAAACGATGAGTGAGACACCGCCTCCGATGGACGCCTCCCCCCGGTACGAAGGGGATGTCTCCGCCCCCGTCGGCCGTGCCGCCCAGCAGGCGGTCGAGGCGATGAACCGTGCCGGTGAGGGTCTTCCCAGGCCCGAGGAGACCCGGGTGATGGTGGTCGCCAACCAGAAGGGTGGAGTGGGCAAGACCACGACCACGGTCAATCTCGCTGCCTCCCTGGCCCTGCACGGCGCCCGGGTCCTGGTGATCGACCTGGATCCCCAGGGGAACGCATCCACTGCCCTGGGGATAGACCACCACGCCGAGGTGCCGTCGATCTACGACGTTCTGGTGGACAGCAAGCCGCTCTCCGATGTCGTCCAGCCGGTTCGGGAGGTGGAGGGTCTCTTCTGCGCTCCGGCCACAATCGATCTCGCCGGTGCGGAGATCGAGCTGGTGTCGCTGGTGGCGAGGGAGAGTCGTCTGCACAAGGCGATCTCCGCCTACGAGCAGCCCCTGGACTACATCTTCATCGACTGCCCGCCCTCGCTCGGCCTGCTGACCGTCAACGCGCTGGTCGCCGGCGCGGAGGTGGTCATCCCGATCCAGTGCGAGTACTACGCGCTCGAAGGGCTGGGGCAGCTCCTGCGGAACGTCGAGCTGGTGAAGGGGCATCTCAACCCCAAGCTCCATGTCTCGACGATTCTGCTGACGATGTACGACGGCCGTACGCGGCTGGCCTCCCAGGTGGCGGAGGAGGTGCGAGGACACTTCGGCAAGGAGGTCCTGCGGACCAACATCCCGCGGTCGGTGCGTATCTCGGAGGCACCCAGCTACGGGCAGACGGTTCTCACTTACGATCCGAGTTCCAGTGGCTCGCTCTCCTATCTGGAGGCGGCCCGGGAGATCGCGCTGCGAGGCGCCGGCAAGCAGCAGGAACAGCACATGGTGGAGGGGACTCAGTGACGGAACGACGTAGAGGGCTGGGCCGAGGGCTCGGCGCGCTGATCCCCGCGGCGCCGACGGGGCTGGATGACAGTGTTACCCCCGTAGTGGGAGAGAACGGGGCGACCTCTCCGACCGCTGTCCCGGTGCTCACCCCGGGGCGTGGTGTGGCGGCAGCCAAGGTGACAGGTCTGCCCAGTGATGCCGGGCAGCAGCATGGCAACGGTGTTTCACGTGAAACCGAAGCCGTGGACGGCGCTGTGAGCAACGAGGCGGCAGGGGCTCACTTCGCCGAGGTGCCCGTCGACGCGATTACTCCGAACCCTCGGCAGCCGCGCGAGGTGTTTGATGAGGATGCCCTGGCGGAACTGGTGACCTCCATCCAGGAGGTAGGCCTCCTGCAGCCGGTGGTCGTTCGGCAGACGGGGCCGGAGCAGTATGAGCTCATCATGGGGGAGCGGCGCTGGCGGGCCTGTCGGGAGGCGGGTCTGGAACGGATTCCGGCGATCATCCGGGCTACGGAGGACGAGAAACTCCTTCTGGACGCTCTCCTGGAGAATCTGCACCGGGCACAGCTGAACCCTCTGGAGGAAGCGGCGGCCTACGATCAGCTGCTGAAGGACTTCAAATGCACCCATGACCAGCTGGCGGACCGTATCGGCCGCTCGCGTCCTCAGGTCTCCAACACGCTCCGATTGCTGCGTCTCTCTCCGTCGGTGCAGCGTCGTGTGGCGGCCGGGGTGCTGTCGGCAGGGCATGCGCGTGCGCTGCTGTCGGTGGAGGACTCCGAGGAGCAGGACCGTCTTGCCCACCGCATCGTGGCCGAAGGGCTGTCGGTGCGGGCGGTCGAGGAGATCGTGACCGTGATGGACCCCAAGCCGAAGGGAAAGAGCAAGGCTCGGGCACGGGCCGGTAAGCGGGTCTCCCCCGCGCTGGACCATCTGGCGAGCCGCCTCTCGGACCGTTTCGACACCCGGGTCAAGGTGGATCTTGGGCAGAGGAAGGGGAAGATCGTCGTCGAGTTCGCCTCGATGGAGGATCTGGAGAGGATTCTGAGCCAGTTCGCGCCCGGCGAGAACCAGCTTCTGGAGCGCCAGCTCACTCAAGGGGACGACGACAGCGGCGAGTGAATCCGAGCCACCGAGGACACAGCCGAGGAGACAGCCGAGAACACCGCCGTACGACGCCCCATGGATACGATGTCTCCATGGGGCGTCAACTCGTTCCGCTCACCCTGGACAACCTGCCGGATCTCCCGAAGCGCTGCCGCAGGTGTGTCTTCTGGGAGCTTGATCCTGTCAGTGGTGATGCCGCTGTGAAGGCGGGTCGGCCCGATCTGGAGAAAGAGGCCTGGATATCGGCGGTGTTGCTGGAGTGGGGTTCCTGCGGACGGCTGGTCTATGTGGATGACGTGCCGGTGGGCTTCGTACTGTACGCGCCGCCCGCGTATGTGCCACGCTCGACGGCTTTTCCCACCAGTCCTGTCTCGCCGGACGCGGTGCAGATGATCACCGCCTGGCTGATGCCCGGATACCAGGGGCAGGGGCTGGGCCGGGTGATGGTGCAGACCGTGGCCAAGGACGTGCTGAGGAGGGGCTTCAAGGCGATCGAGGCGTTCGGGGATGCCCGTTGGAGGGAGCCCGCCTGCCTGCTCCCCGCCGATCACCTTCTCGCCGTGGGTTTCAAGACGGTCCGGCCGCACTATGCCTACCCCAGGCTGAGGTTGGAGCTGCGTACGACTCTCTCCTGGAAGCAGGACGTGGAGCTGGCGATCGATCGGTTGTTGGGAGCGGTGCAGAAGGAACCCGCTCTCAGGCCTCTGTGATTTCTGTGGTGGCGGAAAGGCAACAGGCCCGCCCTGAGGTGGGGCGGGCCTGTTCCACGTGAAACGTCAGCCGATGAAGTCGGCCAGGTCGCGTTCGATGGCGGCCTTGGGCTTGGCGCCGACGATGGTCTTCACGACCTCGCCGCCCTGGTAGACGTTCATCGTCGGAATGGACATGATCCCGTACTTGGCGGCCGTGGCCGGGTTCTCGTCGATGTTGAGCTTGACGATGGTGAGCTTGTCGGCCTGCTCCTCCGAGATCGCCTCCAGCGACGGGGCGATCTGACGGCAGGGACCGCACCAGGCCGCCCAGAAGTCGACCAGGACCGGCTTGTCGCTGTTGAGGACGACTTCCTCGAAGGTGGCGTCGGTGGCGGTCACGGTGGCCATGGTGAATCTCCTCGTTTCTCGGGGGTGGTGGCGGTTGGTGTCAGAGAGCGGCGGCCGCGGCCTGGTCGGTCTTCTCCGGCTCGGCGTGGTGCCTCTCCGGGGCGTCGACCAGGGCGGCCAGATAGCGCTCGGCGTCCAGGGCGGCCGCGCAGCCGGTGCCGGCGGCGGTGATGGCCTGCCGGTAGGTGTGGTCGACCACGTCACCGGCGGCGAAGACCCCGGGGATGTTGGTGCGGGTGCTCGGCGCGTCGACGAGCAGATAGCCCTCGCCGTCCAGGTTGAGCTGGCCGCCGAACAGCTCGGTGCGCGGGTCGTGGCCGATGGCGATGAACAGCCCGGTCACCGGCAGGTGGGAGGCGGCGCCGGTGGTGGTGTCGCGCAGGGTCAGCCCGGACAGCTTGCCGCCGTCGGCGTGCAGCTCGGCGACCTCGCTGTTCCACACGAACTCGATCTTCTCGTCGGCGAAGGCCCGCTCCTGCATCGCCTTGGACGCCCGCAGGGTGTCGCGGCGGTGGACGACGGTGACCTTCTCGGCGAAGCGGGACAGGAAGGTGGCCTCCTCCATGGCGGTGTCACCGCCGCCGACCACCGCGATGTGCTGATTGCGGAAGAAGAACCCGTCGCAGGTGGCGCACCAGGACACCCCGCGGCCGGACAGCTCCTCCTCCCGGGGCAGGCCGAGCTTGCGGTAGGCCGAGCCGGTGGCCACGATGACCGCCCGGGCGCGGTGCACGGTGCCGGCCGAGTCGGTCACGGCCTTGATCTCGCCCTCCAGGTCGACGGCGGTGATGTCGTCGGCGATCAGTTCGGCGCCGAACCGCTCGGCCTGGGCGCGCATGTTGTCCATCAGGTCCGGGCCCATGACGCCGTCGCGGAAGCCGGGGAAGTTCTCCACCTCGGTGGTGTTCATCAGCGCGCCGCCGGCGGTCACCGAGCCTTCGAAGACCAGCGGCTTCAGGGCGGCGCGGGCGGTGTAGAGCGCTGCGGTGTATCCCGCCGGCCCGGAGCCGATGATGATCACGTTGCGGACGTCGCTCACGGAGTCTTCCTTGTCTGCCGATGGGTTGCCGATGCCTGTCTGGAGCATCGCCTTGGGTTGGGGAGGCCTATCCCGCCCAACGAATCCTAGGAGCCAGGCATTCCCAGCCGTGGTATTGCCTGAGCGCACCGCTCAGCGTGGATAGGTACCGGTGGTCAGTACCGTGCCGGGGCCGGAAGGCTCCCTGCCGACGCAGTCGGCGTCGACCACATAGGCTTCCACCCGGGATTCGTCGGTCTCATGAGGCAGGACCACGATGTACGCCTGTCGCCCCTCGTATTCACTCATACCGACGGCCAGAGGAGTCACGTCACGGCCGACGCCCTCCCGGACACACAGCGGCATGGTGGTCGTGGGCGTGCTCGGAGAGCCCGGGCTTGCCTTGAGACTGAAGTCGGGGGAGCCGGGATCCGTCTCTCTCGGACTCCCCTGACCCTCCTGCTTCTGCTCCCTTGATTCGCCGTCGGCCAGCAGGGACCGTACGCGTGCTTCCAGCGCCTGATCGCTCCGGTGGCTCTCCGCGTTCGCGTCCACGGTCGCGCCCTTGTCCATGCCTCCGGAGGAGTTCGCCCCCATGCCCGGAAGGAAGACCGCGCCAAGAGTGAGAAGGGCTGCCGCACCCGCGGTGCCGAGCAAGGCGGCGCCCCAGCGGCGCGACCGCCTGCTGCCGTTCCTTCCCGGGCCTTCGGCGCCCCGCGGCCGCCCCGCGGGCCGACCGGTGGGCCGGCCTGCGGTCCGACCGGGACGGACCGTTTCACGTGAAACAGCGTTCGGCGTATCCGCTGAAGACACCGAGGACGGAGCATCCGGGGTTTCGCCACCGGAAGGACTGGACGCACTGAGCAGAGCCTCGGCGGCCAGCGCGGCGTCGATGCGGCCCGCCACATCGGACGGCATCGGGGCCGGGCCCGGAAGGGTGCCCAGAGTGCTGCGGATCTCTTCCAGGGACGCCCGTACGTCCGCGCACAGCGCGCAGGCCAACAGATGGGTGCGTACATCGGCCGAGCGATCCGGAGAGAGCAGCCCCTCGGTGAAGTCGGAGATCTCGTCGACCTCGGGATGTCCGTCAGCGCCGAACGACGCGGAAGACATGGACGTCATGCGTGCTCACCTCCGCCCTTCACGGCCCCGGTGCCTGGTTTCCCTCTTGCCGGTGGGACGGATGCCCCCTGTGTCCGGTTCCTTCTGCCGGCGCCCGCCCGGGAATCACCGGCCGGACCCTCCGAGCGTAGATGGCCGACCAACGGCAGCAGCCGGGCCCTGCCGCGGGCGCAGCGGCTCTTGACGGTCCCGACGGCGACCCCGAGGACACGGGCCGCCTCGGCGACCGGATAGCCCTGCATATCGACGAGGACGAGCGCCGCCCGCTGCTCCGGTGGCAGCTGGGAGAGCGCGGCGATGAGCTGACGGTGAAGGTCCCGGCGCTCGGCGGGTACGGCGGCGGATTCGTGCGGCTCCAGGAGCTGTTCCAGGCGCTCGGGTTCGGCGATGGGCGAGGTGCGGCGGCCGGCCGCCTTGCGTGCGCGGTCCAGGCAGGCGTTCACGGTGATGCGGTGGAGCCAGGTGGTGACAGCGGACCGCCCCTGGAAGGTATGGGCGCTTCGGTAAGCGGAGAGGAAGGCATCCTGGACGGCGTCGGCGGCTTCCTCCCGGTCCCTCAGAACACGCAGGGCGACAGCCCAGAGCCGGTCGCGATGGCGGCGCACGATCTCGCCGAAGGCCTGGGGATCACCGGCGACATGGCGGGCGAGGAGTTCCCGGTCGTCGACTCTGTCCGCATCATCGGGGCTTCTCGCATCCCCGGCGCCGTCGACGGCGCCGCCCGTCACATCGTCGCCCACCAGCCGGTCCCCTCCTCAGTCCGCTGTGCCCACGGGCGCCAGGTCAGCTGAGGACCTCGACCTCCGTGATGCGGCCACGGTAGTTGCCTTCCTCCGTCAGGGGGAGTTCGGTGAGCCACACCAGAACATAGCGCGTCCTGATCGGCTTCTTGGCCTTGAGCTCCACCTCGGTTCCGGAGCCGCTGCTGACCTTGCTGAAGCCGTTCAGCGAGCCGGGCATCTGCGCGGTGTCCTCGTCCGCCGCCAGGAAGTCGACGGAGGTGCTGCCCCTGAAGCCGACCTTGACGGTGCTGACCTGCCGGGACTCGCCCAGGTCGAGGATCAGGCCCACCCCGTCCTTGAGGTTCCCGAACTTCGCGCTGTTGTAGTACATGGTCTGCCAGAAGGTGCCCGCGTCGCCGTCGATCGCGTTGCCCACCTGATCACTGTTCTCGGTGGGGTCACCACCGAACGGGTCGAAGTCCTTGGCGAGGGAGATCTCGACCGGCTTGCCGACGGGAGCGGTCTCCGGCTGCTTCTGCTGCTCGATCTCGCTCTGCCCGGGGTCCGGTGCCGGGGGTTCGCCGCCCTTCAGGAGGGTGTCGGCCAGCTGCCAGCTCCCCAGCCCCAGGGCGGCGATGAGCAGAGCGGAGACGCCCCACTTCAGCAGTCGGCCGGCGCGTCCGGGCAGTGCGGGGGGCGCCGCGGGCGTCGTCACGGTGGGTGCGCCTGCGGGCCCCGCGGGAGGACGGGGCGCAGGGCCGCTGTAGGCGCCCTGCCGATAGCCGGGGCTCTGGTACGGCGGCGGAGCGGTGAACTCGGGCTCGGGCGGCCGGATGCGCGGCAGCGTGGCGATCGCCTTGGCCAGCTCTTCGGGAGTGGTGCAGGGCTGTTCCTGGCGGGAGGCGGTGGCGCCGTCGTTGACCAGCGCACGCATGGCCAGCTCGGAGAGTCCGCGGTGCACCCCGGCGCGTACCTGGTCCGGGGGGACGAGGGAGTCGCCGGTCAGCTCGGCCATGCCGCCGAGGCCGTAGGCGTCCTCGCCGTACGGCCAGCGGTGAGCGAGAGAGGCGTAGAGCAGGGCGCCGATCGCCTCGGTGTCGGTGCGCTGGGGATGGTCGGAGGTGATGCCGCGCAGGGCGGCGTTCACGGCCAGGCCGCGGATGCGGTACTGACCGGCGGCGGTGCGCAGGACGCAGCCGGGGGTCAGCCGCAGATGGGCCAGGCCCTCCCGGTGGGCCGCGGCCATCGCCTGGGTGATCTGGGTGACGAGCTGGTAGGCATCGTGGGTGGGCAGCGGGCCGGAGGCGAGGAGGGCTGTGAGGGGGGTGGCGTCCGGGAGCCACTCGTGGACGACGTAGACGAGGTCGTTCTCCTCGACCGCGTCCAGCACCTGCACGAAGCGGGGGTCGCCGAGGAGGGCTGCGGAGCGGGCGGCGGCCAGGACCGGCCGGGCGCGCGGGTGGTCGGCCGCGAGGAGATGGACGCCGACGGCACGGCGCAGTTTCTCATCGACGGCTCGCCAGCTGCTGAAGCCGTCCAGACGGGTGATGCACTCCTCCAGGCGGTAGCGCCGGGCGAGCTTGTGACCGCTGTGCAGCTCGGGCGGCTGCGGGGCCTGGGAGGGTTCGGGGGCCGGTGTCACCGCGTCGGTGGTATCAGGGGTGCCGGAGGCGTCCGCCGTTGCGCTGTCATCGCCGTCGTGGTCCGTGGAACCGTCGGCCGTGGTCCGCTCGACAGCGGCGGTCGGCGGCTTGTTTCCGCCGTCCGTCCCGCCGCTCTCGTCGGCCACGTCGACGGCAGCCGTGCTCCGTTCCGCCACCGTCGCTCCCGCCTCCCCATTCGTTGCAGCCTGTGTCCCAACACAGCCAGAGACAATTGTGCCCACAGTCCGCCGCTGTGCACGACACACGGGTGGGACCGAAGGTTGTGCGACCGGCCTCGGAGGGCCGTCAGCGGCCGAGCTTCGCGCGGACCATGCCCATCATGGCGGTCAGCTCCTCCACCCGCATACGCCGGGCTGCCAGAACGAAGACCGCGCCCAGCACCACGCCGCCCGCGGCCAGGGCCGCGGCGCCGCTGACGGCACCGAGGCCGAGGGCCCGGACGATGAGGTAGGCGACCGCACCGCCGGCCAGGGCGGCCGGGATGCCGGCGCCGCAGAGCCTGGCGTAGGTGCGCACGATGCGGGGACCGTCCAGATCGCCGCCCAGCTTCGTGCGCAGCCGCTTCCAGGCGACGCCGACGCCCACGGCGTAGGCGAGGCCGTAGGCGGCGGCCATGCCGGCGACCGCCCAGTGGCTGGGCAGCAGCAGGAAGGCCAGGGCGGAGCCCGCGGCGTTGCAGGCGGCCACGATCACCGTGTTGTAGAAGGGAGTGCGGGTGTCCTCGTAGGCGTAGAAGCCGCGCAGGACCACGTACTGCACGGAGTAGGGGATCAGCCCGAGGCCGAAGGCCATGAGGATGTAGCCCATCGAGGTGGCCGCGTCGACGGTCGCGGAGGAGTACATCAGCAGGCACATCGGCACGCCGAGGGCCACGAAGGCGAATGACACGGGCACGATGGCGACGGCCGAGGTGCGCAGCCCGTGCGAGATGTCGTCGCGGACGGCGGCCGGATCGTCGTCGTGCGCGGCGCGGGAGATCCTCGGCAGCAGGGCGGCCATCACCGAGACGGTGATGATGGCCTGCGGCATCTGCCAGATCAGCTGGGCGTTGCTGTAGCCGAGGATGCCGGTACCCGGGTGGCCGTCGGCCTCGGCGGTCTTTCCGGCCCAGGTGGCGAGCTGGGTGACGACCAGGACGCCCGCCTGGTTGGCCAGGACGAACAGGAACGTCCACTTGGCGAGCCGGGCGGCCTTGCCCAGACCGTGACCGCGCCAGTCGAAGCGCGGGCGGACGCGGAAGCCGGTGGCACGCAGGTAGGGGATCATCGCCAGGGACTGGACGACCAGGCCCAGAAGGGTGCCCACGCCGAGCAGCCGGACGCCCTCCGGCGGGATCGTCTCCACGCTCATCCCGGAGGTGCGGGCCGTGCCGTACACCCAGATGAAGAGGCCGAAGGTGGTGATGATGACGATGTTGTTCAGGACCGGGGTCCACATCATCGCGCCGAAGCGGCCCCGGGCGTTGAGGATCTGGCCCATGACGACGTGGACGCCCATGAAGAAGATCGTGGGCAGACAGTAGCGGGCGAAGGTGACCGCCACGTTGTTGGAGGCCGGATCGTCGGCGATCTGCACGGACAGAGCCCGGACCAGCAGTGGCGCACCCAGCACCGTGAGGGCGACCAGGCCGCCGAGGACGACCATCACCAGGGTGAGCAGACGGTTGGCGTACGCCTCGCCGCCGTCCTCGTCGTTCTTCATGGCGCGTACGAGCTGCGGCACGAAGACGGAGTTCAGACCGCCGCCGATGGACAGGATGTAGATCATCGTCGGCAGCGTGTACGCCACGGTGTAGGCGTCGCCGAGGATGGCGGCGCCGAGTGCGGCGGTGATCACCAGGGTGCGGACGAAGCCCGTGAGCCGGGAGACCATCGTGCCCGCGGCCATGATGGCACTGGACTTCAGTATGCCGCCGCCCCGGCGGGCGGACTTGCCCGCCGCCGCGGGAGGCGGTTCCGCGGCAGTCTCCGGTTCCGGTGCCGCCTGTGGCGCGGAGGCGGCGGGGGACGGGGGCTGTTGCGGGCCGGGCTGCGGGGGCCGCCCGTAGGGCTCCTGCGGCCCGTGGTGGGGGCTCTGGGCCCCTGGAGCCCCTTGCGGCGCGTACGGATCCTGCGGTGCGTACGGTGCCGAGGGCTGTCCCTGCCCGTGTCGGCTCTGCTCGTACGGCTGTCCTTGCGGCCCGGCCGGCTGCCCGGTGGGCGGGTACTGCCGGTGCTCCTGGGACGGGGACACCTGCTGGTCGTGGAAGAGGTGGGCGAAGGCGTCGTCGCGGGCGCGGTCCCCGCTCTCCCGCGCCCCCGCGTCCAGCATGTCGTCCACGCCCGTGAAGCGCACGGTCGCCGAGTCGCCGCCCCGCCCCGGCTGCCCCGGAGGGCCCTGAGGGGCGGGCCGGGGGGCGTTCCGGCCGTACGGGTACTGCCGGTACGGGTACCGCTCCTGTGCGTCCTGGCCGCCCGGAGCGGCCGGTTCCCCGCCGCCGGGCGCATCACCGCGGTCACGGTCGTACGGCGCGTTCATCGCTGCAACCCCACCTCATCGTCCGCGGCCGTCTTCCCCGGCCCCGACAGCTCGCTCAACGCTCCACCTTCTCACCCGCGCCGGAGGGGTCGCGACGTCCGGCTCCGGTGTTCCCGGCGGGGTCACCCGCCTGCCCGTCCCCGGCCCCGTCCCCGGCTCCGTCACGGGCCTCCCCGGCGGACTCTCCGCCGTGCTCCGCGGACTCCCCCGGCTCTCCCCGCTCCTCCGGTCCGTCCGCGTGCCGCACCAGAGGTGCGTCCGGGTCCGGCTGTTCGCCGATGCGCTTGCGCTGGGTGTACATCCGCACCCCTGCCAGCACCACGAGCAGGACTCCGCCGGAGATCACCAGCATCACCGCGGAGGTGATCTCGGTGACCTCCACCTGGAACCGCATCGCCTCGCCCCAGGGCTTGCCGTCCTCGGTGTAGAGCCGGGCCTCGACCCAGGTGCGGCCGTTGGCCTTGGCGGTGGTGGGGACCTTCACCGACTGGCTGTGCCCGCCCTCCACCGTGACCGGCTGCGCCTCTCCGACGTCCAGGCCGATCCGGCGCCCGGAGACCAGCCGCAGCTCCAGGTTCTCCACGTCCTGGAGGAGCTTGTTCTGCACGGTCACCGGGATGGTGGCGCTACGGCCGGACAGCTTCATGTCCGACTTCCTGATCAGCCTGACACCGCCCGTCAGCTCCTCCAGATAGCCGCCCACCGAGTCCCGGTACTCCGCCGCCGCCTCGCGGTCACCGCGCCAGGAGACGGACATCGAGCGGTGGAGCGCGCTGTTGAAGGGCGTCTCCACCCGGGCCGGCTCGGACAGGATGCTCTTGAAGTCGTCCAGGGTGTTCCGGATGGCGCGGATCTCCTCGAAGGCCCCGGTCCGCAGCTCCCGCTTGCGCAGCGCGTCCGGATAGGAGCCCTGTCCCGGCACCTTACGGCCGGCCCGCGGATCCGGATCGGCTTCCGCGGCCTCGGTCAGGCTCACGAACTCCGCCCAGCGTCCGTCGAGTTGGAGTGTGTCGAGTGCTTCGGCCATCGCCTGGGCCTGGCTGACGGTGGGCATCCGCTGGGGGGCCACCACGATGCTGCGCTGCCGGCCGGGCTGCTGCGCGGTGATCGACTGGGTGTGGGCCAGGAACCGCTGCACGGCCCGTGTGGAGTCGTCGGCCCGGGTCATGTCCCCCTGGAACAGTTCCGACAGCCGGGCGTCCGCCACGATCGCGGTGGTGCCGCCGCCGATCGGCCGGGCGGCTGTGGGGGTGTGGTTCAGGGAGGCGGGTTCACGCATGCTGTCGCTGCGGGCGATGACGTTGTGGGCGCCCGCCGAGGTGGCCACGGAGACGATGGAGGGGTCGACGGCGCCCTCCACCGGCCAGGCGAAGTCGGTACTGGGCTCGGTGAGCAGGGTGGTCTCCACAGTCATCCGGCCCAGTTCGGTGGCCGGCCCCAGGTGACTGAGCGCGTCGGAGACCTTCTTGCCCCGGTGGGCGAGGGAGGCGAGGTCCGGGTCGCCGAAGGGCAGGGCCACGACCTCCCCGTCCTCCACCGCCTGCCGCAGTTCGTGCAGCCACCGCCGGGCGTCGTCCTGGCCCTTTCCGGCGACCTCCCGGCCGTCCTCGGCCAGCACCTTGTAGTTGTTGGTCATCGCCTCCACGGAGGCGAGCAGATCCGGGTCGACCACCCAGGTGACAGGCAGCTTGCTGCCCAGGGCGACCATCTGCTGAAGCCGTCCGCCGGGCGCGATCTCGGCCTCGAGGTCGTCGTCCTCGAACACCGGCACCCGCCGCCGGTCCCCGGACTCGGTGCGGGCCGTGACATGGGTGGAGGAGATCAGCGGCCACAGGAAGGTCAGCTGTGTGGCCTGCTCGGGCGCGGACGGCTGCCATGGCAGGACGGCCCGCTCGATGCCCAGGACGCGTCCGTACGGCTCGCCGTTCATCCGGCCCGACAGCGACACACCGAGCTGGTAGACCCCGGGCTCGTCGAACGGCAGCTTGTCGGCCGGCACGCTCAGGGTGAAGGAGAAGCCCGCTCCCGAGGGGAGGTCACCGATCTTCACGGTGCCCTTGCCACCGATCTCCTCACCGTCGGATCCGGGCACGTAGGCGGTACGCGAGTCGGCGCGGTCGATCGCGCTGCGCGTGGTCAGCCGGGCGCCGGGGCGCAGCGCGACCTTGGCCTCGGTGATGTCGGACGAGGTTCTGTTGCTGACGCGACCGGAGACGGTGACCGTGTCACCCTTGCCCGGCGCCGAGGGGGTGAGCCCGGTGATGGAGACCGAGGCCGTACGGGACTCGTCGGAGGTGGGGGCCGCCGGTGCTGCCTGGGTGGCGGGGGCCGATGGAGCGGCGGCCACGGCGGAGGACTGGGGGACCACTGCCGCCAGCAGCGGCAGGGAGGCGGCCAGCGCAGCCGTACAGCGCACCGCCCATCGGCGGCGGGCAGGAGCGATGGGGGTCCCTGGGGTCTGTGCCGCCTCGGCCACGTGCCTAGTCCATCCTGTCCGCCGGTCGTCCGTACCGGTGCGTTGCCGATCTGCCAATGGTCTGCCGCTGGCCTGCTACTGGTCTGCCGCCGCTGTGACGCACTCAGATGCTAACGATCCCCGCCGGCCGTGAGTGCCGCGGAGCCGACCATGGAACCGACCACGGCGTCGGCCGGGGGTCGGTCATGGCGTCGGTCACGGGTCGGGCTCGGCCGACGGGCCGGAAGAGCAACGGGGAGGACCGGTGGGAGACGGGCCACGTACCCTGTTCTGCTGTGCCGAACGCCAACACTGACAGCCATCCCCAGCAGCAGGCCCACGGGCCCACCCGAGGGGCTCCTCCGGCGGTGCTGGGAGAAGCCCAGCGCAGAGCCGTGAGCGAGCTGCTGCGGGTCTCCCCCGTCGCCGACGACCTGGCCCGCCGCTTCAAGGATGCCGGATTCACTCTGGCCCTGGTCGGTGGTTCCGTGCGCGACGCGCTGTTGGGCAGGCTCGGCAACGACCTGGACTTCACCACCGATGCCCGGCCGCAGGACATCCTGGCCCTGGTCCGGCCCTGGGCGGATGCGGTGTGGGAGGTGGGCATCGCCTTCGGCACGGTGGGCTGCCGCAAGGACGACTACCAGATCGAGGTCACCACGTACCGTTCGGAGTCGTACGACCGGACATCGCGCAAGCCCGAGGTCTCCTACGGTGACTCGATCGAGGAGGACCTGGTCCGCCGGGACTTCACCGTCAACGCGATGGCGGTCGTGCTGCCCGAGAAGACCTTCATCGACCCGCACCGAGGCCTGGAGGATCTGGCGCGCCGGGTGCTGCGTACGCCCGGCACCCCCGAGGACTCCTTCTCCGACGACCCGCTGCGGATGATGCGGGCCGCCCGCTTCGCCGCCCAGCTCGGCTTCGAGGTGGAGGACGGGGTCGTCGCCGCGATGACGGCGATGTCCGAGCGGATCGGGATCGTCTCGGCCGAGAGGGTGCGGGACGAGCTGAACAAACTGATCCTCGCCGACCAGCCCCGTCGCGGTCTGGAGCTGCTGGTGAAGACGGGGCTGGCCGACCGGGTCCTGCCCGAGCTGCCCGCACTCCGCCTGGAGCGGGATGAGCACCACCGGCACAAGGATGTCTACGAGCACACCCTCACCGTGCTGGAACAGGCCATCGACCTGGAGGAGGACGGCCCGGACCTCACCCTGCGGCTGGCGGCGCTGCTGCATGACATCGGCAAGCCGAGGACACGCCGGTTCGAGAAGGACGGGCGCGTCTCCTTCCACCACCACGAGGTGGTGGGGGCGAAGATGACCAAGTCCCGGATGACCAAGCTCAAGTACCCGGGCGAGATGGTGAAGGACGTATCGCGCCTGGTCGAGCTGCATCTGCGTTTCCACGGCTACGGCACCGGGGAGTGGACCGACTCGGCGGTACGGCGCTACGTCCGCGATGCCGGCCCGCTGCTGGAGCGGCTGCACAAGCTGACACGGTCGGACTGCACCACGCGCAACAAGCGCAAGGCCAATGCCCTGGCGCGTGCGTACGACGGCCTGGAGGAACGCATCGCGAGGCTGAAGGAGCAGGAGGAGTTGGACTCCATCCGCCCGGATCTCAACGGCAACGAGATCATGGAGATCCTCGGACTGCGCCCCGGCCCCGAGGTGGGCGAGGCCTACCGGCACATGCTGGAGCTGCGGCTGGAGCACGGTCCGATGGGGCGCGAGGCCGCGATCGAGGCCCTCAGGCAGTGGTGGGCCGGTCGGGACTGACCGTACCGCTCTTTCCCTTACGGTGGCTGTTGCGGTGTTTCACGTGAAACACCGCAACAGCCACCGCCGCGTACAGCGCCGTCACCGTCATCACCAGAGCCGGTGAGCGGCCGTCCGGGGGAAGCATCAGGGCGGCCAGGCCGGCGGCGCCGACGAAGGCGACGTTGAAGAGCATGTCGTAGAGGGAGAAAACCCTCCCCCGGTAGACGTCGTCCACCGATGACTGCACGACCGTGTCCGTGGTGATCTTCGCCCCCTGAGTCGCCAGTCCCACCACGAAGGCGGCGCCCAGCACGGGCGCGGGCTGGAAGGGCAGCGCCAGCGCGGGGACCAGCACCGCCGCCCCCGCAGCACACAGTGCGATCCAGCCGAACCGGCCGACGCGCTGTACGGCCCAGGGGGTGATGACGGCCGCGGCGAAGAAGCCCAGCCCGGAGACGCCCACGGCCAGCCCCAGAAGTGCCATTCCACCCAACGTGCCTCCGCCGCCGCTGCTGCCTCCCCCGCTGCCACCGTCCCAGGCGTACCGGCTCAGCATCAGCACCATCACCGTCAGCGCGCCGTAGCAGAAGCGCAGCACCGCCATCGAGGCGAGTGACTGGGCTGCCTTGCGCCGCTCCCCCAGATGGCGCAGCCCGGCGACCAGTCCGCGTGAGACATCGGCCAGCGCGATGCTCAGCCGGACCCGGATGATCGTGTCCGGTCCGAGAGTCCCACGGCCGATCCGGAGCGATGCCAGGGCGCCCAGCAGATAGAGACCGGCGCCGAGAACCACGATGGCGGCGTCCGCGCCCACGCCGTCCGGAGCGGGGATCCGTACGAGGAAGGCGAGTCCGCCTCCCGCGGTGGCCGCCAGAGTGCCCGCGGTGGGGGACAGGGAGTTCGCCATCACCAGTCGCTCGCCGTCCACCACATGCGGCAGTGCGGCGGAGAGCCCGGCGAGCACGAAGCGGTTGACGGCGGTGACCGAGAGCGCGGCGAGGTAGAACAGCCACAGCGGTGCCGAGGTCAGCACCAGAGCTGCGGCGGCAGTGGCCAGAACGGCGCGCAGCAGGTTGCCGAACAGCAGCACCTGCCGCCGTTGCCACCGGTCGAGCAGTACCCCGGCGAAGGGACCGAGCAGCGAGTACGGCAGCAGCAGGACGGCCATCGCGGAGGCGATGGCTGCGGGAGAGGTCTGCTGCTCGGGGGAGAAGACCACATAGGCGGCGAGCGCGACCTGGAAGACCCCGTCGGCCGACTGGGACAGCAGTCGTACCGCCAGCAGCCGGCGGAAGCCGGAGAAACGCAGGAGCACGCGCAGATCACGCACAACAGCCATGCGGTCAGCCTCACATACCTGCCCGGCGAGGAGGCGCAGCGCCCCCGAGAGTGATCGATCCATGCGGTGTTTCACGTGAAACACCGCATGGATCGGCGGGCGTCATTTCCCGCCGGACCCGCCAGACCCGCCAGTGTGGGTTCCCCATTGCACCGGCGGGCCCTCGGAGACCTGCGGGCCCTGAGGGTCCTGAGACTTCTGGGAGCTCTGTGGGCCAGGAAGAACCGGATGACGACGCCTTCGGGAGCCGAGAACGAAGACGTCGGGCGCGTGGTCGAGGACGCCCCCGGAGGGATCGTCGGAGCCGTCCCGCCGGACCACATCCCGGTCCGGCGACAGGATGTCCCGCACCACCACGGCGCACAGATACAACGTGCCCAGCAGATGGAGCAGGATCGCGAACTGGTAGCCCTCGGTGGGCAGCCCATGGTGGTCGTCACCGCTACCCGTGTAGGCCAGGTAGAACCAGATGCCGAGGTAGTACATCACCTCGCACGCCTGCCAGATCAGGAAGTCGCGCCAGCGCGGCCGGGCCAGGGCGGCCAGCGGGATCAGCCACAGCACGTACTGCGGTGAGTAGACCTTGTTGGTCACGATGAACAGGGCGACCACGAGGAAGGCGAGCTGCGCGAAGCGCGGACGGCGCGGCGCGCGCAGCGCGAGCAGGGCGATCGCCGCACAGCCCAGCAACACCAGCAGCGTGGCGTAGGTGTTGGCGTGCTCCAGCGGGTTGCCGGTGCGCTGCGAGATGATCAGCCAGAACGACCCGAAGTCGATGTTCCGTTCCTGGCTGAAGGCGTAGAACTTCCCCCAGCCCTCCGGGGCGAGCAGCATGACGGGCAGGTTCACCGCCAGCCAGGAGGCCACGGCTCCGCCCAGCGCCGCGCCGAACGCCCTCCAGCGTCCCGCACGCCAGCAGAGCACCAGCAGCGGTCCCAGCAGAAGGAACGGATAGAACTTGGCGGCGGTCGCCAGCCCCAGCAGCACCCCCGAGACGAGCGGGCGGCCGCGCGCCCACATCAGCATCGAGGCGGCGGTCAGGGCCACCGCCAGCAGGTCCCAGTTGATCGTCGCGGTGAGCGCGAGGGCCGGGGCGAGCGCGACCAGCAGCGCGTCCCACGGGCGTCGCCGGTGCGTACGGGCGACGCACACCACCAGGACGGCGGCGCACACCATCAGCATCCCGGCGTTGACCATCCAGTAGATCTGCTGCCGCTGCATCATCTCGCCGTCCTGCGGTGTGAACCAGGACGCCACCTCCATGAACACTCCGGTCAGCACCGGGTACTCCAGGTACTCCATCCCGCCGGAGATCTCCTGGGGGATGCGGTCGAAGTACGGGGTGAGGCCGGCGGCGAAGCCGCGACCGGTGTAGAGGTGCGGGATGTCGGAGTAGCAGGCGTGCACATACTGGCTGGTCGCCCCGCGGAACCAGCCGCTCTCGTAGCAGGGCAGCTTCTGCACCATGCCGAGCGCGAACATCCCCAGCATCACCAGCAGCACGACCCGTACCGGCGTCCACCAGTACCCTCCGGTCAGCGCGCGCCTGCCGATCGGCCCGCCGATCAGCTCGCTGCCCGCGGCGGAGACCTCGTCCTGGACGGTGGGCCGTACCGGTGCCTGCTGCTCCTGGTGCGCGCTCGTCATGAGCCACATCCTGCCGTATGGCGGATCCGGACACGTGGCGCGCGAGGCGATGGCACACAGGCCACCGTCTCGGCCGCCCCGGCGGGCCGGGCCCGGAGAAGCCGGAAGCGGCGCCGTTTCCGGCGCCGCTTCCCACTCCTCGCTCAACCTTCCCTGCCGGAACTCCGGCAGGGAGCGGTCACTGCTCCGGGAACTGCCTCAGCCGTCCCGGCCCCAGATCCCGCCGTCGTTGCCGCCGTTCCCTCCGTTGCCGTTCCCGCCGGTGTCCGTGCCCCCGGTGTCGGTCCCGCCGGTGTCCGTGCCCCCGGTGTCCGTGCCACCGGTGTCGGTCCCTCCGGTGTCCGTGCCGCCGGTGTCCGTGCCACCGGTGTCCGTGCCGCCGGTGTCGTCACAGAACCAGTCATTGGGACGGCAGGTGTTCGAAGGAGGCCCGGACGGTGTCTCCTGGGAGGGAGAAGGCTCCGTGCTGGGCTCGGGCTCCTCGCTCTCCGACGGCGACGGCTCGGGCTCCTCGCTCTCCGACGGCGACGGTGACGGCGACGGCGCACCGACCTGGTCGATCTTCTTGCCGACCGGGCCGGGCTCGGGGAAGTCCTTCACCGGCACCCCCTTGACTGCGCTCTTCATGTACGCCGTCCACACCTCGGTGGGCAGCCGGCCACCGTGGATGGACGGGAAGCCGCCCGTGCCGTTCATCGACAGCAGGGTGCGCTTCTCCGGGTCCGTGCGGAACAGCGTGACCGCGGTGGACAGCTGCGGGGTGTACCCGACCCACCAGGCGGACTTGTTCTTGTCGGTCGTACCGGTCTTGCCCGCCACGGGGCGGCCCAGCTCCTGGGCCCTGGTACCCGTGCCGTGCGGCTTCTCGACGACGCCGCGCAGCACGTCGGTGATGTTGTCGGCGATGTCGGGGTCCATCGCCGTCTCCTTCTGGGGCTTCTCGAAGCCGGGCTCCTCCTCGCCGTTGTGCGTCACCTTCCGCACCGTGTAGGTGTCGACCTGGGTCCCCGAGGCGGCGAAGGTCGCATAGGAGTTGGCCATCTCGATGGCGCCCGGGGTGGAGGTGCCCAGCGCGAAGGACGGGTTGAGGTTCGGGTCGAAGCTGTCCTTCTCGATGCCCGCGCTCTCCGCCATGCCCTTGACCTTGTCCATGCCCACGTCCATGCCGAGCTGGACGAACGGGGTGTTGGCGGAGACCTCCATGGCCCGTCGCAGGGTGACGTACCCGTGGTCCTTGTCGGCGTCGTTCACCTGGTAGAAGGGGTTGCCCTCCTTGTCCAGGTAGTCGGTGCCGTCCTGCTGCTTGACCTTCAGCTTGTTGTCGCCGTTGTACTCGCTGCTCGGCGCGATGCCCACACCGTTGCTCCGGTACGTGCCGTGCTCCATGGCCGCGGCCAGCACGAACGGCTTCCAGGTCGAACCCACCGGGACGCCCAGGGTGTCGGCGTTGTTGGTGAAGTGGCCCTTGTCGAAGCCCGGGCCGCCGTAGATGGCCACGACCTTGCCCGTGCCGGGCTCCACCGAGGCGGCGCCGAACTGCACGAACTTGTCGGTCTCGGGCCTTTTCTCGGGGTCGATGTACTGCTTGGTGACCTTGTCGACCGCCTTCTCCATCGCGGCGGTCTTCTTCTTGTCGAAAGTCGTGTGGATCTCGTAGCCGCCCTGGTCGAACTGCTGCTTGCTGATGCCCAGGGTCTTCCTGACCTCGGCCTCGGCGAGGGCGGCCAGATAGCCGGTCTGCCCGTTGAGGCCTGCCTGGGCCTTGCGCGGGGCGACCTCGGGGAACTCGTACTCGTCCCGCTCGCTCTGGCTCATCAGCTTCAGCTCGACCTGCCGGTCCATCACCCAGTTCCACCGCTTCACGGCGCGCTTCCGGTTCTCCTCGGGGGAGGAGTTCGGCCCCAGGCCGCCGGCCGGGTCGTACAGGTCGGCGCCCTTGAGGACGGTGGTGAGCAGCGCGCTCTCGGCGGGCGTGAGGTCCTCGGCCCTCTTCTCGAAGTAGGCCTGGGAGGCGGCCTGGAGGCCGTGTGCGCCGCGCCCGTAGTAGCTGGTGTTGAGGTAGCCCTGGAGGATGTCCTCCTTGCTCATCTTGGCGTTGACCTTGATGGAGATGAAGAGCTCCCGCGCCTTGCGGGTGATGGTCTGGTCCTGGCTCAGATAGGTGTTCTTGACGTACTGCTGGGTGATGGTCGAGCCGCCCTGGGTGTCGCCGCCCGTGGCCATGTTGACCACCGCCCGGCCGATGCCGACCGGGTCGATGCCCTTGTCCTCCCAGAAGGAGGCGTTCTCGGCGGCGACGGCCGCCTGCTGCATCGACTTGGGGATGTCCTCTATCTTCATGTTCTGCCGGTTGGTCTTGCCGGCCCTGGCCATGACGGTGTCGTCGGACCAGTAGTAGACGTTGTTCTGCTGGAGTGCCAGGGCGTTCTTCTCGTCCGGCACCTCCACCATGGCCAGCGCCAGCCCGCCGAGGCCGATCAGCATCCCCATGAAGGCCATGGCCAGGCCGGTGACCAGCTTCCAGGACGGCAGCCAGCGCCGCCAGCCGTACTTGCCGGACCTGGGGTAGTCGATGAAGCGCTTCTTCTCGGGCTCGTAGCGCCCCCGCCTCCGGCCGACGACCGTGACGTCCCCGGCGGTGTCGGCCGCCCGGCGTCTGCCGCCGCCGGCGCGCTGTGCCGCGCGCCGCGCCTCGGCCCGGCCGCCGTGGGGGCGGTCCGAGGGCATGCCGTGGGAGGCGGTGGAGCCATACGACTGTGCGGCACGCCGACCGCCTGACGGCGGCTGTGCGGCGCGCCGGCCACGCGACTGCGGTGGCTTACGACGGTGCTCGCTCATGTGGAACAGCTACTCCTCGGGCAGGCGCTCGCGCCTGAAGGCGGCAGTGTACTTCCAGTCCCCCGAAGTGCGGCCCGCCCACGTTCCCAGAACTGGCCGCACTGCACCCGGGACGAGGACGCGTCCGACGCCTCGTTGGTTCCCGGTGGCCTTCCGCACAGCGGACAGACTACGCAGGTACGAAAACCCCATCTCCGGCATTCAGGAGAAAGAGGGGCTGCCGAGCTGTAGTGAAGGAGCGATGTGAAACCGCTCACTCTCCCCCGCGCCCGTCCCCCCTTGTCGCGCATCCGGAGGCGTTCTATCGTCTTCGCTATCGATCCGATGTATCGACTCGATACATCGGTGAGAGACAATGGCACAGGACGACAGGGCGTGAGCCCGAGGCGGCCGCCCGCGGACGGGCCGGCCGACGGACACCGGCGGAAGGAGTGACGGCGATGGGCAGACGCTCGGGAATCCTGGAGTTCGCCGTCCTCGGACTGCTCCGTGAGTCACCCATGCACGGTTACGAGCTGCGCAAACGGCTCAACACCTCGCTGGGAGTCTTCCGGGCCTTCAGCTACGGCTCCCTCTACCCCTGCCTGAAGACGCTGGTCCAGCGCGGCTGGCTGGCCGAGGAGCCCGGCGACGAGCCCGAGGACTCCCTCGCGGCGCCGCTCGCCGGACGCCGGGCCAAGATCGTCTACCGCCTCACGGCCGAGGGGAAGGAGCGCTTCGAGGAGCTCCTCTCCCAGACCGGGCCGGACACCTGGGAGGACGAGGGGTTCGGCGTCCGCTTCGCCTTCTTCGGCCAGACCTCGCGCGATGTGCGGATGCGGGTGCTGGAAGGCCGCCGCAGCCGCCTGGAGGAGCGCCTCGCCAAGATGCGCACCGCCCTGGCCCGCACCCGGGAGCGGCTGGACGACTACACCCTCGAACTGCAGCGACACGGCATGGAGTCCGTGGAGCGCGAGGTCCGCTGGCTCAACGAACTCATCGAGAGCGAGCGGGCGGGGCGTGATCAGAACCGGGGGGAGACCCCGTCCGATCCGTCCGATGACACCGCGTGAAGGTCCGCACCGAGCGGACCGGCACCAACACCACCGTCGGAAACGACACGGAACAAACACAGGGAGCAACCGCCAATGGGTTCGGTTCGCGTAGCCATCGTCGGCGTGGGCAACTGCGCCGCCTCGCTGGTGCAGGGCGTCGAGTACTACAAGGACGCCGACCCGAAGAGCCGCGTGCCGGGTCTGATGCACGTGCAGTTCGGCGACTACCACATCTCGGACATCGAGTTCGTGGCCGCGTTCGACGTGGACGCCAAGAAGGTGGGCCTGGACCTCGCCGACGCCATCGGCGCCAGTGAGAACAACACCATCAAGATCTGCGACGTGCCCGCCACCGGCGTGACCGTCCAGCGCGGCCACACCCTCGACGGCCTGGGCAAGTACTACCGCCAGACCATCGAGGAGTCGGCCGAGGAGCCGGTCGACATCGTGAAGGTCCTCAGGGACCGCGAGGTCGACGTCCTGGTGTGCTACCTCCCGGTGGGCTCCGAGGACGCCGCGAAGTACTACGCGCAGTGCGCCATCGACGCGAAGGTCGCCTTCGTCAACGCCCTGCCGGTCTTCATCGCCGGCACCGAGGAGTGGGCGAACAAGTTCGCCGAGGCCGGTGTCCCGATCGTCGGCGACGACATCAAGTCCCAGGTGGGCGCGACCATCACGCACCGTGTGCTGGCCAAGCTCTTCGAGGACCGCGGCGTCGTCCTCGACCGCACGATGCAGCTCAACGTCGGCGGCAACATGGACTTCAAGAACATGCTCGAGCGCGAGCGCCTGGAGTCCAAGAAGATCTCCAAGACCCAGGCCGTCACCTCCCAGATCCCCGACCGGGACCTGGGCGAGGACAACGTCCACATCGGCCCGTCGGACTACGTGGCCTGGCTGGACGACCGCAAGTGGGCCTACGTCCGCCTGGAGGGCCGCGCGTTCGGCGACGTCCCGCTGAACCTGGAGTACAAGCTGGAGGTCTGGGACTCCCCGAACTCCGCCGGCGTCATCATCGACGCCCTGCGCGCCGCGAAGATCGCCAAGGACCGCGGTGTCGGCGGCCCGATCCTCTCGGCCTCCTCCTACTTCATGAAGTCCCCGCCGGTCCAGTACTTCGACGACCAGGCCCGGGAGAACGTGGAGAAGTTCATCAACGGTGAGGTGGAGCGCTAGGAAGCACACCGGGTGTCACCCGGGGCGCCGACCGGGAAGCGCCCGGGAGGCGCCGGGGAACACCGCACCGGACGCCGGGACGCGTCCGGTGACGCGACATGGCGAGGGGTCCGGACACACGATTCCGTGTCCGGACCCCTCGCCGTCGTACGGCCGGGCCGTCGTACGGCGCCCGCCGCCGCGCGGCCGCTCAGTTGTCGACCAGCCGGTCGTACTGCGTCGTCGTGTGCCGCAGGATCGCCGTCAGCTCGTCGCCCACCTTCGGCTCCGCGGCCTCCTCCGGCACGAACAGGATCGACACCTGCATGTGCGGCGGCTCGGCGAACCAGCGCTGCTTGCCGTCCCAGACGAAGGGCGAGAGGTTGCGGTTGACCGTCGCCAGCCCGGCGCGCGCCACGCCCTTGGCCCGCGAGGTCATACCGTGCATGGCCTTCGGCGCCTCCAGGCCCACCCCGTGCGAGGTGCCGCCGGCCACCACCACCAGCCAGCCGTCGCCCGGAGCCTTCTGCTGCCGGTAGCCGAAGCGGTCACCCCGCACCACCCGCGTGACGTCCAGCACCGAGCCCCGGTACCGGGTGGCCTCGTGGTCGCCCAGCCACAGCCGCGTGCCGATCCGCGCCCGGAAGCGGGTCTGCGGGAACTGCTGCTGGAGCAGCGCGAACTCCTGAGGCCCCAGATGGCTGACGAACATCGTCTCCAGCGGCAGGCGGGCCGCCCGCAGCCGGTCCATCCAGCCGATGACCTCGTCCACCGCGTCCGTGCCGTCGGTGCGGTCCAGCGGCAGATGGATCGCGAAGCCCTCCAGCCGCACGTCCTCGATCGAGGCGCGCAGCTTGCCCAGGTCCTCCTCCACCACCCCGTGCCGCTTCATCGAGCTCATCACCTCGATGACCACACGGGCTCCGACCAGCGCGTTCACCCCGTCGACCGAGGAGACGGTGCGGATCGCCCGGTCCGGCAGCGGCACCGGCTCCTCACCGCGGCGGAAGGGAGTGAGCACCAGCAGGTCCCCGCTGAACCAGTCCTTCATCCGGGCGGCCTCGTACGTCGTGCCCACGGCGATGACGTCCGAGCCGGAGCGGGTCACCTCCTCGGCCAGCCGCTCGTGGCCGAAGCCGTATCCGTTGCCCTTGCAGACCGGGACCAGCCCCGGGAACTGCCGCAGCACCGTCTGCTGGTGCGCCCGCCAGCGTTCGGTGTCGACGTAGAGGGAGAGCGCCATGGCCGTACGGAACCTTTCTCATCGGTCCCGGCGTGCGCCGGCGGGCCGTCTTCCGTCCCGCCGGCCTCGCCGGACGTGCGTGGAGCAGGGCGTCAGCGGCGCGACATGTAGATGTCGAGCGCCTTGTGCAGCAGCTTATTGAGCGGAAAGTCCCACTCGCCGAGATACTCGGCGGCCTGGCCGCCGGTGCCCACCTTGAACTGGATCAGACCGAAGAGGTGGTCGGAGTCGTCCAGGGAGTCGCTGATGCCGCGCAGGTCGTACACGCTCGCCCCGAGCGCGTACGCGTCCTGCAGCATCCGCCACTGCATGGCGTTGGAGGGGCGCACCTCGCGCTTGTGGTTGGCCGAGGCGCCGTAGGAGTACCACACGTGCCCGCCCACGATCAGCATGGTGGCCGCGGCCACCGGCTCGCCCTCGTGCTTGGCGAAGTACAGCCGCATCCGGTTGGGGTCCTCGGAGTTCAGCGCCGTCCACATCCGCTGGAAGTAACCCAGGGGACGCGGCCGGAAGCGGTCGCGTTCGGCCGTGACCTCGTACAGCTCCTGCCACACCGGCAGGTCGTCGTAGCCGCCCTGCACGACCTCGACGCCGGCCTTCTCGGCCTTCTTGATGTTGCGCCGCCACAGCTGGTTGAAGCCCTTGTGCACCTCGTCCAGCGAGCGGTTCTCCAGCGGCACCTGGAAGACGTAGCGCGGCTGGACGTCGCCGAAGCCGGCGCCGCCGTCCTCGCCCTGCTGCCAGCCCATCCGCCGCAGCCGGTCGGCCACCTCGAAGGCGCGCGGCTCGATGTGGGTGGCCTCGACGTCGCGCAGCCGCTTCACGTCCGGGTTCTGGATGCCGGCCTTGATCGCGGGGGCGTCCCAGCGCCGGATCACCACGGGCGGACCCATCTTCACCGAGAACGCGCCCTTGGCCTTCAGATGCGCCAGCATCGGGCGCAGCCACTCCTCCAGGTTCGGCGCGAACCAGTTGATCACCGGCCCCTCGGGGAGATAGGCCAGGTAGCGCTTGACCTTGGGAAGCTGGCGGTACAGCACCAGGCCCGCCCCGACCAGCTCGCCGCCCGGGTCGAACCAGCCCAGGCTCTCCGAGCGCCACTCGGCCTTCACGTCCGCCCACGCGGGCACCTGCATGTGGCTGGCCGATGGCAGGCTCCGGATATACGCCAGGTGCTGCTCGCGACTGATCGTCCTCAGGGTCAGGCTCATTACGGGGCGCTCCTCCGGCGTACTTCGCAGGGTCTGGCCGGAAGCCTACTGCGCAGGCACGCGCCCCGGACGTGCCAGTACGGGGCCGTGGCGAGCCGCCGCCCGCCGCGCCCCGTCCCGGGCGGGAAGCCGGGAGGTCAGCCGAACAGGCCGCCGTTCGACATGCCCAGGTAGAAGCCGACCGCCGCCGCTCCCATGCTGACGACCAGGGCGAACCGCTCGCCGGTGGTCGCGGAGATCATCTGCCCCCAGCCTCCGGAGACGATCCCCAGCAGCCCGGCCCAGGACGCGATCAGACTGAGACCGGGGAAGAAGCCGGTGACGAACGCGACCACGCCGAGCACCGCGGTCACGGCGACGAACCGGTTCTCGACCGGGTGCCGCCGGCCGTCGGTGTTGAGGAGGAAGGAGACCGGGCTCCTCCGTACCGCCTGTGCCATGGGGAACCTCCCGCGGGACCGTCCGGACGGCCGTGCTGCCGGACCGCCGGACTCCCGGACAGGGCGGATGGGCCGCATCCGCCGGACTTGCGAGGGTGCGACGGGTGACGCGTGTCACGCCCCCTGTGTCCAGATTGCGGGGACCGGGCACCGGATTTCAACCCGAGTGGCGGTGCGGGTACTCTGTACCGTCTGCGCGGTGTCTGCCCGGCGGCGACCGGATCCGGGAACGGACCGGGGACTTTCCGGGGAACGGACCGGGACTGTCAGTGCCGGCCGATACCGTTGCTCACGCATCACGACCCTCCTGCCACGGAACGACCGTGGCCGCCGAGTCCAGAGGAGGTGGGTTCCACATGCGTCACTACGAGGTGATGGTCATCCTCGACCCCGATCTCGAGGAGCGCGCTGTCTCCCCGCTGATCGAGAGCTTCCTTTCCGTCGTCCGCGAGGGCGAGGGGAAGGTCGAGAAGGTCGACACCTGGGGCCGTCGTCGTCTCTCGTACGAGATCAAGAAGAAGCCCGAGGGCATCTACTCGGTCATCGACCTGCGGGCCGAGCCCGCGGTCGTCAAGGAGCTCGACCGTCAGATGAACCTGAACGAGTCGGTTCTGCGGACCAAGGTCCTCCGCCCCGAGACCCACTGAGCGCCCCCGCTCAGCGGATCCCGGGCAACCGGTAGCGCCTCCGGCACTCCGGAAGCACCGGCACCACAGCATCACCAGCAGCCAGCAGCACCCCGCCGAGAGGTTCACCCATGGCAGGCGAGACCGTCATCACGGTCGTCGGCAATCTGGTCGACGACCCCGAGCTGCGCTTCACCCCCTCCGGTGCGGCGGTCGCGAAGTTCCGCGTCGCGTCCACTCCCCGCACCTTCGACCGCCAGACCAACGAGTGGAAGGACGGCGAGAGCCTGTTCCTGACCTGCTCGGTGTGGCGGCAGGCGGCGGAGAACGTCGCCGAGTCCCTCACCCGGGGCACCCGCGTCATCGTGCAGGGCCGGCTCAAGCAGCGCTCTTACGAGGACCGCGAGGGCATCAAGCGCACGGTCTACGAGCTGGACGTCGACGAGGTCGGCGCCAGCCTGCGCAACGCCACGGCCAAGGTCACCAAGACCACCGGCCGCGGCGGCGGCCAGCAGGGCGGTGGCGGCGGCTGGGGCGGCGGCCCCGGCGGCGGCCAGCAGGGCGGCGGCGCACCCGCGGGCGACCCGTGGGCGACCGGCGCTCCGGCCGGCGGCCAGCAGGGCGGCGGCGGTGGCGGCTGGGGCGGTGGCTCCGGCGGTTCCGGCGGCGGCTACTCGGACGAGCCCCCCTTCTGAGGGACCCCCAGGGGTTCCGGGAGGGGCTGCGCTCACAGGCACAGACTTCTTGAACCAAACGGAGAGAGACAATGGCGAAGCCGCCTGCTCGCAAGCCGAAGAAGAAGGTTTGCGTGTTCTGCAAGGAAAAGATCAAGTACGTCGACTACAAGGACACGAACCTGCTGCGGAAGTTCATCTCCGACCGCGGCAAGATCCGTGCCCGTCGCGTGACCGGCAACTGCACCCAGCACCAGCGTGACGTCGCCACGGCCGTGAAGAACAGCCGTGAGATGGCGCTGCTGCCCTACACCTCGACCGCTCGATAAGGGAAGGATGACCGACTCATGAAGATCATCCTGACCAACGAGGTCTCGGGTCTCGGCAACGCCGGCGACATCGTCGAGGTGAAGGACGGGTACGCCCGCAACTACCTGCTCCCCCGCGGATTCGCCATCCGCTGGACCAAGGGCGGGGAGAAGGACGTCGAGCAGATCCGCCGCGCCCGCAAGATCCACGAGATCGCCACGATCGAGCAGGCCAACGAGATCAAGGGCAGGCTCGAGGGCGTCACCGTGCGCCTGAAGGTCCGCGCCGGCGACCAGGGCCGCCTGTTCGGCTCCGTCACCCCGGCCGACGTCGCCGCGGCGGTGAAGACCGCGGGCGGACCGGACGTCGACAAGCGCCGCATCGAGCTGGACGCCCCGATCAAGACCCTGGGCTCGCACCGGGTCTCGGTGCGTCTGCACCCCGAGGTCGTCGCCAAGATCGGCATCGAGGTCGGCGCCGCCTGACGGCACCCCCGGCACACAGCCGAAAGGGCCGCGGTCCCCGCGAGGGGGCCGCGGCCCTTCGCCGTGCTCCGTGCCGTGCCCGGCACACCGCTCAGGCGCGTACCGCCCCGGTGACGACCCAGCGGCCCGACCGGGCCCGCAGCCACAGAGTGGCCAGCCGCATCCCCATCATCAGTCCGGCGACCGCCCACCACAGTGCGGTCAGCCCCCCGCCCAGCGCCGGGACTGCCAGCGCCACCGGGGCGAACACCACCAGCGTCGCCAGCGCCGCCCAGGCCAGATAAGGTCCGTCGCCCGCGCCCATCAGCACCCCGTCCAGCACGAAGACCACCCCCGCGACCGGCGAGGTCACCGCCACCACCAGCAGCGCGGGCGTCAGCCGGTCGTGTACGGCGGGATCCGGGGTGAACAGCGGCAGCAGGAGCGGGCGCGCCGCGACCACCAGCACCCCCAGCACCACCCCGGAGGCGATCCCCCACCGCACCATCCGCCGGCACGCGGCCCGTGCCCCTGCCGCGTCCCCCGCGCCCAGGTAGCGGCCGATGATCGCCTGCCCGGCGATGGCGATGGCGTCCAGCGCGAAGGCCAGCAGCGACCAGACGGTCAGCGTGATCTGGTGCGCGGCCACCTCGACGTCCCCCAGCCGCGCCGCGACGGCGGTCGCCAGCACCAGCACGGCGCGCAGTGACAGGGTGCGGACCAGCAGCGGCGCCCCGGCCCTGCCGCTGGCCCGGATCCCGGCGGCGTCCGGCCGCAGCGAGGCGCCGTGCCGCCGGGCGCCCCTGACCACCACAACCAGATAGACGGCCGCCATCGCGCACTGCGCGATCACCGTGCCCCAGGCCGAGCCGGCGATGCCCAGCCCGGCGCCGTACACCAGGGCGAAGTTGAGCACGACGTTGGCGGAGAAGCCGCCGACGGCCACGTACAGCGGGGTACGGGTGTCCTGCAGCCCGCGCAGCACACCGGTGGCGGCCAGGACCACGAGCATGGCGGGGATGCCCAGCGCGCTGATCCGCAGATACGTCACCGCGTGCGGGGCCGCGGTCGCGGACGTCCCGAACAGGTCGACGAGGGCGGGCGCGGCGGGCAGTGCGGCGGCCACCACCACCGCGCCGAGCAGCAGCGCCAGCCAGATCCCGTCCATGCCCTGCCGGATGGCGGCGGGCAGGTCGCCGGCCCCGACGCGGCGCGCGACGGCGGCGGTGGTGGCGTAGGCGAGGAAGACGAAGATGTTCACCCCGGTCGTCAGCAGGGTGGCCGCGACGCCGAGCCCGGCGAGCTGAGGGGTGCCCAGGTGGCCCACGATCGCGCTGTCGGCCATGACGAACAGGGGCTCCGCGACGAGCGCGCCGAAGGCGGGGAGCGCCAGCGCGATGATCTCGCGGTCGTGGCGGCGTACCGCGGTGCGTCCGGCCGGCGGGGGAGCGTGTGTCATGATCCGATCCAAACATCCACAAGTAATAGTTGCAATAGATGTGTGACCATTACCATTCCTCACCTGGGGTGAGATCCTCTGCGCCGTTTGTCGCGATCCCGACGCGAGTCGCGAAGTTTTTCTCCTGCACAGCCGGTGGATGGGAAAACAGCAGCTCAGGCCCTGTGTAAAAGTCGGCCGGAGGAGTTCTCCACAGGCCCGTCCCCTGCCCCGTGCACAGGAATCGCCGAGTTCTCCACAGGATGCGGTCGTTCATCCACACGCCCTGTGGATAACCGGATTGGCTGGAGGCCCCCGTAGCCCTACCGTTGTCCGGCGCCCGCCTGCTGTTCCCCTCTTCTTCGCCCGGTCCGCGACCGGGGAGCGGGCGCGCCCAGTGTCAGAGCCGCGCCGTAGGAAAGAGGGGCGCGGGTCGCGAGGAACGGGAGGAGGTGGCGGGGTGACACCGTCCGAGCACGTCGACAGCCCGGCACCCGGATACGCCACCGGCTCCCCCGGCCCGGGGGACCACCTCCCGGTCTCCCGCCGCAGCCGCGACGCCGCCGTCGACGGCGAGCGCCACGACCGCGGCGCCGACGCCTGGCCCTCGGGCCCGGTGGGCGGTTTCGACCGTCTCCCCCCGCAGGACCTCGATGCGGAGAAGTCCGTCCTCGGCGGCATGCTGCTGTCCAAGGACGCCATCGCGGACGTGGTGGAGACCCTCCAGGGCAAGGACTTCTACCGCCCGGCCCACGAGACGATCTACCAGGCCGTCCTCGACCTCTACGCCAAGGGCGAGCCGGCCGACCCCATCACCGTCGCCGCCGAGCTGACCAGACGCGGCGAGATCGCCAAGGTCGGCGGCCCCGGCTATCTGCACTCCCTGGTCCAGGCCGTCCCCACCGCGGCCAACGCCCAGTACTACGCGGAGATCGTCCACGAGCGCGCCGTCCTGCGCCGCCTGGTCGAGGCCGGCACCCGCATCACGCAGATGGGGTACGCGGCCGACGGGGACGTGGACGAGATCGTCAACTCGGCCCAGGCCGAGATCTACGCCGTCACCGAGCAGCGCACCTCGGAGGACTACCTCCCGCTCGCCGACATCATGGAGGGCGCGCTCGACGAGATCGAGGCGATCGGCTCGCGCAGCGGCCAGATGTCGGGCGTGCCGACGGGCTTCACCGACCTGGACTCACTGACCAACGGCCTCCACCCGGGCCAGATGATCGTCATCGCGGCCAGGCCGGCGATGGGCAAGGCACTGGCGCTCGACACCCCGCTGCCCACCCCTGACGGGTGGACCACGATGGGCGACGTCCGCGAAGGGGATGACCTCCTCGACGCCGACGGGCGCCCCACCCGCGTAGTCGCCGCGACCGACGTCATGCACGGCCGCCCGTGCTACCGGATCACCTTCGATGACGGAACCACGGTTGTCGCGGATGCCGAGCACCAGTGGCTCACCGACACCCGCTCCTCCCGGCGCTACGCCCACCAAGCCGCGACGGTGAAGACCACGAAGGAGATCGCGGAGACGGTACGGTGCCTGACCGCCGACCGGCGCACGAACCACTCCGTGCGCAACACCGCTCCGCTTGACCTGCCCGAACGGGCGTTCCCGATCCCGCCCTACACCCTGGGCGTCTGGCTCGGAGACGGCTCAAGCACCGCCGCACGCCTGACCACCGTGGACCCTGAGATCTTGGAGTACGTCCAGAAGGACGGCATCACCACCCGCCCGGTCGGCAACACGGAAGTCACCTATGCTCTGTCTCTGACGGTGGACGCACCGGAACGCCTCAAGCGGTCCTGCGCCGTGTGCGGCACGGAGTTCGTCCCCAGGCTGGCGCATGTCCGCACCTGCGGCCGATCCTGCGGTGGCCGGGCGCGTGCCGCTTCCGCCCCGGTACCACACACCACCTGCGTCGACTGCGGGACCACGTGCTTCTCTCCCTTCACCGAGCCCCGGTGCGCCCCGTGCACCAGGCGGCACGGCAGCTTCCTCGTCCTTCTGCGGGAGCTGGGCGTGCTGGGGAACAAGCACATTCCCGCCGAGTACCTGCGAGGGTCCGTTGCCCAGCGGAGAGCACTGCTGGCGGGGCTTCTCGACACCGACGGCACCGTATCCCGCACCGGTTCCGTGCAGTTCGCCGTCACCAACCACGCTCTCGCCGAAGGGTTCCGGGAGCTGGTCATGAGCCTTGGGTACCGGTGCGGGATGGCGACCAAGCGCGTCAAGGGCAGATCGGAGGAGTCCTCGACCTGCTACACGGTCACCTTCACCACCGACGACGAGGTGTTCCGGCTGGGCCGCAAGCAGCAGGCGCACCGGGACCGCCTCCGCCCGTCCACGCCGAAGCCGGGGCAGCGGTTCATCACGAGCGTGGAGGAGATCGAATCCGTTCCGGTGCGGTGCGTCCAGGTCGACAACCCGGCCCACCTGTACCTGTGCAGCCGGTCCATGGTCCCTACGCACAACAGCACCCTCGCCCTGGACTTCGCCCGGGCCTGCTCGATCAGGAACAACCTGCCCAGCGTGATCTTCTCGCTGGAGATGGGCCGCAACGAGATCGCGATGCGGCTGCTGTCCGCCGAGGCGCGGGTGGCGCTGCACCACATGCGGTCGGGCAGCATGACGGACGAGGACTGGAACCGGCTGGCGCGCCAGATGCCCGATGTCACGGGCGCGCCGCTGTACATCGACGACTCGCCGAACCTGACGATGATGGAGATCCGCGCCAAGTGCCGCCGCCTCAAGCAGCGCAACGACCTGCGGCTGGTCGTCATCGACTACCTCCAGCTGATGCAGTCGGGTGGCTCGCGCCGCCCCGAGAGCCGTCAGCAGGAGGTCTCGGAGATGTCCCGGAACCTCAAGCTGCTGGCCAAGGAGCTGGAGGTGCCGGTGATCGCGCTCTCCCAGCTCAACCGCGGCCCCGAGCAGCGCACCGACAAGAAGCCGATGGTCTCGGACCTTCGTGAATCGGGCTCTATCGAACAGGACGCCGATATGGTCATCCTGCTGCACCGCGAGGACGCCTACGAGAAGGAGTCGCCGCGGGCGGGTGAGGCGGACCTGATCGTGGCCAAGCACCGCAACGGCCCGACGGCGACGATCACCGTGGCCTTCCAGGGGCACTACTCGCGCTTCGTGGACATGGCCCAGACCTGACCCGGCCTGACCTGATCCGACCGGGTGCGGCGCCCGCCCGGTCGGCGGCGCACGGACACGGGCACGGGTGGGAGGCCGGCGAGGTGTACGAGGAGCGGGGGTCGCGGTGGGTGGCCGGCGCGGTGGTGTGGCGCCGGGAGGCCCCTGCGCGGCCTCGGCGGGCGAGGGTGCTGCCGGACGGGTGCATGGACCTGATCCGGACGGCCGGCGGGCTGCTGGTGGCCGGGCCGGACACCAGGGCCCAGCTGACCGACGACCCGCCGGGGGCCGGTTATGTGGGGCTGCGCTTCCCGCCCGGTACCGGGCCGCGCGTCCTGGGCGTGCCGGCGCACGAGCTGCGTGACGCGCGGGTGCCGCTGGAGGCGCTCTGGCCGGAGCGCGAGGTACGGGAGCTGGCCGAGCGGATGGCCGAGCGGACGGCGGGGGCCCGGAGCGGGGCCGCGGTGCTGGAGGAGGCCGCGGCGGTACGGCTGCGGCGGGCGCCGGGCGATCCGCTGACTGCGGCGGTGGCCGCCGGGCTGCGGAACGGCGTGAGTGTCGCCGAGGTGGCGCGCGGGGTGGGGCTGAGCGAGCGGCAGCTCCACCGCCGCTCGCTGGCGGCCTTCGGCTACGGGCCCAAGCCCCTGGCCCGGGTGCTGCGGTTCCGGCGGGCTCTGCGCCTGGTCCGCGGCGGCGTGCCGCCGGCCTCGGCCGCGGCCGAGGCCGGATACGCGGACCAGGCGCATCTGTCGCGCGAGGTCAGGACGCTGGCCGGGGTTCAGCTCTCGGTGCTGCTGTCGGAGGACCGGCCGCCGGAGGGTTGACCGCCGGGGGATTGGTCGCCGGGTGCGCTCTCCGGCAGCGGGGCGAAGAGGGCGACCGCGTTGCCGTCGGGGTCGAGGACGATGGCGTACCGCTGACCCCAGAAGGCGTCCCAGGGCGCCTTGTGCCCGGTGTGTCCGGCTCGTTCCAGTTCGGCGTACTGCCGGTCGACGTCGGCCGGATCGTCGCAGACGAAGGCGAGTTCGACGCGGCCGCCGCCGCTGGGCGGGGTCCAGGAGGGGTCGAAGGAGCGGATGGTCTCGACGGTGTCCCAGGCGATGCGCAGCCCGCCGGGCAGCGGGGCCTCCACATGGGGCTGATCTTCGGCGCCTGCGGGGATGTCGAGTCCGAGGCGGCGGTAGAACGCGAGCGAGGCGGCCATGTCGGAGGTGACCAGGCCGACGAGATCGATACGGGGTGCCATACGGCCATGCTGGGGCTTCGCCGGACCGGAGGTCTTGAAGGAATCGGACGTGTCCGGCGGACGCGCCGGGCGGGTGGCCCGGGCGGGTGGCCCGGTGCGGACGGAAACGGGCCGGTGCCGCCGCGCGGGGCGGCATAGGGTGCCGGTCATGAGCGACTTCGACATACGCCCCGCGACGGCGGACGACCTGCGGGCCATCGTGGACATGCTCGCCGACGACCCGCTGGGCGCCCGCCGCGAGTCGCCCGGCGACCTCGCCCCCTACCGTGAGGCGTTCGCGGAGATCGCCGCCGACCCGCACCAGCACCTGGTCGTAGCGGTCCGCGACGGCCGGGTCGTCGGCACGCTCCAGCTCACCGTCATCCCCGGGCTGTCGCGACGCGGCGCGAGCCGTGCGCTCATCGAGGCCGTGCGCGTCCGCTCCGGCGAGCGCGGCGGGGGTCTGGGCACCCGGCTGATCGAGTGGGCGGTCGAGGAGGCGCGCGGCCTTGGCTGCGCCCTGGTCCAGCTCACCTCCGACGCCACCCGCACGGAGGCCCACCGCTTCTACGAGAGGCTGGGTTTCACGGCCTCGCACGTGGGGTTCAAGCTGGCGCTCTGAGCCCCCGCCGGCTCCTTCCGCCGTTAGACGGCGGGAGGCCCGAAGCCGCGACTTCCGCTTGTGACTTCGGGCCTTTGTGCGCGGTCGTGCCGCACACACCGGCCGTTGTCGGCCGTGCCGGTCGTCAGCGCAGCACCTGGAGCGCCGTCCCCGTGTTCCACGCCTCCAGCAGCGCGCGGTGCACGGTGGGATGCCGTGGCGGGCCGCGAGGCCGAGTGCGGCGGGAGCGAAAGTGGAGGTGGTGACGGACAGGGCCACCTCCGCCTCGTGTTCGAGCTTCGCCATCCCGGCGAACTCCCACATCGCCCCGCTCTCCACGGCCCGGTGCGGTGCGGAGTGCTCGCATCGCACCACCAGCCGCCGCCCGTCGGCGGTGCGCCCGACGAGATCGGTGACCAGGCCGCTGTCGGAGCCGGTGTTCGCCACGGTGCATCCGTCGCGGCGGCAGAGGCCGGCGACGTGGTCCTCGAACTCGCGCCGTCCCATCGCGTCCACGGCCGCCGCGGCTGCCGTCGCCGCTCCTGTGATTTCCCGCTCCTGGAGGGTCCGCTTGACGCGTTCGAGGTCCTCGCGGATCGCGGTCAGCTCCCGGCGCTGCTCGCCGGAGGCGTGGATGAGGTGGTTCAGCATGGGGACGATGGTCTGTCCGATGAGCCGGCCCGCGGTCTGGGTGCTGATGCGGGTGATGCGCTCGTCCAGGGCGTCGAGGTCGATGTGGAGAAGGTTTTCCACCGGCCGGGGGCGGGCGTTCCGCTCGGCGTCCAGCAGGTAGGCACGCACCTGACGTGCGACGATGCTGTCGCGCAGCAGCATCGCGACATTGAGGACGGTGCGCCGGGAGAAGACGGCCTGTGACCTTGTGCGTGACTGGACTCCACAGAACTCCTTGAAGGAGTTCAGTTCTGAACCTGTCAAAACGCGGTAACCGTTGCTCTCCAGCTCTTCCCGGTGATCGACCACCAGCGACGTGATGGCCTTGAGCCCCACCTCGAAGTAATCGGCCACCATCCGCGTCGTGACATGCATCCCGTCCGGCAGGACGGAGAGGGCCTTCACCTTGTCCAGCGCGCCCGTGCGTTCGGCCACGCTCTCGCGCAGTGTCCTCGACTCCAGCAGGACTTCCTCGTTCACCGTCACCGTCTCCTCCGTCCGGGCATCACCCCGATGGCGCAGCCCCTCACCGGGAGAACGAGGTGAAACATCTGAAGACACGATCGAATGGCATGAAAGCGTGCGAAGTTCCGCGCCCTGCCACCCCGCACGGTTGTCCACACCCCTGTCACCCGGGGCGGCGGTCGACGCGGTGGAAAACGCTGGCCCCGGCCGGTGTCGCCGGGGAGAGTGGGCGGATGAGTGATTCCAGTGCGGACATGGACGGGGAACTGCTGCCGGAGACCCGTCGCGCGCTCCTCCACAGACTGGCCGTCGCCCAGGCCGAGGGCCGGGTGCCGTCGGCGGTCGGGGCCGTGGTGCGGGACGGGCGGACGGTGTGGACGGGGGTGCGCGGCGGTGCGGTCGGCCCGCCCGGCGCGGCGGGGGAGACGGAGGGCGAGCCGACCGCGGACACCCGGTACCGGATCGGCTCGATCACCAAGACGTTCGTCGCCGTGCTGGTGATGCGGCTGTGCGACGAGGGGCTGCTGGACCTGTCCGACCCGCTCGGCGAGCATCTGGAGGTGCCCGCCGGGGCCGGGGAGGAGGTGGCCCGGGCTACGGTCGCCCAGTTGCTGTCCCATTCGGCCGGGCTGGCCACCGAGCCGCGCGGCCCCTGGTGGGAGCGGACGCCCGGTGAGCTGCGCCCCGAGCCGGCCGACCTGTTCGGCGAGCGGCCCGTGCGGCATCCGGCCGGCCGGCGGCACCACTACTCCAACCTCGGCTACGCGCTGCTGGGCTCCCTGGTGGAGCGGCTGCGCGGCGCGCCCTGGTACGAGGTGCTGCGCGGGGAGGTGCTCGACCCGCTGGGCATGGACTGTACGACGCCGCTGCCGCGGGAGCCGTACGCCCGGGGGTGGGCCGTGCATCCGTGGGCGGACGCGGTGCTGCCCGAACCGCTCGCGGACACCGGGCTGATGGCGCCGGCCGGGCAGCTGTGGTCCACGGCCGGGGACCTGTGCCGCTTCGCGGCGTTCCTGGCGGCGGGCGACGAGAGGGTGCTGGGCGCGGAGAGCCTGGCGCGGATGCGGACACCGGCGGTGGCGCCGGAGGCCGAGTCCTGGGACCAGGCGTACGGGCTGGGGATGCAACTGGTGCGCTCCGGCGGGCGGTTGCTGGCCGGGCACACCGGTTCCATGCCGGGTTTCCTCGCGGCGGTGTGGACCGCTCCCGGGGAGCGGCTGGCGAGTGTGGCGCTGGTCAACGCGACCTCGGGGCTGCCCGTGGGCGGTCTGGCGGCCGATCTGCTGGGGATCGTCGCCGAGCGCGAGCCGTCCTTCCCCGAGCCCTGGCGTCCGCGCTCGCAGACCGGTCCGGAACTGCTGGAGCTGACGGGGGCGTGGTACTGGGGGCCGTCGGCGTTCGCGCTGCGGGTGTGCGAGGGGCGGGCGCTGGAGCTGGTCCCGGTCGGCGGCGCGGGGCGGGCCTCGCGCTTCCGGCCGGAGGCGGACGGCACCTGGACGGGACTGGACGGCTACTACGCGGGCGAGACGCTGCGGGTGGTGCGCGGGGCGGACGGGGAGGTGAGCCATCTGGACCTGGGCACGTTCGTCCTCACCCGGGCCCCGTACGACCCGGAGGCGCCCGTTCCGGGCGGTGTGGACCCGCAGGGGTGGCGCGCGGGGTGAACCCCGCGCCCCGGCCCGGGTGCCCGGGCCGGGGCGTCAGCCCGGCGCCACCGAGTACGGCGGGCGTCACGGGTGCCCGGCCTGGCCGTCGGGTGGCGGGACGGCCACCGGTTTACGCGTGCCCACAGCCGTGGACGCGGGGAATACCCCGCAAGGATCCGGGTACACGGTTTCGCCGCTTTTCCGGGCGCGTCCGGCCGGAATCCGCAAGCCGGTTGGAAAGGGAGCGGGGCGCTCTGGAAAACTGCGCAGAGAACACTCTCCGATGCTTTCTGTGACTGTGTCCGGAAAAGTGAAGATAACGTATGGAGAGTGTGCCGGATTCGAGGTGGCGGATCCTGTGGAGAGAGGCCTCAGGCCGTGCCTCCCGTGTCACGACCGACGGTTGTGGCATGGTGATCGCCGCTGGTGGGCGTGGCGGGGAGGCTTCTTCCGGCCGATCTGCGCGGGCGGCCCGTGCCGGGCGCGGGCGCAGCGCAATTCAGCGGGATGCCGGAGTCCGTGGAATTCGGTGGAAGTCCTGCCGGGGCTTGTGTATCGATCGTGCACCGGTATGGTCGAGACCGCGTATCACCGCTCACGCATATCCGCGGCCAATGAAACGGGGGGCTCTGCCCAGGTGGTTTCCGCTCTGTAAGTGACCGGACCGATCGGAAGATGTACGAGGCGAGACAGACCATGGCCACTACGTCGGCGGGCAACGGAACTCCCCAGCGCGCGGCCGGTGGGCCGCCCACCGGCGGCGGAGGCGGCGACCGGGGCTGGTTCGCGCCGAAGCGGGGCGAGGAGCGAACGGCACCAACGTCCCGCCCGGGACCCGTACCCGCGTCCGGGCCCGGCCCCGCGCCCTCCGCGCCCGGCCCGGTCCCGGAGTTCACCGCCAACCCCGGCTACGGGCGGTTCGAACCCTCCCGCGACGCGACGCTGATACGCCGTGTCCTGGAGGAGGTCGAGCCGGTCTCCCAGGCACTCACCTCGTACTTCTACGCCCTGCTGTTCACCCGGAACCCGGGGGTGCGCACGCTGTTCCCCGCCGCCATGGACACCCAGCGCGACCGGTTGTTCAAGGCGCTGCTCACCGCCGCCGGACTGATCGACGAGCGCCGCACGCTGGTGGAGTACCTCTCCCATCTCGGCCGCGGCCACCGCAAGTACGGCACCAGGCCCGAGCACTACCCCGCCGTCGGCGAGTGCCTGATCGACGCGCTGGCCCGCTACGCCCCGCGCACCTGGGGCGAGGAGGCGGAGGCCGCCTGGGTGCGCGCCTACACGGCCATCTCCCAGATCATGATCGACGCCGCGGCCGAGGACGAGCGCAGGGCGCCGGCGCTGTGGCACGCCGAGGTGGTCTCGCACGAGATGCGCACCTCCGACATCGCCGTCGTCACCGTCCGGCCCGACCAGCCCTATCCGTTCCTGGCCGGCCAGTACGCCAGTGTCGAGACGCCCTGGTGGCCGAAGGTGTGGCGGCAGTACTCCCTGGCCTGCGCCCCGCGCCCGGACGGACTGCTGGTCTTCCACGTCAAGGCGGTGCCGGCCGGCTGGGTCTCGCGCGCGCTCGTCCACCGGGCCCGCCCCGGCGACGTGCTGCGGCTGGGCGGGCCGGCCGGTTCGATGACGGTGGACCACTCCCGCGGCAACGGCCTGCTCTGCCTGGGCGGCAGTACGGGCATCGCCCCCATCAAGGCGCTGGTCGAGGACGTCGCCGGGCACGGCCGTGCCCGGCCGGTGGAGGTGTTCTACGGCGCCCGCAGCGATCTGGACCTGTACGACCTGGACACCCTGCGCGAGATGGAGCGGAGGCTGTCGTGGCTGTCGGTCCGCCCGGTGGTCGAGGGGCCGTCGGGCGGGATCACCGGCCGGCTCCCGGACGCGGTACGGCAGGGCGGCCCGTGGCACGCCTTCGACGGCTATCTGTCCGGTCCGCCGGGGATGATCCGCAGCGGGCTGGAAGCGCTGGTGGGGGTGGGGATCCCCTCCGACCGGATACGGCACGACTCCCTCGGCGGGCTGGTGGCACAGCGGAGTTGAGCCCTGCGGGGCCGGTGCCCGCGGGGCCCGCGGCCTCCCGCGGGAGGCCGGGCGGCGGCGGACGGACGAAGCGGACGCGACAGCGAGACAGGACGGAACCACCACGTGAACCACGACGTGGACGCGACGGAAACGGTCGACGCCACCATGACGCTCAGGACGGTACGCCCGGTCCACACGGCACCCGTGCCGGACCGCGCGGGCCCGGCACATCCGGCACGCCCGGCATGGGCGGCGGACGAGCCGGAGGGCACGGCGCCGGTCGGGCGGCACCGGCAGGCGGCGGGCTTCGCCCCCTCCCCGGCACCCGCCCCCTCCCCGGCACCCGCCACAGCCCCGGACCCCGCTCCCGGCGAGCCCGTACGCCCCGGCAGCGACGGCGAGCACGCGATGCAGCAGCGTCTGGGCACGACCGAGCGCGCCGACCGCTTCTACGGCGAGCAGATGCTCGACCACCTCAACGAGCGGATGCGGGAGTTCATCGGCCGGCAGGAGATGTTCTTCCTGGCCACCGCCGACCGGCACGGCGAGTGCGACAACTCCTTCCGCGCCGGTCCGCCCGGCTTCCTGCACGTGATCGACGAGCGGACCCTGGTCTACCCCGAGTACCGGGGCAACGGAGTGCACGCCAGCCTCGGCAACATCCAGGAGAACCCGCATCTGGGCATCCTGCTGATCGACTTCTTCCAGGCCCGGATCGGTCTGCACGTCAACGGCCGCGCCGAGATCGTCGAGGACGCCGAACTGCGCCCGGCCCACCCGGAGCTGCCGACCGACTCCGTGCCCGGCCGGCGGGCGCTGGTGTGGGTGCGGGTGACGGTGGAGGAGGCCTACATCCACTGCGCCAAGCACATCCCCCATCTGCAGCGGGCGCCCAGGGGGACCCCGCGCGACTGGGGCACGGACGACCAGCGGCGCAAGGGCGGGGACTTCTTCGGGGCGGCACAGGAGGCGCGGCGTCGCGGCCCGGCCGTACGGCCGCCGCGCGAGCGTGATCACGCGGGTGCGCACGGCGGACCCGGCGGGCACGTGCCGCCCTCCGACGACCCGGCGGCCTGGCGCGCCCACGCCGAGCAGTTGCTCGACAAGGCCCGGCGGCGCCGGGCGGAGGGCGAGCGGACGCCGTTCCGGGGCTGGTTCGGCTGAGCGGCCCCGGCTCCCCCGGCTCCCCCGGACCGGGGACCGGGGACCGGGACGACTCGCCGGGGAGTCAGCCCAGGTCCGGGTCCAGCAGGGCGCGTACGCCCTCGATGTTGGCGTCGAGGTAGGCGCGCAGCGAGGGGGGCACCACCTCCACCGAGGCGATGCCCGCGCGGGTGAAGGGGACGCGGACGGCCTCGTACTCGCCGCGCGGCTCCTCGACCTCCGGGCCGTGCCGGCGCGACAGGTCCATCGAGGCCAGCCGGCAGACGAAGAAGAACTGCACCTTCACCGCGCCTCCCACGGCGTCCGCCGCCTCCGCGGCCCGCGGCGCGACGACCGCCGCGCAGCCCCCCGCGTCCTCGGCAGGGTCGTAGGGGACGGTGTCGACGAAGGCGGGGACCACATCGGTCACCTTCGCCCCCAACTCCTCGTCCAGCTCACGGTGGAGGGCGTCGACGACGGTTGCGTCCCCGGTCTCGACACCGCCGCCCGGAGTGATCCAGTACGGCTCGCGGCCGGGCTTGGTCCGCTTGATCAGGATCATCTCGTCGTCATCGATCAGGATGGCCCGGGCGGTGCGCTTGACCACGGGGCGCGCGTCGGCGGTCATGGGGGAGGTCTGGCCCGCTCCGGGGCCGGTGAAACCTTCCGGGACCGGCCGGCGGTGCCGCGTACGGCGGTGGCGGGGATGGCCGCGACCGCCGGGGCCCCGCTGCCGCTGCCCCCGTTGCCCGGGGACGACGGGTCGGCCGAAGCGGCAACGCGCGGGAAGCCGGCGCGGGAGAAGAACACCGATCGCCGGAGACCCGGCGCTCGCCTGCCGGCGCGGCCCGGCCGACGGGTCGGGGGCAGGAGGCTCAGCGGGCCAGCAGGTCCTGGACCGCCGCCGTGATCTCGCCGGGCGCCTCTTCGGCCATGAAGTGCCCGGCGCGGGTCAGCCTGTGGTCCAGGTCCGGCGCCCACGCCTTCCACACCCCGGCGGCGTCGTAGCCCAGCTGTGCGCCCCAGTCCTGCTGGACGACCATCACGGGCATGGCCAGTTGCGACCCGGCGTCCAGATCCGCCTGGTCGTGCGTGACGTCGATGTCCGCCGAGGCCCGGTAGTCCGCGACGATCGAGGTCACCGCCGCGGCGCTCGCGCGCAGGTATTCGGCACGCACATCCTCGGGCATGGCGTTCGGGTCGTTGGCCCAGGCGTCGAGGAACGAACCGAAGAACGCGTCCGCGCTGCCTGCGATCATCGCCTCCGGCAGGCCCGGCGGCTGTGCCATCAGGAAGAGGTGGTAGCCGACCGCCGCCGAGACGCCGTGCAGGACGTTCCACATGTCGAGCGTCGGCACGATGTCGAGGATGCCCAGGTGCGTGATGATCTCGGGGTGGTCCAACCCCGCCCGGAAGGCGACCAGGGCGCCTCGGTCGTGGCCGACGAGGGCAAAGCGCTCGTGGCCGAGCGCCTTCACCAGGTTCACGACATCGGCGGCCATGGTGCGCTTGGCGTACACATCGGGGCCGGTGGCCGCCGGTTTGTCGCTGGCGCCGTAACCCCGCAGGTCGGGACAGATCACCGTGTGCTCGTCGCCGAGCCGCTCGGCGACGTGTCGCCACATCAGGCGGGTCTGGGGGAAACCGTGCAACAGCACGACCGGGCTGCCGCTGCCGCCGACGGACGCGGCCAGCTCCACACCGCCCGCACCGGGCAGGCGGACGTGATCGAAGCCGGGAACGGTGAACGTCATGAGTGGGCACCCTTTCGGGTCGGGGACTTGACCGGACCAGCCTGGGCGACGGCGATCAGCAGCCGATCAGTACGGTTGGGCGCGGCCGGCCCCGGCACGGATGATGGGGTTGTGCGAATCGACGTGCTGGGTGCGGTGCGGGCTCTCCGTGACGACGGCGGCCCGGTCGACCTGGGCGGCCCCCGCCATCGTGAGGTACTCGCCCGGCTCGTCGCCGCCGAGGCACGGATGGTCACCACCGACACCCTTGTCGATGACCTGTGGACCGATCCGCCGGCCCGCGCCGTGGGCGCTCTGCGCACGTTCGTCGCCGCGCTGCGCCGCGCCCTCGAACCCGACCGGCCGCCCCGGGACCCGCCGCGCGTGATCGTCACCGAAGGCCCCGGCTACGCGCTGCGCCTGCCGCGCGACGACGTGGACGTCCACCGGTTCGAGGACGCCCTGGCCCGAGCCCGCCGCGACCCCGGCGCGGTGACCGACCTCGGCACGGCGCTCGCGACCTGGCGCGGACCCGCCTACGCCGATGTGACCGGCTCCGCATGGGCGCAGCGCGAGCGGACCCGACTGGAGGAACTGAGGCTGGAGGGGGTGGAACTGCGCGCCCGCATCCTCCTCGACTCCGGGGAGGGGGCCGACCTGGTCGCCGAACTGGGCGCCCATGTCGCCGAACACCCATGGCGCGAGCCGGCCTGGGAGCTGCTTGCCCGCGCGCTGTACCGCGCGGGCCGCCGGGCCGACGCACTGGCCGTCCTCCGCCGCGCCCGCGCGATGCTCGTCCACCGGCTCGGACTCGACCCCGGCACCGGCCTTCAGCGCCTGGAGACGGACATCCTCAACGGGGCCGCGTCCCCAGGAGCACCTGCCGCGTGGACCGGCCATGGTGTCCGGCTCGGCCCGCGCACCACCGTGGATCTGGCCCGCACCCTCGCGCTGGCGGGCGGCGACGCCCTCGTCCACTCCCGGCGCGACCGCCTCGCCGCCATCCACGCGGCGGAACGCACGGGAGACCTCTCCCTGACCGCCCGGACCATCGGCGCCTACGACGTGCCCGCCATCTGGAGCCGCGCCGACGATCCCGAGCAGTCCCGCGCCGTCATCGCGGCCGCCGAGCGCACGCTCACCGGGCTCGGCCCGGACGGTCCCGCCGACCTGCGCGCCCGCCTCCTGGCCACGGTCGCCGTCGAGAGCCGCAGCGCCGATCTGTCCGAGACCGAGCTGAAGCACGCGCGGCGGGCGGCGCGACAGGCGGAGGAGCTGGCACGGCGCCTGGCCGATCCCGCCCTGCTGGCCTTCGCCCTCAACGGGGTGTCCCTGCAGTCCTTCACCCGCCCCGGACTCGCGGCGGCACGGGACGGGACCGGCGCCGAGATCCTCGACCTGGCCACCCGGCACGAGCTGCCCAACTTCGCCGTACTCGGCCGACTCGTCCGCCTGCAGTCGGCCTCGGCCCTCGGCGACCTCGACGCCGCGGCCTCACACGCCGACGCGGCCGACCGGCTCGCCGCCACCACCGAGGCGCCCCTCGTCCCCGTCCTCACCGGGTGGTTCAGGGCCCGGGCCACGGCCGCCCGCAGCGCCGAGCCCGGCGGACCGACCGCCGCCACGGCGGCAGCGCGCTACCGCCGTGCCGAGGACGCCCTTAGGGCGGCCGGAATGCCGGGGCTGCACCGCGGACTGTTCCCGCTCGCCCTGCTGGGACTGCGTCTGCTGCACGGCCGGCCGGCGCCCACCGACCCGCACCTGGACTGGGGCCCGTACAGGCCCTGGACGCGGCCCCTCGTGCTGCTCGCCGAGGGCCGGGGCGAGGAAGCCCGTACCGCCCTCGCCGCGGCCCCCGAACCACCGCGTGACCACATGCAGGAGGCCATGTGGTGCCTGACCGCCCGCGCCGCCGTACGTCTCGGCGAGCGCGGAACCGCCGCACGCTGTGCGGCCGTCCTGCGTGATGCCCGTGCGGAACACGCCGGCGCCGCCGGTGGAATGCTCACCCTGGGCCCGGTGGCGCGGTACCTGGCGGAAGCGGAGGCGTGCGCCGGAGCGGGGTAGGCGACCGCAGTCCGCGAACCCCGGACCCGTCCGCGCTCACCCCACGGCCCGGCGGAATCAGGTCGCCATGACGTTCAGGGCGTCCTTCGCCGACGCCGGAGGACCGCGGCCCGGGGCGGCCGGGGGAGGCGGGACCGCCCCCGGGGCCGGCACGCCCGAGCCTCGTCGGAAGCGGGGGAATCACGACAAGATCAATCTCACCGGGATCACCTGTGCCGCAACCACTCACATCCGGATATGACGACTGGACAACAACGCTCGGTCAACTACCCTTGACCATGCGCTGTTTACGCGCGTCGCACGGGGCGGCTTGAGGCAGGAGGGGGGAGCATCAAGCCGCCCCGCGCCCCACCGCGCGCCTTCCCACCGGCCCGTACGTCAGCCGCGCCCGGCCTCGTCCAGCGCCGCCCGGACGTCGGCGACCAGATCGGCCGCGTCCTCCACACCCACCGACATCCGCACGAAGCCCTCCGGCACCGCGTCCCCGCCCCACCGGCCGCGCCGCTCGGCGGTGGAGCGCACCCCGCCGAAGCTCGTCGCGTCGTCCACCAGCCGCAGCGCGGCAAGGAACCGTTCGGCGAACCCCTTGTCCGGCAGCGTGAAGGAGACCACGCAGCCGAAGCGCCGCATCTGCCGAGCCGCCACCTGGTGCGCCGGGTCGTCCGCCAGCCCCGGGTGCCGTACACCGCTCACCTCCGGCCGCTCGCGCAGCGCCTCGGCGACGGCGAGCGCGTTCGCGGCCTGCCGCTCGGTGCGCAGCTCCAGCGTGGCCAGGGAGCGGTGCGCCAGCCACGCCTCCACCGGCCCGGGGATCGCGCCGACCGTCTTGCGCCACAGCCGCACCGACGCCGTCAGCTCCGCGTCCCGGCACGTCACATAGCCCAGCAGCACGTCACCGTGGCCGGTCAGCGCCTTGGTGCCGCTGGCCACCGCGTAGTCGGCGCCCAGTTCCAGCGGCCGCTGGCCCAGCGGGGTGGCCAGGGTGTTGTCCACGGCGACCAGCGCGCCGCGCTCGTGGGCGGCGTCGGCCAGGCGGCGGATGTCGCACACGTCCAGGCCGGGGTTGGAGGGGGACTCGATCCACAGCAGTGCCGCCCCGTCCAGGGCGTCGAGCTGCGCTTCGCCGCCGGTGGGCGCGGTACGCACCTCCACCCCCCAGCCCTCCAGCCGCTCGCGCATCGGAACGAGCAGGTTGTAGCCGTCCGAGGGCAGCACCACCACGTCGCCGGGCCGTGTCCGGGACAGCAGCACCGCGGAGATCGCGGCCATGCCGGAGGCGAAGACGGTCGTGCGCGCCGTCCCGTCGCCGGGAGCCTCCAGCTCGCTGATGGCGCTCTCCAGGCCCGTCCAGGTGGGGTTGCCGTCGCGGCCGTAGGTGTAGGGGGCGTGCGCCGGATCGCCGGGCAGGTGGAAGTGCGCGGCCAGCACCGGGCCCGGCAGCGGCGGCGCGTACGGCTCCTCCTCGGGCAGCCCGGCCCGCACCACCCGCGTCCCGTCCCCGTCCCCGCGGACGTCGCCCGGCTCGTTCCGCCCGTCCCGCTCGCGCGTCATGTCCCGCTCCTCGTCGCTCTCCCCCGCCAGCCCTTCCGGCGCCTTCGAGCGTACGTGCGTGGCTCAGCCGAGCGCCGCCCGGGCCGCCGCACCGCAGCGGGCGCCGTAGCCGGAGCCGAAGAGGACGGCGTGCACCAGCAGATGCTGGAGCTGGTGCAGCGGCACGCGCTCCCCGCGTCCGGGCAGCGGGCGGACCTCCTCGTAAGCCGCCAGCAGCCGCTCCAGATGCGGGCAGCCGAACAGCTCCAGCACCGCCAGGTCCGTCTCGGGGTGACCGCCCTGCGCGGCCGGGTCGATCAGACGGGCACGGCCGTCGGGGGACCACAGGACGTTGCCCGACCAGAGATCCCCGTGGACGACGGCGGGCGGCTGAACGGGGCCCGCCAACCCACCGCCCGCCGCCCCGCCCGCGGCCAGCGCCTCGCACAGCCGCTCCACGTCCCGGGCGTCCCCCGGGCCGATCCCGCCGCCGTCCACCGCCCGCCGCAGCAGGGGCAGCAGCCGCCACTCGGCGTGGAAGGCCGGCCAGTCCTTTGCCCCGGAGGGCGGTTCGGGTGGCGAGGGCAGGGGCACCGAGCCCAGATGGACGGGGAGGGCGGGGTCCGTGCCGCCCCAGACCGGGGCCGGTGAGGAGTGCAGGGCGGCCAGTTCGCGGCCCAGCCGTTCGGCCTGTCCGGCGCTCGCCGCGCCCGGCTCGACCCACTCCAGCACCAGTACGTCCGGCCCGGCGCCGATCACCTCCGGCACGGCCACCGCGCCGGTGGAGCGCAGCAGCTCCAGACCGGCGGCCTCGGCCGCGAAGAAGCCCGGGGGAGCGCCGTCCAGGGTCTTGGCGAAGACGGTGCGGCCGTCCGCGAGCTCGATCCGGTACGCGTCGCAGATGTCGCCGCCGCCCACGGGCCGTACCTGCCCGGCGGCCGAGCCGGTCAGGGCGGCCGCCCGCCCGGCGACGCCCTCCCCGGACTCTCCGGGCCCGCCCGAAGCGCCCGCCACACCCGTCACAGCGGCGCCGCCCCGCCGGTCCCGCCGTCACCGGCCCCGCCGTCACCGGCCCCGCCGTCTCCGGCCGGCGGCCCGCCGAGAGCGGCCCGCACCTCCTCCAGCAGGCCCGGCACGGCCTCCTCCACCAGGGTCAGGCACTCCTCGAAGCCCTCCGGCCCGCCGTAGTACGGGTCGGGCACGTCCAGGTCGCACGAGCCGCCGCCCGCCCCGGGGGCGTACGACCGCAGCAGCCGGACCTTGCGCGCGTGCCCGGGGCCGGGCGCCAGCCTCCGCAGGTCCCGCAGATGCCCCTCGTCCAGGGCGATCACCAGATCAAGCCGTTCGAACCAGTCGCGACGGAACTGCCGTGCCACGTGCTCGTGCACGTATCCGGCGGCCGTCAGCACCGCGACGGTGCGCGAGTCGGCGCTGTCGCCGGCGTGCCAGCCGCCCGTCCCCGCGCTGCTCACCTCCACCAGCTCCGCCAGGCCGGCCCGCTCCGCATGGGCGCGGAAGACGGCCTCGGCCATGGGGGAGCGGCAGATGTTGCCGGTGCAGACGAAGCAGACGTGGTAGGGCGTACGGACGCCGCCGGGGGCGCCGGGGTCGGAGGTGCGCATGCCCTCCATCATCGGCGACGCTCCAGGCCTCCCCGGCCCCTGCCCCCGTCGTCTTCCGTCCTTCTGCGCGCGGCGGTCAGTCGCCGTCGGGCAGCACCATGCTCACCGCCCACGACACGATGGAGATCACCAGGGCGCCGAGCACCGCCGTCCAGAAGCCGTCCACGCGGAAGGCCAGGTCGAACTGCTCGGCCAGCCAGGAGGTGAGCATCAGCATCAGCGCGTTGATCACCAGGGTGAACAGGCCGAGCGTGAGAACCAGCAGCGGCAGGGACAGCAGTTTCGTGATCGGCTTGACCACGGCGTTGACGACGCCGAAGATCAGCGCGACGAGGACCAGCGTGAGAGTCTTGCCCGCGGTGTCGTCACCCGTGAGCGTGATGTCGTCCAGCAGCCAGACGGCGACGGCCAGGGCCACCGCGTTGGCGATCGTTCTGACAAGGAAATTCACCATGTCCGAGATCGTTCCAGAAACGGGGACGGTCGCCTACCGGTGAGGGGTCGAGGAGTCATGAAGGCGTTCCGGTTGGAGGAACTGGAGGCGGAGCGGGCCGCCAACGACGGCGCGTACCTGCAGTTCCTGCGCGAGAGGAACATGTCCGTCGGCCTGTACGCCCTGGATCGGGGCTCGCTCGACCCACAGCAGCCGCACCGGCAGGACGAGGTGTACTTCGTCGCCAGCGGCCGGGCGCTGATCACCGTCGGGGACGAGACCACCCCGGTCGCGCGCGGCAGCGTGGTCTACGTGCCGGCCGGTGTGCCGCACAGGTTCCACCACATCACCGAGGACCTGCGGGTCCTGGTGGTCTTCTCTCCCCCCGAGGGCTGACCGGGTCCCTCCGGCCGTGCGGGAGGTCCGGCCGTACGGGCGGTCCGGGACGCCGCCCCGCGGACGGGACCTCCGAAGCACGCCCTAGGGGTCCGGTCAGGGAAGGACCCGGGCCCGCGGCGTCCCGGCGCAGGGCCCGCCCGCCTAGCATCGGAGGCGGAAGCACCGGACGCACCCGGCCGCCGGGTCCTCCCGGTGGCCGAAGAATTCAGGAAGCGGGTACACGGTCATGGATCTCAAGGAGACCTTCGCGGCGCTGCCGTGGTGGGTGAAGTGGGTCGCGATCCCGCTCATCGCGATCTTCGTCTTCGGCGGCCTGATCTTCGCCGTCGTCGGCTTCGTCGTGAAGCTGCTCTTCAAGGTCCTGCTGTTCGTGGCGCTGGTCGGCGCACTGGTCTACCTGGTGCGGAAGTTCACCTCCTCCGGATCCTCCTCGGGGGGCTGACGCCTCCGGCCGGGGCACCCGGCCCGTTCCGCCGGGCGCCCCGGGCGCGGCTCAGCGCCGCGCCCGCCGCCTGCCTCCCCGGCCCCGGGCGCGCACCGGCCCGGCCGCTGCCTCGCCACCGGGCGCCCCCTCGCGGTCGGCGACCGCCACCAGGGCCGCCAGCGCCGTGGTCACCGGGACCGAGGCGACCAGGCCGATCGAGCCGATCAGCGTCCGCACGATCTCCTCCGCCACCAGCTCGCTGGTGGCCACCTGGCCCATTCCGCTCTCCGCTATCGAGAACAGCAGCAGCAGCGGCAGCGCGGCCCCCGCGTACGCCAGCACCAGCGTGTTCACCACCGATGCGATGTGGTCGCGCCCGATGCGCATCGCCGCGCCGTAGAGCCTGCGCCACCCGGCCGACGGGTCGGCCTGCCGAAGCTCCCAGACCGCCGAGGTCTGCGTCACCGTCACATCGTCCAGCACGCCCAGCGAACCGATCAGCACACCGGCCAGCAGCAGGCCGCGGATCTCGATGTCCGGGTAGAGGCCGTGCACCAGTCCGGTCTGGTCGTCGGTGTTGCCCGTCAGCGCGGCCCAGCCGATGAACGCCGAGCCCAGCAGACCGATCAGCAGCAGCGACACCAGGGTGCCCAGGACGGCGACGGAGGTACGGGCGTTGACGCCGTGGCACAGGTACAGCGTGGCCAGCATGATCGCGCTGCCGCCCACCACCGCCGCCAGCAGCGGATTGGAGCCCTGGAGGATCGCGGGCAGGATGAACAGCGTCAGCACCCCGAAGCTGACCACCAGCCCGACCAGCGCCAGCAGCCCGCGCAGCCGCCCGACGACCACCACCGCCAGTGCGAAGACACCCGCCAGCACCACCATGGGCGTCCCGCGCGCCACGTCCACCACGCTGTACTGGAACTCGCGCGGCGCGTCGGGCGCGTACGCCACCACCACATCCTGGCCGGGGCTCAGACGGCGGGTGGCGTCCGGGGTGACGATCTCCGGGAAGGTGTGGCCCGCGTCCTTCCCCTCGGCGATCTCGACGGTCGCCCGCAGACAGGCGCCCTCCCCGGGGTCCGCTCCGGAACCCTCCCCGGAACCCTCCGGGAGAGCGCCCGAATCGCCGCCTCCGCCCTCCTGCGCGCCTCCGGCGCCCCCTGCGCCGCCGGGCGGCCGGGCGGCGCCCACCTCCGCGCAGTCGACCTCCTCGACCGCGGTGACCCGCGCGCCGAGCGTCTGCCGGTCGAAGCCGACACCGCTGGGCGAGCCCTCCCCCTCGGGCGCGCCGCCCGGCCACAGCACGACCAGCCCGGCGAGCACCGCGACGGCGAACGGGACCAGCACCGCCGCGACCACCCTGCGCAGCCGCGCCGAGACGGGGGCGGGCGGCCCGTGCGAGTGGCCGTGCCCGTGCGGCGCATGCCCGTGGCCGGGCGACGGACGCCGGGGCGGCGGGGCGGAGGGCGGTACCGGCGGCACCGGCGGGGGAACCGGCGGGCGGGACGGCGGGGGGAGCGGGGAGGAGGAGTCCACGGCCCGATCATCGCAGGCACGGCGGGGGCGCCCTGGCGCGCGCCCGGTGTCAGCCGTTAGCGTGGGGGCGCTTTTGCACATCGCGGGAGCTCCGAGCACGGGGCTGAGAGGACGCTGACCTCCGTGGACACCGCCACGGGGACGGCTGCGTCGACCGCCGAACCTGTTACCGGGTAATGCCGGCGTAGGGAGTTGGGTCTCATGACCACGCAGGACGCACGCACGCCCGAAAACGCCTCCGGGAGCGCCGAGGAGCGCGCGATCGGCTGGCACAAGGGCTATCTGAGCGGTTCGCGCCCCGACATCCGGGTGCCCGTCCGCCGTGTGCACCTCACCAACGGCCGCGACGTGACGCTGTACGACACGTCCGGCCCGTACACCGATCCGAACATCGACACCGACGTCCGCCGCGGCCTGGCGCCGCTGCGGGAGAACTGGATCATCGCCAGAGGGGACACCGAGGAGTACCCGGGCCGCGAGGTGCGGCCCGAGGACGACGGCCTCAGGCACACCTCGCCGCGCGGCGGGCTGCGCAACCTGGACGCCGTCTTCCCCGGCCGCCCCCGCCTGCCGCGCCGGGGACGCGGCGGCGCCACCGCCGTCACGCAGCTCGCGTACGCCAAGCGGGGCGAGATCACCCCCGAGATGGAGTTCGTGGCCGTCCGCGAGGGCTGCTCGCCGGAGCACGTGCGCGACGAGATCGCCGCGGGCCGCGCCGTCCTCCCGGCGAACGTCAACCACCCGGAGACCGAGCCGATGATCATCGGCAAGAACTTCCTGGTGAAGGTCAACGCCAACATCGGCAACTCGGCCGTCACCTCCTCCATCGAGGAGGAGGTGGAGAAGATGACGTGGGCCACCCGCTGGGGCGCCGACACCGTCATGGACCTCTCCACCGGCCGCAACATCCACACCACCCGTGAGTGGGTGCTGCGCAACTCCCCCGTCCCCATCGGCACCGTCCCCCTCTACCAGGCGCTGGAGAAGGTCGACGGCAAGGCCGAGGAGCTGACCTGGGAGATCTACAAGGACACCGTCATCGAGCAGTGCGAGCAGGGCGTGGACTACATGACCGTCCACGCCGGCGTCCTGCTGCGCTACGTCCCGCTGACCGCCCGCCGCAAGACGGGCATCGTCTCGCGCGGCGGCTCGATCATGGCGGCCTGGTGCCTGGCCCACCACAAGGAGAGCTTCCTCTACACCCACTTCGAGGAGCTCTGCGAGATCCTGCGCGCCTACGACGTCACCTTCTCCCTCGGCGACGGACTGCGCCCGGGCTCCATCGCTGACGCCAACGACGAGGCGCAGTTCGCCGAACTGCGCACGCTGGGCGAGCTGAACCGGATAGCCAAGTCCCACGACGTGCAGACGATGATCGAGGGCCCCGGGCACGTCCCGATGCACAAGATCAAGGAGAACGTCGACCTCCAGCAGGAGATCTGCGACGAGGCGCCCTTCTACACCCTCGGCCCGCTCACCACCGACATCGCCCCGGCCTACGACCACATCACCTCCGGCATCGGCGCGGCGATGATCGCCTGGTGGGGTACGGCGATGCTCTGCTACGTCACGCCCAAGGAGCACCTGGGCCTGCCGGACCGCGACGACGTGAAGACAGGCGTGATCACCTACAAGATCGCCGCCCACGCCGCCGACCTGGCCAAGGGCCACCCCGGCGCCCAGGAGTGGGACGACGCCCTGTCCGACGCCCGCTTCGAGTTCCGCTGGGAGGACCAGTTCAACCTGGCCCTCGACCCGGACACGGCCCGCGCCTTCCACGACGAGACGCTCCCGGCCGAACCGGCGAAGACGGCGCACTTCTGCTCGATGTGCGGTCCGAAATTCTGTTCGATGAAGATATCCCAGGACATTCGCCGCGAACACGGCGGCGATCTCGCCCTGGATCCGGAGGAGGGCATGAGGCGGAAGTCCGAGGAGTTCGCAGCGAGCGGCAACCGCGTCTATCTGCCGCTGACGGACTGACCGCGGAAGCCGGGAACAACGGGGCGGGTGCCGAACGCGTCGAGGTCCGGGACCCGCCCCATGCCCGCGGCCGGGTCGCGCACCTGGACTCGGTCTTTCCCGGGGCCCGCCTGGTACGGCAGCCGTGTCGGAGCCGGTTCAGGCGCCGTCCCCGGCGGTGAGGGCGCGGGCGTAGTGCGTCAGTGAGCGGCGGTACTCCGGCAGGTGGGGGACGAGAGCGGTGAGGGCGAGGGCCGCCGCCTCCCGTTCCCGCCCGGCGTCGGTGAGAGCCAGGGACAGGAAGGCGGCGACCGCGTCGTGGGCGGAGGCCAGCTCGTACAGGGCGACGGCGTCGCCGGGCGGGAGCTCGGCGGCCAGTGCCTCGATCCGGCGCAGGAAGTCGTCGGGTCCGTGGTCGTCGAAGGAGGCCCACAGGCTCTCGAGCCGCTGCTCCCACCGTGCTTCCGGGGTCGTCATCACCTCAGCCTCCCAGAACGCTCCGGCCGTGTCCGGTCCGCCGGGGCGTCTGTGGAGGTATGACGCCGGCCGCCGGCGGGACTCGTCGGCGGCCGGTGAGTTCACCTGTCCGGTTCACCCGTTCGAGGAGCGGTCGGTCTGCCGGGCGAGCTTGCCGGTGACGTCCTCGGTCTTCTCGGCCGGAGGCGGGGAGACCTCGACCTCGGTGCCGAAGTCGCTGAACTCGATGACGGTGCGGATCTTCGCCTCCCGCGCCTCCCGCGACGGCGGCTGGGACTGGGCCCGGGAGCCGGAGTTCGACCGTGCCGCCTCGCCGTCGAGGGAGATCTCGAACTGCTGGCGGCGGATGCGGTCCTGGTCGTCGAGCCACAGGTGCATCGGCAGGGAGTCGCCGAGCTGCCGCCGCAGGCGCTCGGCCTCGGCCGTGTTCTCGTCCGCGAGTTCGTCCACGTCGACGTTCACACGGTAGTGGGTGGTCTCCACACCGCCGATCTCCTCGGTGCCGACGCGGGCGGCGTCGTCGTCCAGGGCCCGGGTGTAGTCGAGGCCCCGGACGGGGTCGTTGATCCGCACGCCGCCCACGGTGCCGTCGGTTCCGGCGAGTTCCCTCAGGTCGACGCTGATCCACGGCTTGTCCACCCCGAGCCGGTCCCGCGCCTGGTCCGGCAGCCGCTGGTAGAGGGTCTCGTCCACCACCCGCTGCTCGATCCGCTCGCCGCCGCCCGCCTCGACGGTCAGGTCGCTCGTACCGTCGGTCAGGTCGACGGTGCCGTCGCCGGTGAGGGTCTGCTGCTGCCCGCCCATGGCGGCGCGGACCTTCAGCGTCATCTTCGCGGTCTCGGCCGCGACCGTCTTCTCGTGCGCGGTCCGTACGACCTCGGCGGCCGCCTCGTCGCCTTCCCCGCCGTCCTCGCCGCCGGTACCCGCCTCCCGCTCGGCCCCGGTTCCGGTCTTGGCCTCCGGCCCGGGGTCCTGATCGCCGCATCCGGCGATCAGCGCCGTACCGGCCAGCAGTCCGGCGGCCGCCACCGCACCCGTCCTGGTCCCGCGTGACACGCGCGCCATCGCGTCTCCTCCGCTTCCGTGAGGGGATCGTCGTTCGATGCGCTACGCGTTTCCCGGGACGGTTGCGGCAATCGCCCCGAACCGATCGATTCAGGCCAATCGCCCTGTGGGGGCGCGGAATCGGCGCGATCGTGCGGGGAGGGCCCGGACGGATGTCCGGGCCCTCCCCGCCCCCGGTGTGCTGCCGTCGCGGGCCGCCCGGTACCGGACGGCCCGCGCTCCCTCCGTCCGGCTCAGCCGGCCGGAGGGTGTGTCACAGAGTGCTCTTGAACAGCAGGCGGTTGGGCGTGCCGGTGACGTTGCCGCTGATCACGTTGGCGGTGGCGTTGCTGGTCAGCCAGTTGCTGACGGCCGAGGACGAGGCGTCGCCGTAAGCGGACTTGTACAGCGCGGCCACGCCGGCGGCGTGCGGGGAGGCCATGGAGGTACCGCTCAGCGAGGTGCTGCCGCCGCCCATGCGGGTGGAGGCGACGGAGACGCCGGGAGCGTACAGGTTGGTGCAGGAGCCCCAGTTGCTGAAGGACGCCTTGCGGTCGGAGCTGTCCGAGGCGGCCACGGTGAGGACGCCGGAGGCACTGGCCGGGGAGACGTTGCAGGCGTTCTGGTTCTCGTTGCCGGCGGCGACGGACAGGTGGACGCCGGAGTTGGCCAGGTTGGTGGCGGCCGTGTTCACCGCGGACGAGTAGCCGCCGCCCAGGGAGGCGTTGGCCACGGCGGGCTTGACGGCGTTCTGCCGGACCCAGTCGAAACCGGCGATGATGCCCGAGTAGGTGCCGCTGCCCTGGCAGTTGAGCACCCGGACACCGCGCAGCGCCACACCCTTGGCGACGCCGTACGTCGCGCCGCCGACGGTGCCGGCGACATGGGTGCCGTGGCCCTGGCAGTCCTGGCCGTTGCCGCCGAAGGCGTCGAAGACGTTGCGTGCCCGGCCGCCGAAGTCGGGGTGCGAGGTGTCGATGCCGGTGTCGATGATGTACGCCGTCACCCCGGCACCGTTGCGGTTGTACGTGTAGGCGCCGTCCAGCGGGCGGTTGCGCTGGTCGATCCGGTCCAGTCCCCAGGGCGGGCTGTACTGGGTGGCGCTGGCGGTGATCTTCTGGTCCTCCTCGATCGCCGCGACGGAGGGGTGGCGCTGGAGTGCCTTGAGCTGGCCGTCCGTCAGCTTCGCGGCGAACCCGTTGAGCGCCTCGGAGTAGACGTGCCGGGTCTTGATGTCCCTGTCGCCGGTGAGCTTCGTTGCCTTGGCGCCGGGCTTCAGGGTGACGATGTAGTTCCCCTCGACGGCCAGCGCGTCCGGGGCCTGCGCGACCTTGACCAGCGGCGCTCCGGCACGCGCGGAGTCGGCGGCGGGGGCCGCGGAGGCGACGGCGGGTATCAGCGCGGTGGGGATGGCGAGCAGCAGCGCGCCCAGGTGCGTTCGTCTCATGGGGGTGCACACCTTCCGGTGGTCGGCCGGCGCTGTGGGTGTGCGCCGGCACGTTGAGGGGGGATACCGCGTGACGCGGCGGCGGCCGCCGGTTCCCGGTGCCGCGGCGCCACGTTAAGCCCGGCCGTTCGGTACGGGGGCCGGGTCGGAACCGGCGTGGCCGGACCCGGCCAGCTTCGGACACGGCTCCTGTGCCGGCCGGACTATGGAGAAGATCCGGGTCACGGGCTATTTTCTTGACATGTCCGCTGACAGTGACGACGCGGTCGGGACCGGGGCCAGGCAGGTCTACACGCAACTGGTCGGAACGCTCAGGAGCACCCGCGCGACACGCGTCCCGCGGCCGGAGGAGACACCCGAGGAGGTCAGGCGCTGGCTCGCCGAGCGCAGGCTCCTCGACCCCGAGGGCCAGGGGGTCAGCTCACCGGAGAGGGCCCTGCGGGAGCTGTTCGGCGAGCAGCGCGCCTGGCTGCGGTCGGCCGCCGAAACCCTGGACCGCAACCTCCGTGCCGTCGACGACATCCTCGACCTGCTCCCGGAGTTCCGGGGGTCGGGGCACGAGAGCGTCGAGGTGGAGTTCGTCGAGGACCGCGACCGGCTCCGCAGACGGCTGGACGAGTTCGAGCCGGTGGGACGCCGGGAGGTGCTGTGCATGCGGACCGCCTTCCCCGGCCCCGAGGTGCTGGAGGCCAGCCTCGTCCACGATCGCCGCATCCTGGCACAGGGGACCGAGGTCAGGATGCTGGCCACCATCGGCGCGACGCGCGGCCCGGGAGCCGCCGCCTACCTCGACGCCCTGCGGGAGGCGGGCGCCCGGGTCCGCGTCGCGGCCGCCCTGCCCCTCTACCTTCACGTCGTGGACCGCACGGTCACGCTGATGCCCGCCGGTGACGATCCCCTGGGCGGCGACGGCGACGTGCTGCTGCGCAGTTCGCGGATCGCACTGTGCTTCGTACGGGTCTTCGAACACGAGTGGGACGTGGCGCGTCCCTACCCCGAGGGCGCGGGCCGGGCCGGGCGTGCCGACGGCTCCCACCCGGCCGACGAGTACACCGAGCAGGAGCGGGAGATCCTCGCCCTGCTCGCGACCGGCACCAAGGACGAGAGCATCGCCCGGCGGCTCGGCTGCTCCGAACGGACACTGCGGCGGATGATGACCCGGATCACCGAGAAGCTGGGGGCGGGGAGCCGGTTCGCGGCAGGGGTGCGCGCCGCGCGCCTGGGGCTGATCGACTGAGCGCCTACGGCGCGCCGGTCTCCCGCTCGCCCGCCGACCCGGCGGCCTCCGCGACCAGTGCCTCCAGCCGGTCCCCGTGGGCCCCGCGCCAGTAGACGCGGCCGCAGTCGCGGCAGCGGGCGAAGGTGTCGTAGGTGCGGCGGGTGCCGGGGCGCAGCAGATGCTCGACCTCGGCCTTCGCCGCCTCGGCGAGGAGCCCGTTGCACGCCGTGCACCGCGTCCACGGAGCCAGTGGCAGGGCGAACCGGTCCAGGACGTCGGCGAGCTGGTCGTCCGGGCGCGAGCCGCGCACGTAGGCGCCCATCCACAGCTGCCGCCGCATCAGCAGCCCGCGGTCCTGGGTGAGCAGGACGCGCCGCTCGGCGTTGGCCTGCTCGACCAGGGCGGGGTCGTCCATGTCGTTGTGGTACGCGGTGTCGGCGCCCGCCACCAGCCGCAGCCGCCGGGCCAGCGTGCCCAGGTGGACGTCCAGCAGGAAGCGCGGCGGCCCGTGGGGGACCCGCTGCGGGCGTACGACGGGTTCGATCCGGACCGTCCGGCCCGCCTCGGGGCGGTACGAGGGCTCCACCCGCCGCCCGTCCCCGCCGCTTCCGGCGGCGTCCTCCAGGACGAGCGCGCCCACCTCCGTGAGCGGGATGCCGGCGGACTGCACGACGTGGACGAGGGAGGAGGCGCCGTCGTGGGGCACGGTGAGGAGCTCGGCGCCGCGGTGGCGCGAGGGCAGGAAGATCCGCAGTTCGGGAGAGACGCGGAGGAGCAGTTCGCGGGGCGGCGGGGTGCCGCCGGGGGGCTGTGGTCGGTCCGTCACCCTCCCCAGGATGCCAGCGCGGGTCCGCCGGTCCCACCGCTTTACGGACCCGGCCCGTCCCCGCCCCGGGCTCCGGCGCCCGGCCGTGGCTCAGTCGGGGGCCCGGTCCGGGTGCCGGTCGACGGGGTGCTCGGGGCCCCCGAAGTCGGGACTGGTGAAGTCCGGGCTGCTGAAGCGGGCCCCGCCACCCCTGTCGCGGGGCGTCTTCGCGGCCGGGCTGGAGAAGCCCGGGTGGGTGTAGCCCAGCCTGGGGTGGCGGCTTTCCGGCCGGGCCTTCCCCGCCCCCGGGACCCCTGAGGCATCCAGGGAGTCCGCCGTCTCCGAAGCGGGCTCGGCCCCTGCGGCCGGCGCGGCCAGCGCCTCCTGGAGGAAGGGCAGCACCCCGCGCTCCAGCAGCGCCGTGCGCCAGGCCGTGCGCGCCCGCGCCACCTCCTCGGCGAGCGCGCTCTGCCCGCTGGGGCCGCCCGCCCGGATCGCGCCGGCGCCGTGGCGCACCGCGGTGACCAGCAGTCCGGCACACGCGGCCAGAAGGGAGGCGGCGGTCAGGGCGGCGAAGGCCCAGCCCGCGTCGCGCAGCTGCGCGGCGATGGACGGCTCGGGGTCCAGCACCCGCAGCAGATGGCCGGCCAGGAGGAAGATCAGCGCCGCGGTTCCGGCCAGCACGGGCGCCAGGACGGAGAGCGTGGCGAGCAGTCCGGCGCCGCCCGTACCGGAACCGGAATCCCCTGGCGAGCCCGCCGCCCCCCGCGCCGGCCCCTGTGAGGAGGGCGCGTGGCCGGGCAGGCGCAGCTCGTCGCGGAGTGCCGCGAAGTGCTCGTACTCCGCCGCCGCGCAGGCGGCGATCGCCGCGGCCGCGCCGATCGCGGCGGCGCGCAGCTGCTCGGTGCTCAGCCGTCTTCCGGCCGCCGGTTCGGGGCGGTCGCGTACGGCGCGCAGTGCCTCGTCGAGGACGCGTTCGAACTCGGGGCGGTCCTCGGAACGCAGGTGCGGAGCGGTGTTCATGTGCATCCCCCGGTGCTCCGTAAGGCCCTGGGGCCGGAAACGGAGGAGAGCTCGCTTGAGACAGGGACCCGATGGTAGAGCGGTTCCTTCCGGCAGTGACAGGGTGTTTCCGGAAAACACGCGCCACTGCCGTGCGGTCTTCACCCTCCGGGCGGTGTGCACGGGTGCGTACGGGGAGGATCAGGCGGACACCGGGGGAGACGACGCTCAGGCCGGGAGGGGGAGCCGGGACACCAGTAGCTTTCCGGCCATGGTCACCCCGCCGTCCATGGCGATCGCGAGCGAGTCGGCGTAGACGTGCGGCCCGTGCACCCGGGGCGCGGCGTCCTCGCCGTCCTCGGAGCCGACCTCGCCCAGCAGGTAGGGGATCGGGCTGTGGCCGTGGACGACGCGCCGTCCGCCGTAGGTGTCCAGCAGTTCGCGGGCCGCCATGGCGCCGGCGTCGTCGCGGAAGGCGAAGCGCTTGGTGAACTTGCGGAACAGGTCCCAGGTCTCGTCGGCGTCGTGGCGGGTGAGGGACTCGGTGATCGCGTCGTTGACGTCGGCGATGCTGTCGCCGTACTCCAGGTAGGCGGTGGTGTCGGAGTGCACCAGCAGGTGGTCGTCGGCCAGGGCCATGGCGTCCAGCCGGGACATCCACTGGATGTGGTGCTCCTGGAGCCGCTCCATGTCGGAGCGCTGCCCGCCGTTGAGCAGCCAGGCCGCCTGGAAGGAGGCGGTGCCCGCACCGGAGCCGACTGGGGTGTCGCCGAAGCGCTTGGCGCCGATCAGCAGCAGCTCGTGGTTGCCCATCAGCGCCTTGCAGTAGCCGCCGGCGGCGGCGGCCTCGGCGGAGAGCTGCATCACCAGGTCGATGACGCCGATGCCGTCCGGGCCGCGGTCGGTGAAGTCGCCCAGGAACCACAGTCGGGCGTTGCCCGCGATCCAGTGGTCCTCGGTGTCGATGAGCCCCTGGTTCAGCAGGGCCGCGCGCAGCTCGTCCAGATAACCGTGGACGTCGCCGACGACGTACAGCGGGCCCTGCTCACCGCCGGCGGCGGCGGGGGAGGGGGTGTCGACCAGCGTGGGGGTGGGGACGGCGGGGGCCGCGCCGACGACGGGCAGGTCGCGCCGGGTGGGGGTGTACCCCTCCGGGCGCGGCTCGGCACCGATCTGCTCGCCGCCGCCCGCCGCACCCGGACCCACGACACCCGGACCCACGACGCCCGAGTTCACCGGGCCCGGACCCGTCACGCCCGCGCCGCCGTGCCACACGTCGGATCCCCGACCGGCCCCCAGAGTCATCGGCCCCTCCACCATCGCGCGCGCCTGCACCTGCCGGACCTCTCTCCGCCTCCCGCGGGTCGCCCCGTGTCGAGAGCCGGTCCCGGTGTCGTGGGCCCATCATAGGAACGCAGGTCGCACCTTGTGACGCACCCGGGGGACGGCAATTCGGACCGGGTCCGGGCGGGAGGCGGAGAGCGGCCGGTTCGCCCCGGAATGAACGGACCCTACGCCTGCCCGCGCTGTTCGGGGGAGCGGGGGGCGCTCACCGTCGTCCGCCGGCGCCGGCGCTGCGAGGACGTGCGGACGATCAGGTCGGTGGGCATGATCCGCTGGACGGGGCGGCCGCCGCCGGTGCCCTCGATGGCGTCGATCAGGAGCTGGACGACGGTGGTGCCGATGCGCCCGGGCTTCAGCGACAGGGTGGTGATGGGCGGCTCGGTGCCGGCGTAGACGGCGGACTCGCTGCAGCACACCAGCAGCAGGTCGTCGGGGACGCGCAGCCCGTAGCGGCGGGCGGCGGCGAGCAGGTCGGTGCCGTTGGGGTCGAAGAGCCCGTACACGGCGTCGGGGCGGTCTGGCCGGGCCAGCAGCCTGTCGGCGGCGACGGCTCCGGCGCAGGGGTCGTGGGCGGGGTAGGCCTCGTACACCGGGTCCTGCCCGGCGCGTTCGCACCAGCGCAGGTAGGCCTCGGTGGACAGCCGGGTGTAGGTGTCGGTGCTGGTGCCGGTGAGCAGGCCGATACGGCGGGCGCCGGCGGCGGCCAGGTGGTCGAGCAGTCCGGTGACGGCGGCCTCGTGGTCGTTGTCGACCCAGGCGGTGACGGGCAGGTCGCCGCAGGGTCGGCCGTCGGAGACCACGGGGACGCCCTGGCGGACCAGCTCGGTGACGACGGGGTCGCGGTCGGAGGGGTCGATGACGACGGTGCCGTCGAGGGCGACGTTGGACCAGACGTCGTAGGGGCTCTGCCGGGTGCTGCCGGGGAGGATCACCAGGGCGTAGCCACGGGCCAGCGCCGCCGAGGAGGCGGCGCGTGCCATCTCGGCGAAGTAGGCGAACTCGGTGAAGGTGAAGGGCTCCTCCCCGTAGGTCGTGACCGTCAGCCCGATCAGCCCCGACTTGCCGGTGCGGAGCGTGCGGGCCGCCGCGGAGGGGCGGTATCCGAGCCGGTCGGCGACTTCGCGGACACGGCGTCGGGTGGCGTCGGGCAGGCGGCCCTTGCCGTTGAGCGCGTCGGAGACGGTCGTGATCGAGACGCCGGCCGCCGCGGCCACGTCCCGGATGCCCGCACGCCCCAGCCGACGGCCGTGAGCCCGGCTCACCTGGTGCTTCCCTGCTGCTGTCATGGCGTGCTGATACTAGGGCCGCGCCGCGCCGTTTGCTGGGGTGTACAGAACAACGTCAGAAGAGACGATTCTGCAAGCCGCTCTGTGGTAACGACCATGGAAAAAGCGGGAGTTGAGCCTTTGCCTCATCGTTTCTGTCGATGCTTCACCGCTTGCCGCAGCAGAAGTAGGGATGTCTCAAAGCTGTCTCAACTCACCTTCACGGGCGATGCGCGCCACGGAGCACGCCACCGGCGCACACTTCTGCGAATGCGCCCCCTTCATCCGGCCCCTACGCCGTTCCGGCGAATCCTTCTAAGGTGTGCAGCATTGGTGGTACGGGCGGCGGCACGGCCGCCCCACGACTGGCCCCGAAGGGTCGAGGAGGACCTGGCATGACGGAGATGGCCCCGAAACTGCGCGCGGTGCTGGAGGGTATCCCCACCTACAGGCCCGGCCGCCCGGCCGCCGACGGCCCCACGGCGTACAAGCTGTCCTCCAACGAGAACCCCTATCCGCCGCTGCCCGGGGTCCTGGAGGCCGCCACCGCCGCCGCCGGCTCCTTCCACCGCTACCCGGACATGGCCTGCGGTCTGCTGACGTCGGAGCTGGCGCACCGCTTCGGGGTGCCGATGAGCCACATCGCGACCGGGACCGGCTCCGTCGGCGTCGCACAGCAGCTCCTCCAGGCCACCGCCGGCCCCGGCGACGAGGTGGTCTACGCCTGGCGCTCCTTCGAGGCCTACCCGATCATCACCCAGATCTCCGGCGCGGCCTCCGTCCGGGTGCCGCTGGACGCCGATGAGAGGCACGACCTGGACGCGATGGCCGAGGCCGTCACCGAGCGCACGCGCCTGGTCTTCGTCTGCAACCCCAACAACCCCACCGGCACCGCCGTCCGCCGCGCGGAGCTGGAGCGCTTCCTGGACCGTGTCCCCGGCGACGTGCTGGTGGTGCTGGACGAGGCCTACCGCGAGTTCGTCCGCGACGAGGAGATCCCGGACGGCATCGAGCTGTACCGCGACCGCCCGAACGTCTGCGTGCTGCGCACCTTCTCCAAGGCGTACGGCCTGGCCGGGCTGCGGGTCGGCTTCGCCGTCGCCCACGAGCCGGTGGCGGCGGCGCTGCGCAAGACCGCGGTGCCGTTCGGAGTGAGCCAGATCGCGCAGGACGCGGCGGTCGCCTCGCTGCGCGGTGAGGCCGCGCTGCTGGAGCGCGTGGACGCCCTGGTCGCCGAACGGGCGCGGGTGGTGCGCGAGCTGACCGCGCAGGGCTGGACGGTCCCCGAGACCCAGGCGAACTTCGTCTGGCTGCGGCTGGGGGAGCGCACGGGCGACTTCGCCGGGACTTGCGAGGCGGCGGGCGTGATGGTGCGGCCGTTCGCGGGCGAGGGGGTCCGCGTCACGATCGGCGAGACGGAGGCCAACGACCTCTTCCTCAAGGCCGCACAGGACTTCCGCCGGGACCTCTAGCCCCGCGCCCCCGGGGACCATCGGCCCTCCGAACAGGACTTTCGTTCCCTCCCACCCCCCGGTGGGAGGGAACGAACATAAGTGGGTCATACTTCTTGTGAATGTGAACGCATTCACGAGCGCGTGTGCTACGTCACACCATGTCCACTTTGGGAGAGTGCTGTGGACCTAGCTCTGGCCCCGGAGACCCTGGCCCGGTGGCAGTTCGGGATCACCACCGTCTACCACTTCCTCTTCGTCCCCCTGACCATCTCGCTCGCCGCCCTCACCGCCGGCCTCCAGACCGCCTGGGTGCGCACCGGCCGCGAGGTCTATCTGCGGGCGACGAAGTTCTGGGGTAAACTCTTCCTGATCAACATCGCGATGGGCGTCGTCACCGGCATCGTGCAGGAGTTCCAGTTCGGCATGAACTGGTCCGACTACTCCCGCTTCGTCGGCGACGTCTTCGGCGCCCCCCTCGCCTTCGAGGCACTGATCGCGTTCTTCTTCGAGTCCACCTTCATCGGCCTGTGGATCTTCGGCTGGGACAAGCTGCCGAAGAGGATCCACCTGGCCACCATCTGGATGGTGGCCATCGGCACGGTCCTGTCCGCGTACTTCATCCTGGCCGCCAACTCCTGGATGCAGCACCCGGTCGGCTACCGCATCGACCCCGAGTCCGGCCGCGCCGAGCTCACCGACTTCCTCGCGGTGCTCACCCAGAACACCGCCGTGGCGCAGTTCTTCCACACCATGACCGCCGCCTTCCTCACCGGCGGCGCCTTCATGGCGGGCATCGCCGCGTACCACCTGATGCGCCGCCGCCACATCCCCGTGATGCGCACCTCCCTCCGCCTCGGCCTGGTCACCCTGGTGACAGCCGGAGCGCTCACCGCCGTCAGCGGCGACCACCTCGGCAAGATCATGTACGAACAGCAGCCGATGAAGATGGCCGCGGCCGAAGCCCTGTGGGAGACCGAGGGACCCGCCCCCTTCTCCGTCTTCGCCTACGGCGACGTCGACGAGGGCCACAACAAGGTCGCCATCGAGATCCCCGGCCTGCTCTCCTTCCTCGCCCACAGCGACTTCTCCAGCCCCGTTCCCGGCATCAACGACACCAACGAGGCCCTCCAGGAGCAGTACGGCCCCGGCGACTACAAGCCCAACATCCCCGTCGCCTACTGGGGCTTCCGCTGGATGATCGGCTTCGGCATGGCCTCCACCGCCCTGGGCGCCCTCGGCCTGTGGCTCACCCGCCGACGCTTCCTCCTGGCCGAACACCACCGCACCACCGAGGACGAGGTGCCCAACCTCGCCCTCACCCCCACCCGCCTGCTCGGCCCCGCCCTCAGCCGCCGCTACTGGCAGCTCGCCTTCCTCACCCTCGGCTTCCCGCTCATCGCCAACGCCTGGGGCTGGATCTTCACCGAGATGGGCCGCCAGCCCTGGGTCGTCTACGGCCTGCTGCGCACCTCCTCCGCCGTCTCCCCCGGAGTCTCCCAGGCCGAGGTGCTGATCTCGATGACCGTCTTCACCCTCCTGTACGCAGTCCTCGCCGTGATCGAGGTGAAGCTCCTGGCCAAGTACGTCAAGGCCGGACCCCCCGAGCTCACCGAGGCCGACCTCGACCCGCCCACCCGGATCGGCGGCCACGACAAGGACGACGCCGACCGCCCCATGGCCTTCTCCTACTAGGTCCGACCGAGGTTTCCCGATGGAACTCCACGACGTCTGGTTCGTCCTGATCGCCGTCCTGTGGACCGGCTACTTCTTCCTGGAGGGCTTCGACTTCGGAGTCGGCGTCCTCACCCGGCCGCTGGCCCGCGACCGCCGCGAGCGCCGCGTACTGATCAACACCATCGGCCCGGTCTGGGACGGCAACGAGGTCTGGCTGCTGACGGCCGGCGGCGCCACCTTCGCCGCCTTCCCCGACTGGTACGCCACCCTCTTCTCCGGCTTCTACCTGCCCCTCCTGATCATCCTCGTCTGCCTGATCGTCCGCGGCGTCGCCTTCGAGTACCGCGCCAAGCGCCCCGAGGAGAAGTGGCAGACCAACTGGGAGCGCGCCATCTTCTGGACCTCCCTGATCCCCGCCTTCCTGTGGGGCGTGGCCTTCGCCAACATCGTCCGCGGCGTCGCCATCGACGCGAACAAGGAGTACACCGGCGGCCTGCTGGAGCTGCTGAACCCCTACGCCCTGCTCGGCGGCGCGACGACCCTCGCCCTGTTCACCTTCCACGGCGCCGTCTTCACCGCCCTGAAGACCGTCGGCGACATCCGCGTCCGGGCCCGCGCCCTCGCCGTACGCCTGGGCCTGCTCACCGCCGCCCTCGCCGTCGCCTTCCTCGGCTGGACCCAGCTCGACCGCGGCGACACCACCACCCTGCTCGCCCTGGCCGTCGCCGCGCTCGCCCTGCTCGCGGCCGTCCGCGCGATCGCCGCCGGACGCGAGGGCTGGTCCTTCACCCTCTCCGGCGTCACCGTGGTCGCGGCCGTCGCCATGCTCTTCCTCGCCCTCTACCCGAACGTCATGCCCTCCACGCTCGACCCCGCCTGGAGCCTGACGGTCGCCAACTCCGCCTCCTCCCCCTACACCCTGACGATCATGACCTGGCTGGCAGCCCTGGCCACTCCGCTCGTGCTCCTCTACCAGGGCTGGACATACTGGGTGTTCCGCAAGCGCATCGGCACCCAGCACATCGCGGACACCCCACACCCGGAACCGGAAACCACCCGCACATGAAGCCCGTCGACCCCCGCCTGCTCCGGTACGCCCGCACCACCCGCGTCTTCCTCGCGGCCACCGTGGTGCTGGGGCTGGCCGGAGCGGGCCTGGTCATCGCCCAGGCCATGCTCATCGCCGAGATCGTCGTACGGGCCTTCCAGCACCACACACCCCCCACCGAACTCACCACCCCCCTCGTACTCCTCGCCGCCGTCTCCCTCGGCCGCGCCCTGGTCTCCTGGCTCACCGAACTGGCCGCCCACCGCTCCTCCGCCGCGGTCAAGTCCGAACTGCGCCTGCGCCTGCTCACCCACGCCACCGCCCTCGGCCCCGCCCGCCTGGACAGGCCCATCGGTGAGCTGGCCAACCTCGCCACCCGCGGCATCGACGCCCTCGACGACTACTTCGCCCGCTACCTGCCCCAGCTCGCGCTGGCCGTCGTCGTCCCCGCCGCCCTGATCGCGCGCATCCTCACCGACGACTGGATCTCGGCGGCGACCATCGCCGTCACCCTCCCCCTGATCCCGCTCTTCATGATCCTGATCGGCTGGGCGACCCAGGCCCGTACGGACCGCCAGTGGCGCCTGCTGTCCCGTCTGTCCGGCCACTTCCTCGACGTCGTCGCCGGCCTGCCCACCCTCAAGGTCTTCGGCCGGGCCAAGGCACAGGCCGAGAACATCCGCGCCATCACCGCCGACTACCGCCGCGCCACCCTGCGCACCCTGCGGATCGCGTTCCTCTCCTCCTTCGCGCTCGAACTGCTCTCGACGATCTCCGTCGCCCTCGTCGCCGTCGGCATCGGCATGCGCCTGGTCCACGGCGAACTCGACCTCTACACCGGCCTGGTCGTGCTGATCCTCGCCCCCGAGGCGTACCTCCCCCTGCGCCAGGTCGGCGTCCATTACCACGCCGCCGCCGAGGGCCTCGCCGCGGCGGAGGACGTCTTCTCCACCCTCGAGAAGAGCCCCGCCCCCGCCGGCACCGCACCCGCCCCCGACGCGCGCACCGCCACCATCGCCCTCGACGGCCTCACCGTCCGCCACGAGGGCCGCACCACCGACTCACTGCCCCCCACCACCCTCACCGTGGCCCCCGGCGAGACCGTCGCCGTCACCGGCCCCTCCGGTGCCGGCAAGACGACGCTGCTGAGCGTCCTCCTCGGCCTCACCACCCCCACCGCGGGCCGCATCCTGATCGCCGGCCGGGACCTGTCCACCCTCGACCCGGCCACCTGGCACTCCCAGATCGCCTGGGTCCCCCAGCACCCCCACCTCTTCGCCGGGACGATCGCCGACAACGTCCGCCTGGCCCGCCCCGACGCCACCGAGGCCGAAGTCCTGCGCGCCCTCCGGGACGCCGGAGCCCCCGACCTCCCCCCGCACACCCTCCTCGGGGAGGCGGGCACCGGCCTCTCCGCGGGCCAGCGCCGCCGCGTCGCCCTGGCCCGCGCCTTCCTCGCCGACCGCCCGGTCGTCCTCCTCGACGAACCCACCGCAGCCCTCGACGTCACCACCGAAGCCCAGGTCGTCGATGCGATCGCCCGCCTCACCCACGACCGCACGGTCATCCTCATCGCCCACCGCCCCGCGCTCCTCCCCCTCGCCGACCGCGTCATCCTCCTCACCCCCACCGGCGCAACGCAGATCCCTCTCACCCCCGAGGCGGACCACCCCGCCCCGACGGCGACGGAACCCACCACCCTCTGCGCGAACGACGCGGCCGAGACCGCACCCTCCACCCCCGGGGCGGACCACCCCGCCCCGACGGCGACGGAACCCACCACCCTCTGCGCGAACGACGCGGCCGAGACCGCACCCTCCACCCCCGGGGCGGACCACCCCGCACCCGGCAGCGTGCCGGCAGTGACCCCCGACGCGAACGGTGCGTTCGAGCCCGCAACGCCCACCCCCGGGGCGGACCACCCCGCACCCGGCAGCGTGCCGGAGGGGACGGGTAGGGACGGCCGTTCCGGACACTCAAGCGTGATTTGCGGCCAATCGCCGGTCCACGCGACGGTGCACGGAGCGGCCGTAAATCATGCCGTCCGGAATGGTCGTCCCGGACCGGCCCCGACCCCCGCACGCACCGTCCCCGCGCCCACCGGCGCGCCCGCCGCCCCCGCGCCCACCGGCGCGCCCGCCGCCCCCGCGCCCACCGGCGCGCCCGCCACCCCCGCGCCCACCGGCGCACCCGCCACCGGCGCGCCCGCCACCGGCACACCCGAGAACGCCCCCCACCCCCTCACCCGAGTACGCCGCATCGCGCACCCCCTGCGCCCCCGCTTCGCCCTCGCCCTGCTCCTCGGCTCCCTCGCGCTCCTCAGCGCCGTCGGCCTCATGGCCTCCTCCGGCTGGCTGATCTCCCGCGCATCCCAGCAGCCCCCCGTGCTGTACCTGATGGTCGCCGTCACCGCGACCCGCGCCTTCGGCATCGGCCGCGCCGTCTTCCGCTACGCCGAGCGCCTCGTCTCCCACGACGCCGTCCTCCGCGTCCTGGCCGATCTGCGCGTCACCGTCTACCGCCGGCTGGAGCGCCTCGCCCCCGCCGGGCTGCGCCACACCCGGCGCGGCGACCTGCTCGCCCGGCTCGTCGCCGACGTCGACACCCTCCAGGACTACTTCCTGCGCTGGCTGCTGCCGGCGGCCGTCGCCGCCACCGTCTCCCTCGCGGCCACCGTCTTCACCGGGTGGCTCCTGCCCGAGGCGGGAGCGGCTCTAGCCGCCGGCCTCCTGGCCGCCGGTGTCGCCGTCCCCGCGCTCGCCGCCGCGGTCTCCCGACGCACCGAGCGCCGCCTCGCGCCCGCCCGCGGCGAGCTGACCACCCGTACCGTCGACCTGCTCACCGGCACCGCCGAGCTGACCGTCGCCGGTGCGCTGCCCCGCCGCACCGAGGCCGTACGCGAGGCCGACGCCGCACTGACCCGCCTGGCCGCCCGCAGCTCCGCCGTCACGGCGCTCGGCGGCGGGCTGTCCGCGCTCGCCGCCGGGCTCACCGTCACCGCCGCCGCCTGGTTCGGCGCCGCGGCCGTCCACGGCGGACGGCTGGACGGCCTCCTCATGGCGGTGGTCGTGCTCACCCCGCTCGCCGCCTTCGAGGCGGTGTCCGGGATGCCGCTCGCCGTTCAGCACCGGCAGCGAACCCGCCGCTCGGCCGAGCGCGTCCACGAGGTGATCGACGCACCCGCCCCCGTACGCGAGCCCGAGGACCCCGCCCCGGCGCCCGAGGACCCGTTCCCCCTCGCCCTCACCGCCCTCACCGCCCGCCACCCGGGCCAGGAGCGCCCGGCCCTGCGGGAGGTGGACCTCACCCTGACCCCCGGCCGGCGCGTCGCGGTCGTCGGCCCGTCGGGCTCGGGCAAGACCACCCTGGCCCACGTCCTGCTGCGCTTCCTCGACCCCGTCTCCGGCAGCTACACCCTCGGCGCGAACACCACCACCCCCAACACCACCACCCCCAACACCACCACCCCCACCAAGGACACCACCGCCCCCGCCGACGCCCTCACCCTCGACCCCGACGCGGTACGCCGCCTCGTCGGCCTGTGCGCCCAGGACGCGCACATCTTCGACAGCTCCCTGCGCGAGAACCTCCGCCTGGCCAGGCCACCGGCCACCGACGACGACCTCCACGCCGCCCTGGCGGCCGCCCGCCTGGACGACTGGGTCGGCGAGCTGCCGGACGGTCTGGACACCCTCGTCGGTGAGTTCGGCGCCCGGCTCTCCGGTGGCCAGCGCCAGCGCCTGGCCCTGGCCCGCGCGCTGCTCGCCGACTTCCCCGTCCTGGTCCTGGACGAGCCCGCCGAGCATCTGGACCTGGCCACCGCCGATGCCCTGACCGCCGATCTGCTGGCCGCCACCGAGGGCCGCACCACCGTGCTGATCACCCACCGGCTGGCCGGTCTGGAAGCGGTGGACGAGGTGGTCGTCCTCGACGGGGGGCGCGTCGTCCAGCGCGGTCCGTACACGGAACTGGCCCGGGCGGACGGCCCCTTCCGGCGGATGCTGGAGCGGGAGCGGGCCATCGGGGAGCCGGCCGCGACCCGGGCCTGACGGGGGCGCCGGCCCCCGCCGGTTCCCCGCCGACCCCCGGCGGACCCCGCCGGCCCCGGCGGACTCTCAGGCCGCCTCGTCCAGCCGCCGCCGCTGCCCCTCGTCCAGCCGCAGCTCCATCGCGTCGAACGCCTCGTCGAGCTGCTCGGTCCGGCTCACTCCGACGATCGGCACGACGGCCGGGTCCCCGCCGGTCAGCCATGCCAGTACCACCTGGTTCGCGGTGGCCCCGGTCTCGGCGGCCACCTCCCCGAGCACGGCCAGGCGCCGCGCCGTGCCGGGGTGGTCGTAGTGCTCGGGCAGCGGGCGGTCGGAGCGGGTGTAGGAGCCCCACAGCAGTGAGGAGTAGGCCCACAGTTCCATGCCGGGCTCGCTGCGCACGTAGTCGAGCGACTCATCGGTCGCGAGCCGGTGCCCGCTCTCCGGCAGGACGACCCCCGGCCGCGGCTGGACGTAGGAGTGCCGCAGTTGCAGGGCGGTCCAGCCCGCCACTCCCGCCTCACGGGCGAGCGCCCGGCCGCGCTCCACGCGCCAGGCGGCGTGGTTGGAGGCGCCGAGCCGGCGGGCCAGCCCGTCCGAGACCACCTCGCCGAAGGCGGTGACGGTCTCCTCCAGAGGCACGTCGCGGTCCTCCGCGTGCGCCCAGTACAGGTCGATGCACTCCGTGCGCAGCCGCTTCAGGCTCTCGCGCACCGCCGAGCGCACGGCGGGTGCCGACAGTCCCTCGGCGGACTCCGGCCACTTCCCCGGCACGGTCGGCTGCTGGCGCACCTTGGTGCTGATCAGCACCCGGTCGCGTACGCCGGGCCGGGCGGCCAGCCACTCGCCGATCACGGTCTCGCTCTGCCCGCCGACGCCGGAGGGGTCGATCCAGAAGCTGTAGCAGTTGGCGGTGTCGATCCAGCGCCCTCCCCGCTCGACGAAGCGGTCGAGCAGCGCCATCGACGTGCCCCGGTCCAGCCGGGTGCCGAAGTCCATGGCGCCCAGGGCGAAATACGGTGTGCCCACCGGCGGTCCTCTCGTCCGTGCGGCGTCACCGCCGCGCTCGAAGGCCCCATGCTGGCGTTTGGAGAGCACTTCAAGGCAAGCGCGACCGGGACCGGACCGCCCGCGGCCGTACCGACAGCCCAAGACCGGACCACCCACGCCCTGACAACCCACAGCCGAAACGTTCCCGCATCCGCGCCCGTATCGGCATCCGCCCCCGTCAGCCGGCCGGGGGCAGCTCCAGCAGCCGCTCGATGACGGCGGCCACGCCGTCCTCCTCGTTGGCGAGGGTGCGGTGCGTGGTCGCCGCCAGCACCGCCGGATGGGCGTTTGCCATGGCGTAGGAGGTGCCGGCCCAGGAGAGCATCTCCAGGTCGTTGGGCATGTCGCCGAAGGCGACGACCTCCTCGGCCGCCACACCGCGCTGCGCGCAGCACCGGGCCAGGGTGCTGGCCTTGCTGACGCCGGGGCCGCTGACCTCCAGCAGCGCGCTCGGGCTGGAGCGGGTGAACTCCGCGTGGTGGCCCGCGACGGTGCGGGCCATGCCCAGGAACTCGTCCGGAACCAGTGAGGTGTGGTGGGCGAGCAGCTTGAGCACCGGCTCGTCGGCGTACTCGGCCTCGTCCGTCAGCAGCTTCTCGGCCGGTGCGATCAGCGCGCCGGGGTCGAGGTGGAACTGCGGGTACTGCGGCTCGTAGTGGATGCCGCCGGTCCGCTCGACGGCGAAGCTGACGTCGGGGGCGGCGGTGCGCAACTCCTCGACCACGGTCATCGCGGTGTCGCGTGGCAGCTCTCTGACCTGCACGATCCGCCGCCCCCGGTGCAGGTCGACGACGGCCGCGCCGTTGGCGCAGATCGCCAGGCCGTGCCCGTGCACATGGTCGCTGACCACGCCCATCCAGCGGGCCGGCCGCCCGGTGACGAAGAAGACCTCGATTCCGGCCTCCTCGGCGGCGGCCAGCGCCGCGACCGTGCGGTCGGAGACGGACTTGTCGTCGCGCAGCAGTGTGCCGTCCAGATCGGTGGCGATGAGGCGCGGACGTGTCATCGGAGGCGCGGGAGCATGGGTCACGCTCCCCATGGTCCCGCATATGCCCGCACAGGCGTGCGCAGAGGTGCCCGAATGAGCCACGGGACGAACGCATTCGAAACCGGATGGACACGGACAGTCGGCTTCGGGGGCACCCACCCGTACACGTAGGAAAAACGTTACGGCTCCACGGAGGCCGCCACGGGCATGGCGCGAAACGCACGCGCCTTCCCCGCTGCTCCGCTCAGCCCAGCCGGGCGGCCGCCTCCGTGGCGATGCGCTCGAAGACGGCCCGGTCGGCGGCGAAGCCCGTGCCGGGGATGGGCCAGTGGACCGCGATCTCGGTGAAGCCCAGTTCGCGGTGGCGGCCCGCGAAGTCCACGAAGGCCTCCACCGACTCCAGCGGGGTGTTCCTCTCCGGGGTGAAGCCGTGCAGCAGGACCTTGCCGAGTTCCGCCGCGTCCCGGCCCGCCTCGGCGCACGCCTCGCCGAGCCGCTCGATCTGCCCGCGCAGCGCGGCCTGAGACTGCTTCGGCGTCCCGGTCTCGTACAGCCTCGGGTCGCCGGTGGTCACCCACGCCTGCCCGTGCCGGGCGGCCAGCCTCATCCCGCGCGGCCCGGTGGCCGCCACCGCGAACGGCAGCCGGGGCCGCTGCACGCAGCCGGGGATGTTCCGGGCCCCGTCGGCGGAGTAGAACGCGCCCCGGTGGGAGACCGCGTCCTCGGTCAGCAGCCGGTCCAGCAGCGGCACGAACTCGGCGAACCGGTCGGCCCGCTCGCGCGGCGTCCACGGCTCCTGTCCGAGCGCGGTCGCGTCGAAGCCGCTGCCGCCCGCGCCGATGCCCAGGGTGATCCGGCCGCCCGAGATGTCGTCCAGCGAGATCAGTTCCTTGGCGAGCGTCACCGGATGCCGGAAGTTGGGCGAGGTCACCAGGGTGCCCAGGCGCATCCGCTCCGTGGCGGTGGCGGCGGCCGTCAGCGTCGGCAGCGCGCCGAACCAGGGGCCGTCGCGGAACGGGACGCGCCAGGACAGGTGGTCGTAGGTGTACGCGGTGTGGAAGCCGAGTTCCTCGGCGCGCCGCCACTTGGCACGGCCTCCCTCGTGCCAGCGGTCGACGGGAAGGATCACGGTGCTCAGACGCATGCCCGCAACCCTAGCCCCCGTGGTCGCGGGCACCGCCGACGGACGACCGCAGGCGCGCATACCGGAGTATGCTCGGGGCGTGGCGGACACGACACGCATCACGGTGACACTGCCGACCGACCAGGTCGCCGAACTCAGGAAGCTCACCGACAACGTCTCGGGATATGTCGCCGAGGCGGTGGCACGTCAGCTGCGGCATCAGTTGCTCGGCGCCGATCTACGGCGTCACCAGGAAGAACACGGGGCGTTCACCGAGGAGGAGCTGGACGAGGCCCGCTCCAGGATCTTCGGCACGGCTGATGCCGGCGGACCGGCGAGCGCGGCGTGATCGAGCACGTCGAGACCGTCGTCCTGGACTCCCAGGGGCTCTCCGCCTGGATCGCCCAGGACCGCAAGATCCTCGCGATGTTCCAGGTGTTCCACACCATGGGGGCCGACCTCGTCATCGGCGCCAACACCATCGTGGAGGTCAGCCATGCGCGGGTGGACATGCCTCGACTGCGGTGGGTGCTCTCCCGCGTCAAGGTCGATCCGGTGACCGAGGCGGCGGCGAAGGCGTCCGCGCAACTGCTCAAGACCGCGGGGCTGCACGGCCACGAGTACGCGATCGGCGCGACCGTCGCCGAGGTGGCACTGCGTCAGCCGGGCCCGGTGGCCGTACTGACGTCCGATGTCGATGACATGGCCCGGTTGTGCGGCGGCCGCGTCCGGCTCATCGGCGTCTGAACGGACGGCTGTGCTCGTCGGCCGAAGGGATCTGCGCAGGTCAGGCCGCGGTGGGTGAACGAGGCTCGACCGAGGTGACGAGGGCGCCCGGGCGCATCCGCTCCGTGGCGGTGGTGGCGGCCGTCAGCGTCGGCAGCGCGCCGAACCAGGGGCCGTCGCGGAACGGGACGCGCCAGGACAGGTGGTCGTAGGTGTACGCGGTGTGGAAGCCGAGTTCCTCGGCGCGCCGCCACTTCGCGCGGCCTCCCTCGTGCCGGCGGTCGACGGGAAGGATCACGGTGCTCAGACGCATGCCACGACCCTGCGCGGGCTTCCCGCCGCGGCAGTCGACCGGAGGTCCGGAGCCCTGTACACGGCTGGCATCGAGCAGAGCGGGCACAGCGGGACCCACGGCAGGCCGTCGCAGGCCGCCCGGTGGCCGCTGCGGAGCGCCAGCGGGTTAACAGGTCATGTAATACACTGACTCCATGGACACGCCCCGCCCCGGCAAGACCCGAGTCACCAGCGTCTCCCTGCGAGCCGAGACCCTGGAGGCGATCCGCGCGCGCGCCGGCAGGCAGGGCGTCTCCTCCTATATCGAGGAGGCCGTGCAGCGGCAGCTCCAGCGCGAGGCCATCGACGAGTACATCGCCACCGCCGAAGCGGAGCACGGCCCTGTCGACCCCGCCGAGGTGTCGGACAGGGCCGAGCGCATCCGCGCCCACCACGCCGCCCACCGCGGTGCGTCCGCTCCGGCGGACGCTGCATGAGCGGGACTCTCGTTCTCGACAGCGAGGCCCTCTCCAAGCTCTCCCGTCGGCACCGCGACATGACCGTATGGCTGGACGTCGCCCGCAGACTGGACCTGCTCGTCGTGACGAGCGCCGCCACGCTGGTCGAGGCACGCGACCCGAAGGTGCCGCAGGCGGCGTTCGATCACGCGGTCTCCCTGGCCAAGGTGCGTCCCATCACGGAGGAGATCGCACGTACGGCGAGCAGGTTGCTCGCCGCGGAAAACCTGCACGGTCACAAGTACGCCATCGACGCGATGCTCGCGGCCACGGCTCACGCGGAGCATGGCGACGTCACTGTCATCACCAGCGACACGGACGACCTCCGCCGGTTGTGCCTCCCCCGCATCGCCGTCGAACCGGTCTGAGCGCCCATACCGGTTCCTTCCTGGGGCTTGCAGTATTCCCACAGGTCAGGCCGCGGTGGGTGAACGAGGCTCGACCGAGGTGACGAGGGCGCCCGGGCGCATCCGCTCCGTGGCGGCAGCGGCGGCCGGATGGTACCGGTTCAGCCGGGCAGGCGCAGGTACTCCGGCGGCACGCGCGGCACCAGCCACACCCCGTTGTCGCTGACCCGGAACGTATACCCGTCCCGGTGCATCGCCCCGGCGTCCACCACCAGCACCACCGGCCTCCCGCGCCGCGCCCCCACGGCTGCGGCCGTCCCGCGGTCGGGCGAGAGGTGGACGTCGTGACGCGCCATCGCCCGCAGGCCGTCCCGCCGGATGCCGGCCACGTACCGCCCGACCGTCCCGTGGAAGAGGTACGGGGGCGGCTCGGCGGGAGGCAGGCCCAGATCCACGCCGACGGTGTGCCCCTGGGCGGCCCGGATGCGGTCCCGCCCGGAATCGAGGGTGAAGCGCCGCTTGTCGTTGGTGGCGACGACCTCCTCCAACTCCTCGCGGGTGAGCCGGAAGCCGTGGCGCGCCGCGGCTTCCAGCAGTTCCCCGACACCCACCCAGCCGTGGGCGTCCAGGGTGAGCCCGATCCGCTCGGGAGCGTGCCGCAGATGCCGTGCGACGTACCTGGAGATCCGTTTGCGGCGCCTGTCGTCCATGACCGGCCAGAGTGCCCCGGGAGCCGTCGCGGCGCACCTCGTTTTCACGCCCGCGGTCCTCAGGTCCGCGGTCCTCGCGCCCGCCGGGGCCCGGGCCCCGCTCTCACGCTCGTGTCCGCACGTTGATCCGGGCGAACGCCCGCAGCGCGCTCGGCGCCAGCCGGGCCAGCGCCACACCGCCCCACGCCTCCAGCCCCACCGGGACCACCGCCTTGTTCCGGATCACCGAGCGCAGCACCGTGTCGGCGACCCTATCCGGGGCGAACCTGCGGATCCGGTAGACCTGGAGGGCCCTCCTGCGGCGGCGGTCGGCGTCCCGCTCGTCGGTGCCGCGGAATCGCGTGTCCTCGATGATCGAGGTGCTGACGATGCCGGGGCAGACGGCCGAGACCCCGATGCCCTCGCCGGCCAGGTCCGCGCGCAGCACCTGGCTGAGCATCAGCGCCGCCGCCTTGGAGGTGCAGTACGCGGGCAGGGCCCGGGAGGGCTCGTAGGCGGCGCAGGAGACGACGTTGACGATGTGGCCACCCTGCCCCCGCTCGGACATCTGCCGCCCGAAGAGGCGGCAGCCGTGGATGGTGCCCCACAGGTTGGAGCCCAGGACCGCCTCCCAGTCGTCCGCGGTGTGCTCCAGGAACGGCCCGGCCGCCGCGATCCCGGCGTTGTTGACCAGTACGTCCACCACGCCGCGCTCGGCGGCCGTCCTGCGCGCCAGCTCCTCCATCGCCGCCCCGTCGGAGACGTCCACGGTCTCGGCCCACGCCTCCTGCGCGCCGGCCCGCCGCGCCAGCTCGGCCGTACGCGCCACCTCCTCGCCCCGGACGTCCACGGCGACGACCCGGGCGCCGGCCCGGGCGAATGCCAGCACCGTCTCGTGGCCGATGCCCCGGGCCGCGCCGGTGACCAGCACCAGCAGGCCGCCGAAGTGCTCCGCGTACTCCTCCTGCCGCGCGCGCCCCCGGCGCCCGCGCAGTCCACCACGCCGCACCGTCGCCGGTGCGCCCACCTCCCCGCCGCCGTGCGCCCCCTGCTCTCCGTTCGCCCCGTTCGCCTCGCACTCCTCGACGAACGAGCCGATCCAGGCGGCCAGCCGGTCGGGCCGGGTGCGCGGCGCCCAGTGGCCTGCGGGCAGGGAGCGGCAGGTCAGGCGGGGTGTCCAGCGCTCCGCCTCGTCCCGCAGCGCGGGGGAGAGGAACGGATCCCCGGTCGGGGTGACGAGCTGCACGGGCACATGGGCGTAGGGGGCCTCGCGCGGCCGGAGCATCCGGGCCCGTACGTTGTCGCGGTACAGCCACAGGCCGTGCGCGGCGTCGCGGGGCAGCGAGGGCGCGGGGTGGCCCCCGCCCGAGACGCCCTCGGAGCGCCGCAGCATGCCCGGCCAGGCCCTGCCCAGCGGCCCCCGCCAGGCCAGCTCCGGCAGGACGGGCACATGCATCGCGTACACGTACCAGGAGCGGGCGCCCTGCCCCAGCGCCTGTGCCAGGCGCCGGGGGGTGGGGCGGGTCAGCCGCCTGCGGAACCAGTGCCCGAAGTGGTCCAGGGACGGCCCGGACATCGAGGTGAAGGACGCGATCCGGCCCCGGGTGCGCTCGGCCGTGGCGAACTCCCAGCCCTGCACCGAGCCCCAGTCGTGCCCGACCAGGTGCACCGGGGCGTGCGGGCTGACCGCGTCCGCGACCGCCAGGAAGTCGCCGGTCAGCCGCTCCAGCGTGAAGCCGCCGCGCAGCGGCCGCGGGGCGTCTGACCGGCCGCAGCCGCGCACGTCGTACAGCACCACGTGGAAGCGGTCCGCCAGCCGTTCGGCCACCGGCGCCCAGACCTCCTTGGAATCCGGGTAGCCGTGCAGCAGGACCACCGTGGGGCGGCGGCTCCCGTCCGCTCCCACCGCCCCGCCCAGCTCGGCGACGCACAGCTCCACGCCGTCCGCCCCGGGCACGCGCCGCTCCCGCGCGCCCCCCGGACCACTCGCCTCCGCCTCCATACGCGCTTCTCCTCTTTTCCCGCCGCGCCCGGCGCTCCCGCCCTCCGGGTAGCCGGTCTCCCCGGCATGACACCGGATCCGGTCATGACCTACCCCGCCGGAGGAGTCCTCAGGGGCATCTACGCCTTCAGGACGAGGAACAATCACGCCCCCGGGGTGAGGTGACCGGCGCCACCCGGTACTACGGTCATGGACGTGACTGTGATCGCGACCGAAAGCCTCAGCAAGCGGTACCCACGGGTGACCGCGCTCGACCGGCTCACCATGCAGATCGAACCCGGGGTGACCGGACTGGTGGGCGCCAACGGCGCGGGCAAGTCCACCCTGATCAAGATCCTCCTGGGCCTGGCCCCGGCCAGCGAGGGCACCGCCTCCGTGCTCGGCCTGGACGTGGCCACCGAGGGCGGCGCCATCCGCGAGTGCGTCGGGTACATGCCCGAGCACGACTGCCTGCCGCCCGACGTGTCGGCGACCGAGTTCGTCGTCCACATGGCGCGGATGTCCGGTCTGCCCGCCTCCGCCGCCCGCGAGCGCACCGCCGACACCCTGCGCCACGTCGGCCTGTACGAGGAGCGCTACCGCCCGATGGGCGGCTACTCGACGGGCATGAAGCAGCGGGTCAAGCTGGCCCAGGCGCTCGTCCACGACCCGCGGCTGGTGCTGCTCGACGAGCCCACCAACGGCCTCGACCCGGTCGGCCGCGACGACATGCTCGGCCTGATCCGCCGCGTCCACACCGACTTCGGCATCTCGGTGCTGGTCACCTCGCACCTGCTGGGCGAGCTGGAGCGCACCTGCGACCACGTCGTCGTCATCGACGGCGGGAAGCTGCTGCGCTCCTCCTCCACCGCCAGCTTCACCCAGGAGACCACCACCCTGGCCGTCGAGGTCACCGACACCGACGCCCACCCCGACGGCACCGCGGCCCTGCGCGCCGCCCTGACCGGGGCCGGGCTCACCGTGGCGCCCCCCGGAGCGGGAGGCGAGGGCCTGCCGGGCGCCGGGCACGTACTGCTGGTCGAGGCGGGCTCCGAGGCCGTCCACGACACCGTCCGCGACACGGTCGCGGAACTGGGCCTGGGCCTGGTCCGCATGGAGCAGCGCAGGCACCGCATCGCCGAGGTCTTCCAGACGCCCGGCACCACCGCGGGCACCGGCGGGGAAGCCGGCGGACAGGCCGCGGAGCGGGCCGCCGAGAAGAGCACGCAGAAGGGAGGCAGCACCGATGCGGTCTGACACGGGCAACCACCCCGGCACCCATCCCGGAGCCGCCGTCCCCGCCCAGCGCGGCGAGGACGCCAGCATCCACAACATCGGCTACCGCCACTACGACGGCCCCCGCCTGGGCCGCTCCTACGCCCGGTGGTCGCTGCTGGTCCAGTCCCTGCGCGGCGCGTACGGCCTGGGCCGCTCGGCGAAGTCCAAGGTGCTGCCGTTCATCCTGCTGGCCGTGATGGTCCTGCCCGCGGGCGCGATGGTCGCGATCACCGTCGTCACCGGCGCCGACGAGCTGCCGCTGCGGTACACCGACTACGTGCTGGTGATGCAGCCGGTCATCGGCCTCTACATCGCCGCCCAGGCCCCGCAGTCGGTCTCCCTGGACCTGCGCTTCCGCACCGTGCCGCTGTACTTCTCGCGCCCGATCGAGCGCGCCGACTACGTGGGGGCCAAGTACGCGGCCATGACCGCGGCGCTGTTCCTGTTCACATCCCTGCCGCTGGTGGTGCTGTACGCGGGCGGGCTGCTGGCGAAGCTCGGCTTCGCCGACCAGACCACGCAGTTCCTCCAGGGGCTCGGCTCCACCGCGGTGTTCTCCGTGCTCCACGCGGGCATCGGCCTGCTGGTCGCGGCCCTCACCCCGCGCCGGGGCTTCGGCGTCGCCGCGGTCATCGCGGTGCTCACCATCCCCTACTTCGCGGTCACCACCGTCCAGGCGGTCGCCGAGTTCCAGGCGAACAGCGCCACCGCCGTCACCTGGCTCGGACTGGCCTCCCCCGGCACGCTGGTGGACGGCATCCAGTCGGCCTTCCTCGGCGGCAACTCCGGCTTCCCCGGCTTCCACGAGCCCGGCACCGCCGCGGCGGCCGTCTACGTCCTGGTCACCCTCGCCCTGATCGCCGGCTGCTGGGCGGCGCTGATGGCCCGCTACCGCAAGGCGGGCCTGTGATGACCGGGGCGCGGGCGCGCAGGGCCCGGACGGCGGCGGTCCGGACGCGGACGCTCCGGACGGCGAAGCATCGGACGAGGAACGAGAAGGCGGCCTGACCCATGACCACCATCCGCATCGACCATGTGTCCCGCTGGTTCGGCAACGTGGTCGCCGTCAACGACGTGACCATGGACATCGGCCCGGGCGTGACCGGGCTGCTCGGCCCCAACGGCGCGGGCAAGTCCACGCTGATCAACATGATGGGCGGCTTCCTGGCCCCCTCCACCGGTTCCGTCACCCTCGACGGCGCGGCGATCTGGCGCAACGAGCAGGTCTACCGGGAGATCGGCGTCGTCCCCGAGCGCGAGGCGATGTACGACTTCCTCACCGGCCACGAGTTCGTGCTGGCCAACGCCGAGCTGCACGGCCTGTCCGACGCGGGCGGGGCCGCGCGGCGGGCCCTGGCCACCGTGGAGATGGAGTACGCCCAGGACCGGAAGGTCTCCACCTACAGCAAGGGCATGCGGCAGCGTGTGAAGATGGCCTCCGCGCTCGTCCACGACCCGTCCGTGCTGCTGCTGGACGAGCCGTTCAACGGCATGGACCCGCGCCAGCGCATGCAGCTGATGGAGCTGCTGCGGCGGATGGGCGCCGAGGGCCGCACGGTGCTGTTCTCCTCCCACATCCTGGAGGAGGTCGAGCAGCTCGCCTCCCACATCGAGGTGATCGTCGCGGGACGGCACGCGGCCTCCGGCGACTTCCGGCGCATCCGCCGGCTGATGACCGACCGCCCCCACCGCTATCTGGTGCGCTCCAGCGACGACCGCGCGCTGGCCGCCGCCCTGATCGCCGACCCCAGCACGGCGGGCATCGAACTCGACTGGTCCGAGCGGGCCCTGCGCGTCCAGGCGATCGACTTCACCCGCTTCACCGAGCAGCTCCCGCGCATCGCCCGCGAGCACGGGATCCGGCTCCTCACGGTCTCGCCCTCGGACGAGTCCCTGGAGAGCGTCTTCTCCTACCTCGTCACGGCCTGAGAACGACCGGGCCGCCGAGGATCCCGAGACCGCCTGAGAACCAAGGAGCCACACACCGATGTACGACCCCACGGTCGCCCGGCTCACCTACCGGGCCCTGCTCGGCCGCCGCCGGGCGCTGATCCTGTTCGTTTTGCCCGCCGTACTGATCATGATCTCCGTCGCGGTCCGCCTGCTGGTCGGCGCCGACGACGCCGTCGCCGACCAGGTGCTCGGCGGCTTCGCGCTGGCCACCATGGTCCCGCTGATCGGCGTGATCGCCGGGACCGGCGCGATCGGCCCGGAGATCGATGACGGCTCGATCGTCTACCTGCTGGCCAAGCCGCTGAAGCGGCCGACGATCATCCTCACCAAGCTGACCGTCGCCGTCGGCGTCACCATGGTGTTCTCCGCCGTCCCCATGCTGATCGCCGGGTTCGTCCTCAACGGCAACAGCCAGCAGATCGCCGTCGCCTACGCCGTCGCCGCGGTCGCCGCCTCCGTCGCCTACAGCGCGCTCTTCCTGCTGCTGGGCACGGTCAGCCGGCAGGCCGTCGTCTTCGGCCTGGTCTACGCCCTGATCTGGGAGGCGCTCATCGGCAGCCTCGTCCCCGGCGCCCGGACTCTCAGCGTCCAGCAGTGGGCCCTGGCGCTGGCCGAGAAGACCGCGCCGGGCGCGGGCATCGCCTCCGACGTCGGACTGCCGGTCGCCGCGGTGCTGCTGGCCGCGGTGACCGTCGCCGGCGCCTGGTACGCCGGGCGGAAGCTGCGCACCCTCACCCTCGCCGGCGAGGAGTGACCGACCGCCGAACGCCGGATACCAGACGCCGAACACCGGATACCGGACGCATGAGGCCGGAGGGCAACGCCCTCCGGCCTCGTACGCTGGAAACATGGGCACGACACGGTGGCTGGACGACGACGAGCAGCGGACCTGGCGGGCGTTCCTGGCCGCCACCCAGCGCGTACGCGAGGAGCTGGACCGGCAGTTGCAGCGCGACGCCGGGATGCCGCTGGCGTACTACCAGATCCTGGCCATGCTCTCCGAGGCGCCCGATCGCACCCTCACCATGAGCCGGCTCGCCCGGACCACCCGCTCCTCCGCCAGCAGGCTCTCCCACGCGGTCGCCCGGCTGGAGGCCAAGGGGTGGGTCAGCCGGTGCCAGCACCCCGCCGACCACCGCACCACCCTGGCCACGCTGACCGACGAGGGGCTGGCCGAGCTGGAGGCCATCGCCCCCGGCCATGTGGAGCAGGTCCGGCTCTCCCTGTTCGACCACCTCACACCCGAGCAGACCCGGCACCTCCACGAGATATGCCGGGCGGTGCTGGAGGGCACCAGCGAGGGCCCGGCACCGGCGGACTGAGCCGGGCGCCCGCTCACGGGGCGCCGTTCACAGGTGCCGGGCCGCAGGGCGCCGGCTCACATACCGGCGAGCAGCCGCTCCAGCACGACCGCGATGCCGTCCTCGTCGTTGGACGCGGTCACCTCGTCGGCCACCGCGAGCAGTTCCGGGTGAGCGTCGGCCATGGCGACGCCGTGGGCGGCCCAGGCGAACATGGGGACGTCGTTGGGCATGTCGCCGAAGGCGATCGTGGTGGTGGCCGAACGGCCCAGGCGGCGCGCGGCGATCGACAGCCCGCGGGCCTTGGACAGCCCCAGCGGCAGCAGTTCCACGACGCCCTCGCCCGCCATCACCACGCTCACCAGATCGCCCGCGATCCGCCGGGCGGTGTCGGCCAGCGCGTCGTCGTCCAGCCCGGGGTGCTGGATGTACAGCTTGTTCAGGGGCTCGGCCCACAGCTCGTCCGGGTCGGCCCCGGCGACGGCGGGGAGTTCCTCGCCGACCGGCCGGTAGCCGGGCCCGAGCAGCACCTCGCCGTCCAGCCCGTCCCGGGAGGCGGCCAGGGCCAGCGGACCGGTCTCCGTCTCGATCTTCTCCACCGCCAGCCGGGCCTGCTGCCGGTCGAGCGTGACGGAGGTCAGCAGCCGGTGCTCGCCCGCGTGGTAGACCTGCGCGCCCTGCCCGCAGACGGCCAGACCGTCGTAACCCAGCTCGTCCAGGACGTGCCGGGTCCAGGGAACGGCGCGGCCGGTCACCACGATGTGCGCGGCGCCCGCCGCCGTGGCGGCGGCGAGCGCGTCGCGGGTGCGCGCCGAGACGGTGTCGTCGCTGCGCAGCAGCGTGCCGTCGAGGTCGGTGGCGACCAGCCGGAAGGGGAAGCCCGGCGCTGCGGTGCTCACCGGGACACGGGCTCCAGCACCTCGCGCCCGCCGAGGTAGGGGCGCAGCACCTCGGGCACGCGGACCGATCCGTCGGCCTGCTGGTGGTTCTCCAGCAGGGCCACGATGGTGCGGGGCACCGCGCACAGCGTGCCGTTGAGGGTGGCCAGCGGGCGCACCTTCTTGTCCCGGCGCATCCGGATGGACAGCCGGCGGGCCTGGAACTCGTCGCAGTTCGACGCCGAGGTCAGCTCGCGGTACTTGCCCTGGGTGGGGATCCACGCCTCGCAGTCGAACTTCCGCGAGGCGGAGGCGCCCAGGTCGCCGGTGGCCACGTCGATCACCCGGAACGGCAGCTCGAGGCCGGTCAGCCACTGCTTCTCCCACTCCAGGAGCCGGGCGTGCTCGGCCTCGGCCTCCTCGGGGGTCACGTAGGAGAACATCTCCACCTTGTCGAACTGGTGGACGCGGAAGATGCCGCGGGTGTCCTTGCCGTACGAGCCGGCCTCGCGGCGGAAGCAGGGGGAGAAGCCCGCGTAGCGCAGCGGGAGCTTGTCCGCCTCGACGATCTCGTCCATGTGGTAGCCGGCGAGCGGTACCTCGGAGGTGCCGACGAGGTAGTAGTCGTCCTTCTCCAGGTGGTAGACGTTCTCGGCGGCCTGGCCGAGGAAGCCGGTGCCCTCCATGGCGCGCGGCTTGACCAGCGCGGGGGTGAGCATCGGGATGAAGCCGGCCTCGGTGGCCTGCGCGATCGCGGCGTTGACCAGGGCCAGCTCCAGCAGGGCGCCGACGCCGGTGAGGTAGTAGAAGCGCGATCCGGAGACCTTGGCGCCGCGCTCGACGTCGATCGCGCCGAGTGCCTGGCCGAGCTCCAGGTGGTCCTTCGGCTCGAAGCCCTCGGCGCCGAAGTCGCGCGGGGTGCCGTGCGTCTCGCGGACGGTGAAGTCGTCCTCGCCGCCGACGGGGACCTCGGGGTGGACGAGGTTGCCGAGCTGGAGAAGGAGGCGCTGCGCCTCGGCCTCGGCCTCGTCGCGCTCGGCGTCGGCGGCCTTGACCGCGGCGGACAGCTCGCCGGCCCGCTTCAGCAGTTCGGCCTTCTCCTCGCCGGCGGCCTTCGGGATCAGCTTGCCGAGCTGCTTCTGCTCGGCGCGCAGTTCGTCGAAGCGGACGCCGGACGACCTGCGCCGCTCGTCGGCGGAGAGCAGGGCGTCGACGAGGCCGACGTCCTCTCCACGGGCGCGCTGGGAGGCGCGCACACGGTCGGGGTCCTCACGGAGCAGGCGAAGGTCAATCACGCCGTCAGAGTACCGGGGGCGCGCGGCCCGCTCGACCCGATATGGCGGTACGTGGCGTTATGCGGCTTTTGTCTTCCGTGGCGGAATGGGAGGAGAAGGGGAACGGAATGGGAGCGGCGAGCCGTCAAGGGAATTCCCGCTGTCACCGTACAGAGGGGCGCGCGGGTGTGGAGGTGGACGGAAGTGGAAGGGAGGGGGCGGAGGCGCGCGGAAGGGCGTGTGCGGGGCGGTGTGCGCGAGACCGGACGGGGGCTCGACCGGGTCCTGTCGGGGGCTCGACCGGGGCTCGACCGGGGCTCGACCGGGGTTCGACCGGGGGGAGAGGCGATTGTTATCCACAGCCTCGGGGGATACCGCCGAGTTTTCCACAGGGGCTATGAAAACCCTGTGGAAGACGGAGGGGGCGCGCGTACGGGATTCGCGCTCGCCCATCGATTCCCCTCTCCCGCATCTCCTGCACGCCTTTTCGGATGGAAATGCCACCCTCTCGGGTGTCGATCAATCGAATTGAGCGGATGCTGAGTTTCTGAGGGGTTATGAAAAGAGAAGAGAGATTCAGGGCTTTTGTCCGTGATGTCCGTTCAGCTGTTCCGCGTTGTACACAGGATGGCCACCGGCCCTGTGGATAACTTCCGCGCGGTGCCGCACGCCCTCAGGCGCGGCCGTCGACGCAGCGCGCCAGCCAGTCCGCCGCCTCCGCGAACTCGTCGTCCGTCGTCCCCCGCCGCAGCGGTGTGGTCTGCGACGGCTCCACGCCCGCCCGCGGATACGACCCCAGGAAGCGCACCTTCGGGCAGATGCGGCGCAGCCCCATCAGCGCCTCGCCCACCCGCCGGTCGGAGATGTGCCCCTCGGCGTCCACCGAGAAGCAGTACCGGCCGATGCCCTCACCGGTCGGCCGCGACTCGATCCGCACCAGGTTCACGCCCCGCACCGCGAACTCCTGGAGCAGCTCCAGCAGCGCGCCCGGGTGGTCGTCGCCGAGCCACAGCACCACCGAGGTCTTGTCCGCCCCCGTCCGCGCCGCGGGCCGCCCCGGCCGGCCGACCAGCACGAAGCGCGTGGCGGCGTTCTCCGCGTCGTGGATGCCGGTCACCAGCGGCTCCAGACCGTACGTCGCCGCCGCGAACTCGCCCGCGAAGGCCGCGTCGTACCGGCCCTCCTGCACCAGCCGGGCACCGTCGGCGTTGGAGGCCGCCGACTCCCACAGGGCCCCGGGCAGGTGCTCCGCCAGCCAGCGGCGCACCTGCGGCTGGGCGACCGGGTGCCCGGTCACCGTCTTGACCGCCTCCAGCGCGGTGCCCGGCCGCACCAGCAGCGCGAAGGCGATCGGCAGCAGCACCTCGCGGTAGATCATCAGCGGCCGGCCGGTGGCCAGCTCGTCCAGGGTCGCGGTGACCCCGCCCTCCACCGAGTTCTCGATCGGCACCAGGGAGCCGCCCGCCTCCCCGTTGCGCACGGCGTCCAGCGCGGCGGGCACCGACACCATCGGCACCAGCTCGCGCGTGGCCGCCTCCGGGAGGGTGCGGAGCGCGGCCTCGGTGAAGGTGCCCTCGGGGCCCAGGTAGGTGTAGCGGCTCGCGGGTGACATGCCGTCCACAGTAGTCCGGCCGGGTGACGGGCAGCCCGCGGTCTCAGCCTTCGAGCAGGCGCTGGCCGACGTACTCGCCCTCGCGCGCGCCGCCCGGCACCGCGAACAGCGCGCTCGCCTCGTGCCGGATGAAGCGGGACAGGGCGTCCCCCCGGTCGAGCTTGCGCTGCACGGGCACGAAGCCCCGCACCGGGTCCGCCTGCCAGGCGACGAACAGCAGCCCGGCGTCCGGCGCCCCGTCGTCGCGGAAGCCGTCGTGGTAGGAGAAGGAGCGCCGCAGCATCGCCGCGCCGCCGTTGGACGCGGGCGCCGTCACCCGTACGTGTGCGTCGGCGGCGATGGCCAGGTCGCCGTCCGGGCCGCGCTTGTCCAGGTCCACCGGGGTGGTCTCGGAGCCGCCCGACAGCGGGGCGCCGTCGGACTTGCGGCGGCCCATCACCTTCTCCTGCTCGCCGAGCGGGACGCGCTCCCAGTCGTCCAGCAGCATCCGGATCCGCCGCACCACCGCGTACGAGCCGCCCGCCATCCACTCCGGGTCGCCGCCGGCGGGCACGAAGACGCGCCGCCCGAAGTCCTCGTCCGACTCCTTCGGGTTGTTGGTGCCGTCGATCTGGCCCATCAGGTTGCGGGCGGTGCGGGGGGAGGCGGTGGCGCCCGGGGAGCGGTTGAAGCCGTTCATCTGCCAGCGCACCCGGGCGGTGCCGTCCGCCTCGCGCTGGAGGGTGCGCAGCGCGTGGAAGGCGACCAGCGCGTCGTCGGCGCCGATCTGCACCCACAGGTCGCCGTCGGAGCGCCTGGCGTCCAGCTCGTCGGCCGAGAACGGGGGCAGCGGGGCGAGGGCGGACGGGCGGCTGGCGGCCAGGCCCGTGCGGTCGAAGAAGGTGCGGCCGAAACCGAAGGTGACGGTGAGGGAGGACGGTCCGGCGTCCAGCGCGATGCCGGTGTCGTGCAGCCGGGCGGCGGGCTCCTCGCCCGCCATCAGCGCCTCGGCCGTCCGCGTCCAGCGGCGCAGCAGCGCGGCCGCCTCCTTCCGCCCGGCGCCCGGCGCCAGGTCGAGGGCGAGGAGGTGCCCGTGCGCCTGCGCGGGCTCGGTGATGCCCGGCTGGTGGTCGCCGCGGAAGGGGACGCGGCTGCTGCCGACCGTGGACAGGGCGGTGGGCTGCTCGGTGGCGGCGGCCGTGCCCAGGGCGCCGCCCGCCGCGCCGAGCGCCAGCCCGGCGGCGCCGGCCGCGCCCGCGGCGCCGAGCAGACGGCGGCGGGAGGGGCCGGGGCGGGGGCCGTTGGACTGCTCGGGACCGGTGCCTGTGTCGGTGCCGTCGTCGGTTCCGGTGCCGTTGTCGGGGTGGTGTCTCATCGCTGCCCAGTCTCGGTTCTCGGGTGGTGCTCGGTGCTCGGTCGTCGGGTGGTACGGGGGCGGGTGGCGGCGGGCGCCGGTCAGTCGAGTTCGAAGGTCTTCCGCTCGGTCACCTGGTCGATGTCGGAGGTCCGCACGGTCACGGCGGCCTCCCAGGTGCCGGGCAGGGGGAGCTGGAGCCCGGAGGCGGACCAGCGGCCCTCGCCGGTCCGTTCCAGGGTGACGGCCAGCGGGCCGACGTCCCGGGCGGGGAGGGTGAAGGCGACCCGGACCTCGGGTGCGTCCAGGGGCTCGCCGCCGACGGTGGCGGTGCGCACCAGCAGGGAGTTGCCGCCGCTCCTGCCCGGTTCCAGCAGGAGCTGGGCCCGGCCCGCGCCGTCCGGGCCGCCGGTGTCGAAGGGGACGGTGACGACCAGCGGCCCGCAGCGCTCGGAACCGGACCCGCCCTGCCCCTGCTCGGCGGCGGCCTTGGACGCCGTACCGGACGACGCCTCGGACGCCACGGCGGTACGGGCGGGCTCGGCCGCGGTGAGCAGGGTCGTCACGGCGAGGACGGCGGCCGCGACGGCCGCCTCGGCGAGCACCGAGCGCCGCAGCCCGGCGCGTGCCGGGTCGGCGTCGCGTTCCCGCCTGCGGCGCGCGGTCTCGACCGCGGCGCGCTGGCGGGCGAGCTGCGCGGCGCGCTCGGGGGTGACGTCCGGGCCCGGTTCGGGGATGGACACCGGCTCGGGAACGGACACCGGTTCGGGGACGGGCTGTTCCCCGGGCGCGTCCGCCGGCGAGGCGGTGTGGCGGCGGGAGAACCGGGCGGCCCCGAGCAGCAGCGCCACCAGCGCGATCTTGACCAGCAGCAGCCGCCCGTACGAGGTGGAGGTCAGCGCCTCCCAGCCGCCGACCTGCCGCCAGGACTGGTAGAGGCCGGTGGCGGCGAGGACGGCCACGCAGCCGAGCGCGGTCCGCGAGAAGCGGCGCACCGCCTCCCCACCCACCGCGGGCCCCCACCGCAGTGCGGCGAGCAGCGCCGCCAGACCGCCCAGCCAGACGGCGACGGCGAGCAGGTGCACGATGTCGGCCGGCACCGCCACGGCGGTCTGGGGGCCGGTCGAGGCGTGCTCGGCCGCGGCCCAGGTCGCGGCGAGCCCCACGGCGACGGCCGCGCCACCCACCGGCAGCCCGATGACCAGGCCCCGGCGGCCGCGCCGGCCGCCCCCGTCCCGCTCCCCGCCGCTCCGCCGGGCGTACGCCCCGAACAGCAGCGAGACGAACAGCCCCGCCGCCGCGAGCAGCAGCAGCCGGGACACCAGCGCCGTACCCGTCCTGGTCTCCAGCACCGTGCGCAGCGCGCCCGTGTCGAGCATGTCGCCCGGCCCGCCCGCGCCGGTGTACGGGACGCGCAGCAGCAGCGCCGCGACGGTGGCGGCGGTCAGCGTGACCCAGCCGCCCACCACCAGGCGCCGTACCGCCCGCGCCCGGGCGGCGGCGGGCAGGCAGCCGAGGACGAAGGCCGACCCGCCGACGAGCAGTACGAAGCCGGTGTACGCGGCGTAGCGGGCGATGCCGTGGAGTACACCGACCGCGCCGCCGCCCGGCTCCTCGTCCGGCACGGCGGCGGAGGTCCGCGAGGGGGCGCCCACGGAGAAGGTGAAAGCGCCGGAGATGGGGTGGCTGTCGGCCGAGACCGCCTTCCAGACGACGGTGTAGGTGCCGTCGGGCAGCCCGTCGCGCAGCCCGGTGCCGTGGCGGACCTCGCCGCCGCCGGAGAGGTCCCGCACCCGGCCGGTGTCCGCGCGCCCGCCGTCGGGCGCCAGGACGCGGATGGCGCCGTCCGCCAGGGAGACGCTCTCGGAGAAGGTGAGCGTCACCTGCCGGGGAGCCCGTTCCACCACCGCTCCCCGCGCCGGGTCGCTGCCGGTCAGCGTGGCGTGCGCGGCGGCCGGCGCGGCGCCGCCGAGCAGCAGCGCCGACAGCAGGCCGAGCAGACCGAGCACGCCGGGCAGCCTGCGCACGCCGGGCAGCCTGCGCGGGCCGACCGGGCCGGGCCGGACGGACGGCCGTCGCAGGGCGCGGGGGGCGGTGGTGGTCATGAGGGGGTTACCTGCCTCACTCTTCGGAGTGCTCGGTGTGCCCGGAGGCGTCGGGGACGTGGTTGACGGCCTCGACCGGGACCTCGACGGTGATCGGGTCGGACTTCTCGAAGCGCAGTTCCACCGAGACCTTCTCGCCCTCGGCGGGCTTGTGCTCCAGGTCCATGAACATCAGGTGGTTGCCGCCCCGGCTGAGCTCAAGCGTGCCGTTGGCGGGCACGGTCAGGGAGTCCACCCGCCGCATCCGCCCGCCGGCGGTCTCGTGGATCTGCACGTCGTCGGAGATGTCGCTGGCGGCCGAGACGAGCCGGTCGGCGGTGTCGCCGTCGTTGCGGACGACCAGGAAGCCGCCCGCCCGGTCGGCGGTGACCGGTTCGGGCACGTAGGCGCCCTCCACGCTCAGCTCCGGGCCCGGGGAGGCGCCGCAGGCGGCGGTGCCCGCGGTCAGCAGCACGGCGGCCAGGGCGAGTCCGGGGGACCGGCGGGCGGGGCGGCAGGTTCGGTGGGCTCGGCGGTTCACGGCAGCTTCCCCTGGGCGAGCGCGGGCAGGTCCTTCTCGTAGGTCTCGACGGGCACGTCCTCGGTGTAGAGGACGTGCGCCCGGTCGTCCTTCGGCAGGAAGGCCAGGACCTGGGTGCCGTGGGAGGAGACGATGTCGCCGTTCTCGTCCTCGACCGGCGGCTCCAGGGAGATGCCCAGGGACCGGGCGCCGGCCTGGATCTTGTCGAAGTCGCCGGTGAGCCCGATGAAGTCGGGGTCCTGGGCGCGCAGCCACCGGCCGAGCGACTCGGGGGTGTCGCGCTCGGGGTCGGAGGTGACGAAGACGACCCGCAGCTTCTCCTGCTCGGCCTCGGGCAGCTTGGACTTGGCGACGGCGATGTTGCTCATCGTCAGGGGGCACACGTCGGGGCAGTGGGTGTAGCCGAAGTAGATCAGGGTCGGGTGGCCCTCGGTCTCCTCGGCCAGGTCGTAGGTCTCGCCGTCGGTGTCGGTGAGGACCAGCTCCGGCTTGTCGAAGGGGGTGTCCAGGACGACGCCCTGCTTGGGGCCGGTTCCCGCGTCGGCGGAGGCCGGGGCGTTGCCGGAGGTGCCGGTGCCGTCGTCGCCGGAGGCGCCGCAGGCGGCGGTGCCGGTGGTGAGCAGCACGGCGGCCAGGGCGAGTCCGAGGGCGCGGCGGGTGCGCCGGGGGTGGCGGCGCGGAGTGGGGTGCATGAGGGTTCTTTCTTCCTTGCGGTCTGCGGTGGTGCTTGCGGTGGCGCTTGAGGTGGTGGGCCGTGGCCGCGGACCCGGAAGGGGCCGCCGGTGCGGGCGGGCCCTCCGGGTCCGCGGCCGGGCGTCAGGAGGTGGTGCGGCGGCGTCCGGCCAGGACGCCGAAGGCGACGCCGGCAGCTCCGACGGCGATGCCGGTGACGGCGAGGACGCGGGCGGTGGTGTCGGAGGAGTCCGATGCGCCGCCCGCCTCGCTCCGGGTCTCACCCTGGGCGGTGGTCTCGGTGGTGGTCCGGTCGGCGGCGTCCGCGTCACCGCCGTGGCCGCCCCCGGAGGGCGGGACAAGGTTCAGCACGGGCGCCGGGTGCTCCGGCTCCTCGCCCCCCTCTCCCTCGGCGGGCGGCTCCTCGATCCAGCGCACGACCTCGTCGTTGCTGTACGTCTGGACGGCCTTGAGGACGAGCCGGTCGGTGTCCTCGGGGAGCTTCCCGACGGAGACGGGGAACTGCTGGAAGGTGCCCGGCTCGATGCCGCCGCCGGTCTCCGTCCAGGTGATCTTGGAGGGGACCTCGGTGAGCTTCCGGCCGTGTGCCTCCACGGGCTCGGCCGGCTCGGTCTTCGTCACCTTCACCTTCCAGCCCGGTACCGGCTGGGGCATCACCGAGGCGAGCGGGTGGTCGGCGGGGAAGGTGACCTCCACCTTGACGGTGGAGGCGTTGTCCCGCTCGTTGGGGACCTTGACGTCGATCGTCGTGTAGCCGCCCTGCTCGGCCTCGCCGGGGTTGACGGAGATGTGGGCGGCGGCCGGTCCGGCGGCGGCGAGGGCCAGGGCGGCCGCGACGGCGCCGGCCGCGGCGAGACGGCGGACGGACGGCACGGCGGACGGCACGGGGGCGGACGGCTTGGTGACCGGTGTCTGGGACTGCATGCTGAAGGACACTCCTCATCAGGCATGGGACGCTCTCCGGCCGCGACCGCACTTGGGTCGGGGAGGCGCGCTGCGCCTCCCGGCCGGACGAGCCCGGGCATGGTGCGCGGCGGCAGGCGCACCCCACCCGTGCTCGGGGGCGCGGGGAGCGTGCGCTTCAGGCCGCGAGGGTCAGATCCCGCGCGGCGGCGGGCGGCCCGCGCCTGATCACCGAGTGCGCCGGCAGCAGGGACGCGGGCGGCACCGGACCGCGGGCCGCGTCCGCGCGCGGGGCGCGCACGGGCACGGCGGCCTCGGGCAGCAGCCCGCGCAGCAGGGCTCGTACACGGCGCAGCGCGGTGCGCAGGGCGCGTACGAGCAGCCCGCAGAGTCCGCCGGTGAATCCGTGGAGCCCGTCGAGCCCGTCGGCGAAGTGGGCCGACAGCCTCACCAGCCGCCACAGCGCGGCGTCGCCCCGGCGCAGCAGCCAGCCCATGGCGAGCGCGGCCAGCAGATGGCCGAGCAGCATGGGGGCGGAGAGCAGCGACAGGGCGGAGTTCACGGCGTACCGCAGGCAGTCGGCCGCGCTGCCGGCCACCGTGCCGGCCGTCGCACCGGCCACCGAGTCGGCGGCGCCCGCGGCGGTGTGCCCCGCGGCGGCGTGGCCGCCGGGGAGGGCTCCGGAGAGCCCGGCGTCCGCGACGATGCGCCGGGCCTCGGCCTCGCTCAGGGTGGCGGCGGCCCGGTCGTTGCACAGCAGCCGCCCGGCCAGCGCGAACACCCCGCCGTCGCCCCGGTCCGGGGCGGCCGGGGCCTGGACCGTGTGCGCGGCCTGGCCGCAGGAGAAGAGGAAGTGCAGAGCGACCTGCCCCAGGGCCAGCAGCGCCGCGATGCCCGGCAGCGAGCGCTCGCGTCCGGCCAGCGGCACGGCGGTGGCGAGCACGGCCGCGAAGCCGGCCAGGAGCGCCCACACCGACAGGGACTGCCCGGCGGCGGACACGTGACCGGCCGCGGACAGCGTGACGCAGACCGCGGCGAACACCGCGGCCCGCAGCAGTCGCAGGTCGGCGGCGGCACGCGCGACGGGGGCTCTCATGGCCGGGCCATCATCTCATCACCCGTTCGGCGGCGACACGGGGCACCCTCACAACGCGGTTGACAACCGGACGAGGGGATCACCTCGTACATTTTCCGTACATTGCGGAACTCATCGGGTCCGCCGAATGAGGGGTAGCGTGCCGCCGCCGTGCTTACCGCCGCCGCCCCGGGCAATACGTATGCGTATGTCGAGCCGCGGCCAGGAGGCTGAGCATGAGCATCTGGTGGTCTCTCCACTTGCGGCGTGAGGCTGCGAGCGTCCCGCTCGCCCGGCGGCTCCTGCTCGGGGCGATGGAGACGGCCGGGGTCGACCCCGACGTCTCCTACGACCTGTCGATCGCGCTCTCGGAGGCCTGTGCGAACGCGGTCGAGCACGGCGGTCCGGGGGGCGGGGGGCCGGCGGGCGCCGGTGAGTACCACGTGACGGCGTACATCGATGACGATATGTGCCGCATCGAGGTGACCGATCACGGGCCGGGCTTCGTGGACGGGTACCGCGGCGCGCCCCGCGCCGAGCCCGCCGACACGGCGGCCGGTACGGCCGCCGAAGCCGTCGGTACGAACACCGCGGCGGACCTCGACACGGCGACCGCCTTCGGGCCCCTGTTCGCCAGGAGCGCGGGCCCGGCCCGCGACGGGTTCCGCGAGGAGGCGCGCGACGGGGTCCACACCGACGAGCACGGCCGGGGCCTGTTCCTGATCGAGGCACTCGCCGATCACGTCGACTTCCGCAACCGTCCGGGGGACGGCGCCATGGTCTGCTTCGACAAGCTCCTCAAGTGGCGGGAGGACTCGCTGCTGAGGGCTTCCTGAGCGCGGGCCCGGCCGATTCCGCGGCCGGGCCCCCGCTCTGTCCCGTGCCCTGTCCCGTGGCAGGACGTCAGCCCCGCGCGCCGTGGCAGGGGCATCCGGGGTGTCAGCCCCGCAGGCGCGCCATCCACTCCTCGACCTCGTCCGAGCGGCGCGGCAGCGCCGCGGAGAGGTTCCGGTTGCCGTCCTCGGTGACGAGGATGTCGTCCTCGATGCGCACGCCGATGCCCCGGTACTCCTCGGGCACCGTCAGGTCGTCCGGCTGGAAGTACAGGCCCGGCTCCACCGTCAGGCACATGCCCGGCTCCAGCGTGCCCTCGGCGTACGTCTCGCGGCGCGCGGCGGCGCAGTCGTGGACGTCCATGCCGAGCATGTGGCCGGTGCCGTGCAGCGTCCAGCGGCGCTGGAGGCCCAGCTCCAGGACCCGCTCGACCGGGCCCTCCACCAGGCCCCACTCCACCAGCCGCTCCGCCAGCACGCGCTGCGCGGCGTGGTGGAAGTCCAGGTACTTCGCGCCCGGCTTCACCGCCGCGATGCCCGCCTCCTGCGCGTCGTACACGGCGTCGTAGATCTTGCGCTGGAGGTCGGTGAAGCGGCCGTCGACCGGCATGGTGCGGGTGACGTCGGCGGTGTAGAGGGTGTGGGTCTCCACGCCGGCGTCCAGCAGCAGCAGGTCTCCGGAGCGGACGGGGCCGTCGTTGCGCACCCAGTGCAGGGTGGTCGCGTGAGGCCCGGAGGCGCAGATCGAGCCGTAGCCGACGTCGTTGCCCTCCACACGGGCGCGCAGGAAGAAGGTGCCCTCGATGTAGCGCTCGGAGGTGGCCTGCGCCTTGTCGAGCACGCGGACGACGTCCTCGAAGCCGCGCACGGTGGAGTCGACGGCCTTCTGCAGCTCGCCGATCTCGAAGTCGTCCTTGACCAGACGCATCTCGGAGAGGAAGACCCGCAGCGCCTCGTCGCGCTCGGCGGTGGTCTTGTCGGCGAGGGCGGCCTCGACGCCCGCGTCGTGGCCGCGCACCACGCGCACGTCGCCGGAGGCCTCGCGCAGCACGTCGGCGACGGTGCGCACGTCCCGGCAGGGCATGCCGTAGAGCTTCTCGGCCTCGGTGAGGCTGTCGCGGCGGCCCACCCACAGCTCGCCCTGGCCGTCCAGCCAGAACTCGCCGTTGCCGCGGTCGGAGCGGGGCAGCAGGTACAGGACGCCGTCGTGGCCGCCGTCCGCCCTCGGCTCCATGACCAGGACGCCGTCCTCGGTCTGGTTGCCGGTGAGGTAGGCGTACTCGACGGAGGAGCGGAAGGGGTACTCGGTGTCGTTCGAGCGGGTCCTGAGGTTGCCCGCGGGGACCACCAGGCGCTCGCCGGGGAAGCGGGCGGAGAGCCGCGCGCGCCGCTCGGCGGTGTGCGCGGCCTGCGGGACGGGGTCGAGGTCGCGCAGCTCGGTGTCCGCCCAGCCGGACTTCATGTTCTCGGCGAGCTCGTCGGAGACGCCCGGGTACAGGCCGTTCTTCCGCTGCTTGATCGGCTCCTCCGAGGTGGGTTCGCCCTGCTCCTCCGGGATCTCCGGCGTCTGCTGGTCAGCCACGTCGCTGCCTCCTCCTGCTGGTGGTGTGGGCCGGGTGCGGGCCGACTCCCATCGTAGGTCCGGCCCGCCGAGGGCGGCCGGGGCCTGTGGACAGAGGTGCGGGCAGAGCCTGTGAGCAGTGTCCGCGAACGGGGTCGCGGGCGGGACCGCGGGCGGAGTTCAGAAGCGGGCGGCCAGCAGCACGACGTCCTCGGCGTCCTCGGAGCCCGAGGCGCCCTGAGCGTCCCCGTCGCCACCGCCCGCACCGTCCCGCCCGCCGGGCAGCACCGTGCGCAGCAGGTGGTCCAGCAGCGCGTCGGGGTCGGCGCGTACGGCCGGGGCGGCGGCGACGGCCGCGGCCCGGAGCCGGGCGAAGGCGCGGTCCAGCGGTTCGCCGGTGCGGTGCAGCAGGCCGTCGCTGTAGAGCAGGAGCGTTTCCCCGGGCGCCAGGTCCACCTCGACGCTGGGCGCCTCCCAGCAGGCGAGCATGCCCAGCGGCGCGGAGAGCGCGGTCTCGACGACCTCGGTGCGCTCCGGGCCGACGATCAGCGGCGGGCAGTGCCCGGCCCCGGCCAGCACGACCCTGGTGCCGGCCCGCGGACCGCCCCGGGCCGGCGGTGTCCGCTCGGCGTACCCGAACAGCGCGGTCGCCGACCGGGCCGGCTCGGTCAGCCGCAGCAGCAGCTCCAGGTCGGACAGGACCGCGACCGGGTCCTCGCCCTCCATCACCGCGTACGCCCGCATCGAGGCCCGCAGCCGCCCCATCGCGGCCACCGCGTCCGGGCCGGATCCGGTGACCCCGCCCACGCTCAGCCCCAGCGCGCCCTCGGGCAGCGGCAGTACGTCGTACCAGTCGCCGCCGCCGCGCGGGCCGGTGCGGTGCCGCACCGCCAGTCGCACCCCCGGCACCCGCGGCAGTCGGGCGGGCAGCAGCCCCTCGCGCACGGTGTCCACGGCCGAGCGGGCGCGGGTGAGGTCGACCTGGCGTGCGATGTGCTCGGCGGCATGCCGCACGTACAGGCCGAGCAGATGGCGCTGGCGCTCGGTGGGCCGCGCGGGCTCGTCGTAGAGCCAGACGGCGGCGCCCAGCCGCCCGGTGCTCCGCGCGGTCAGGGGGACGGCGTGGCTGGCGGCGTAGCCGAGGCGGGCGGCGACCTCGCGGTGGCGGGGGTCGAGGTCCTCGTCGCGGGCGATGTGGGGGTGGGTGATCTCCCGGAGGCCGCCGGGGCCCGTGCCCCCGGCAGCGGATCCGCTGCCGGCCCCGGCACCGGATCCGGCACCGGCCCCGGGGAGCCCGTCTAGGAGGCGGGCATGGGAGGCCGAGTCGCGCGGGAGGGTCTCGATGTGGCCGAGATCCGCCGCTCCCAGGCCGAGTCCGACGGTGGTGTCGGGGCCGAGCCCGTCGGCGGGCTCCAGCGCGATCAGCCCGCGCCGGGCGCCGACCAGGGCGGCTCCGGCGCGCAGCGCCTCGTGCACCGCGCTCTCCAGGGTGTCGGTGCGCACCAGTCGTTCGGTGAGGTCGTGGAGGGTGGTGAGGTCGGAGATCCACCCGGCGAGGCGGTCCTGGAGGGCCGCGAGCCGCTCGACGGGCCGTGCGAGGGCGGGGTCGTCGACAGCCGGTGGCCGGGGGGAGGGGGCGGGCTGCCGGTGGGGCGCGGCCGCGGCGGGCGGAACAGTGTGCTGGGGAAGGGGCGAAGTTGGTTCGATTCCGGCCAGTTTCGGCGGCTGCTGGGCGCTCATGGGCGGCTGCCCTCAGTGCGGATCAGCGTCGTCAATAGCATCGCAAACCCCCATGTCGTGCTGCTCCGCTATCAATGTCTTCAGGTGTACACGCCGTGGTAACGGGTGTCCAGCATCGCCCCGGCAGGCCGCGGATGTCCCCCGCCGACCGGTTTCGGGACCGGGTCCGCTCGCTGCTCCCGGCACATCCGGAGGCGTCGTGGGGGTGGTCACAAGCTTGGCCGAAAACGTACCCTGTGCCAGGCGGTGCGCGGTCGACTGGCTCCCGGTACGGCAGCGCGTCATCACGATTGACGTGGGTACACGGTTACCCACGGCACGAGGGACCGGGCGGGCGAGCGGCGAGCGGGTTCCGGCGGAACCCGGCGACGAGTCCGTGCGTCCCACGCAGTGGAACGAGGCGCGTCCTCGTACGCGCCGGGAGGACCGGAGCACGGCAGGCGGAGGACCGCCGGACGGTACGGCGGTACGGGCGAGCGCGAGCGGCGTCCGGTGTGTGCCGTCACACCGCGATCCGCGCCCGGTTCACGAACGCCCCGGCCACGGCCGCGGAGAACAGCACGGTGACGCACTGCCCGGAGGCCCGGGCGCGGTCACACGAGATCCACAGGTGTAACAGGTGTGAGGGACCGGAAGACCGCGATCGGCCTTCTGGTCCTGCTGAGTCCTTAGTCAGTGTGCTTGTCGACGTATTTGTCGATCCATGGCGTTACGGAAAGGAACGAGCGCTGATGCGCGAGATCCTCGGAAGGCGACGCATGACCCGCTGGGCGCTGCGCGACGCGGCGCTCGTGTGCGCGACACGGTGGGGGTGGCCCGTGCTGCCCGGTGTGGCGCCGCGGGAGTCCAGGCGCCTGACCGCACGCCAGTCGGGGCAGCCCCGGGGACGCTGCTCCTGTCCCCGGCCCGACTGCGTGGTGCCCGGCGCGCACCCCTTCGATCCCGAACTGCCGGCGGCCACCACCGACGAGCGCATGGTGCGCTGGTGGTGGACCAACCGGCCCGACGCGCCGGTGCTGCTGGCCACCGGCGGCCGCGCTCCCTGCGCGCTGAGCCTCCCGGCGGCCGCCGGGGCCCGGGCGCTGGAGGAGTTCGACCGGCTCGGGCTGCGCACCGGCCCGGTGATCGCGAGCCCGACCCGCTGCACGCTGCTGGTGGCGCCGTACGGCCTGGAGGAGCTGGGCGAGCTGCTCCACGCCCAGGACTGGGTGCCCAGTTCGCTGCGGTTCCACGGCGAGGGCGGCTATGTGGCCCTGCCGCCGTCGCGCACCGGCGCGGGGCAGCTGCGCTGGGAGCGGCCCCCGGCCGCGCTCGGCGTCGGCGCCCGCGCCACCCTGCGCGGGGGCGGCGTGCCGTGGCTGCCGAGGATGGAGCCGCTGGTGGACTTGCTGGTGCGGGCGAGCGCGGCCGTCCCGGACACGGGCAGCCGGCTGGCGTACTGACCGGCCGGCCCGGCCCCGCGGGTCAGTCACCACAGGACCGGCCCCCGCTCACTCGTACGGGTGGCGGTGCGCCGGGGTTGGAGGGAAACAGGCGGTCTGTCCGCCGGGACGCCTTCTTCGTCCCGGTATGTTCGGGCCGCCGAAGAGTCCCTTCCCTCCAGCGAGTTGCAGGTGGACCCCATGTACGAGCCGCGGCAGCGCGCCTCCAGTCTCCGTGTGACCGCGCTCGCCGCCGGGCTCGCCCTCGCGGCGTCCCTGCCGCTCACCGCCGCGACCGCCGGACCGGGCGAGGGGCGGCCGGGCGACGGGCGTACGGCCGTCACGGACGCCACCGAACACACAGGCCCCGCCACCGGCTCCGCGCCCGACCGCTCCCCGCTCCCCCTCCCGGACGGGCTCCTCTCCCCCGAGCCCTCCGAGCCGTCCATGCCGTCCGAGCCGTCCGAGCTGTCCGCAGCATCCGGCGCGGACCTGCCGGAGACCTCGGCCTTCTGCGGCCCCTGGGCCACCTCCCCGCGAGGTCTGCGCGCGCAGACCTGCGTCCTGACGCGGGACGGTGCCGTCCGGGGGCGGATGTACCACCGGAACACCACGGGCGAGGCGCTGCACGGCGCCCTGAGCCTGCTCGGCCCCGGCGGGCGGGCGGTCACCGTTCCCTGCGAGCTGCCCGCCGGCGGCCGGGAGGGCGTGTGCGACACCCCGCACCGGCCCGTGGAGGGAAGCCCGCCGGGCGGCGGGCCCTACACGGCGGTGGCGGAGGTCGCGGCACCGGACGGGGAGGGGCTGCTGCTGCGCTCCGGCAGCGGAATCGGGGGTGGAACCGGGGGCGCCGGTGAAGCCGGGGAGGGCGCGGACGGCAAAGGCGGAGCAGAGGATGCCCGGACCACCGATCCCTCGCGGAAATCGGGGAGTTGAACGGCCGCCCGCACACGCCGAACCCGTATGCGGGAAGTGCGGGCATGAAAAGACCCGGTCGCTGGCGACGGGGGATGCACCAGCGACCGGGCTGCAAGAACCGTAACAAGTAACGGCCCGTTCGCAAATTCCACCGACGTCTTCCGGCCGCCCTCCTACCTGCGAGTACGTCCCGCTGTGATGGGAATCACTTGCCTTTTTCTTCCCTCATCAGCCGGAATTCGTCTGTCAGTTGAGAGTGATCTGGCGATTTGTGAATCCACTGCGCGCCCGGCGCTCCTCCGCGGTGAGCGGATCGGTGGACTCCAGCGCCTCGGCGAGCCGTTCCGCGAAGGCCGCGGCCGGCTTCTCGCACTCCTGCGCGCCCATCGCGCTCGGCAGATCCCACACCGGGACCATCAGGCCGTGCGCCCGGAAGGAGCCGACCAGCCGCGTGCCCTCGCCCAGCGACGACGCCCCCGCCGCGTGCAGCCGGGCGAGCGCGTCCAGCAGCCGCTCCTCCGGGTGCGGCATGACCCAGCGCAGATGGTTCTTCTCCGGGGTCTCGCACCAGTAGGCCGCCTCCACCCCCTCCAGCCGGGCGGTGGGCAGGGCGGCCGAATTGGCGCGTTCCAGCGAGGCGGCGACCTCCGGGCTCTGGTTGCCGGCGTCCTCCACCCAGAACTCGAAGCCGCTGTGCACCTCGGGCACGAAGGGCGCGTCGGGGTCCAGCAGGTCCTGCAGGCGCGGGGCGTCGGCGGGGATGCGCTCGGCGGCCACCGGGGTGCCCGGCTCCGCCGTCAGGGCCCGCCGCAGCACATCGGCCAGATCGCGGCTGAGGTCGCCGGAGGGGGTGTCGTTCTGCACGCCCAGCAGCACGGCACCGTTGTCACGGCGCAGCGCGGGCCAGGCCATCGGCAGGACGGTGGCCAGCGTCACCGAGGGGACGTCCCCCGGCAGCTCCTCCTTCAGCTTCAGCGGCACCGTCGCGGCCGGAACCAGCTCGCGCAGCGCCACCCAGTCGCACTCCCCGGGCAGCCCCTCGAACGGGCGGCGCACCAGCTCGGTCACCGCCTGCGCGGCGGCACGCCCGTGGCAGGCCTTGTAGCGGCGGCCGGATCCGCAGGGGCAGGGCTCGCGGGCGCCGACGACGGGGATCTCACCGTCGGCGGGCTGCGGCTTGGCGGCCTTGGTCTGGGGGCGGCGCTTCTTGGCCATGGGGTGGGGTCTCCCGGTCGTTAAGGACGCTTTCGGCGCGAGCCTAGCCCTTGGGGCCCGGGCGGCACGCGTACGCGGGGGAGACCACCCGGAACGACTACCTCAGAGGTCCTCCAGGCCCTCCAGCTCCGACAGGTCGAAGCGCATCGAGGAGGAGAACGCGTCGTCCTCCGACGGCGCCACCACCGCCCACACCGTCACCCCGCCGTGGCCGTGGCCGTGGCCGTGGCCGTGACCGTGGCCGTGCCCATGACCCTGGCCGCGCCCGCGACCGCCGCGGTCCTCGCGCACGCCCCAGTCGCTGGCGAGCGAGGTGATGATCGACAGCCCTCTGCCGCCGCGCGCCGTCACCGACGGATTGGACGGCCGGGGTCTGGTCGGGCCCCCGCCGTCGGTGACGGAGACGCTCACCCCTCCGTCGGCTGTGCGGCCCCAGGCCGCGCGTACGCAGTCGCTCACACCGATCGGTCTGGCGTGCCGGTACGCGTTGCTGAGAAGTTCGGAAAGAATGAGAACCGCGTCGTCCACGACGGCTTCGGGCGTACCGGAGCCGAGAAGCTCCTCGCGCATCCGGCGCCTCGCCGCACCCACACCCGCAGGACCGTGGGGTACGGCCATCGTCGACGACGTCGGCGCCCCCTGTGCAACCACCAACGCCACCCCCGAGACCTCCTTGTTCGCCCCACGCCACGTGATGGATGCCCTTTCGCCCGGTGGCGGAAACCGCCCGGCCCGGTACCGTGACGCAGCCCTCACCGCCTGTTCACCTCCGGCGGACGCGAATGCGCCGTAGTGCGCCGGCCGCCCCGCCCACGGCCCCCTCGCCCGGCCCGCCCCGGCTCCGCCGCAGCCCCGGCCCGTCTCAGTCCCGGAACATCTCCTCCAGCTGGGCCAGTACGCGCCGGGGCCGGTTGGTGATGATGGCGTCCACGCCGAGCAGCGCGCACAGCTCCACGTCGGCCGGGTCGTCCACCGTCCACACGTGCACCCGGTGGCCCTCCCGGTGCGCCCACGCCACGTACTCGGGGTGGTTGCGCAGGATCCGGATGCTCGGCCCGGCGATCCCCACGCCCGGGGGCAGCTTCCCGTCGCGGTGGCGCGGCAGTAGGAACTGCATCAGGTAGACGGTGGGGATCCACGGCGCCGCGGCCCGTATCCGGTGCAGGGAGCGTGCCGAGAAGCTCATCACGCGCACGGGGATGGCCGGATCGTGGCGGGCCAGCACCCGCAGCAGCTCCTCCTCCACCTGGCCCGCCCAGCGGCTGGGGTGCTTGGTCTCGATGGCCAGCTCCACCCGGCGCCCCGCGGAGGCCTGCTCCTCCACCAGGCGCAGCAGCCGCTCCAGGGTGAGGACGGAGGTGTGCTCGCGGCTCTCGGTCTCGGGCGACTCCTCGTCGCCGAGCCGCCCCTTCCAGGAACCGAAGTCCAGCTCGGCCAGTTCGGCCAGCTCCAGCGAGGAGACGGCGCCGCGGCCGTTGGAGGTACGGTTGACGCGGCGGTCGTGGACGCACACCAGGTGCTTGTCGGCGGTGAGCCGCACATCGCACTCCAGCGCGTCGGCGCCGTCCTCGACGGCCCTGCGGTAGGCGGCCAGGGTGTGTTCGGGGGCGTCCTCGGAGGCCCCGCGGTGGGCGACGACGGAGATGGGGCGCCGGGATCCGGCCGACTTCTGGGGCTGGTCAGGGCTCACCGCGTTATGGTGCCACCCCGCCCCGTGCGCGGCGGCCCGGGCGTCCGTCCGGACGGGTGCGCTTACGCCGGTCTGACGTGCGGTGGGAGAAGCTTGACGCCATACACCTGAATACGCACGCCGTCCCCGGACAGACGTGCGACTGTCGTGTACCTGAGGAGAGAGCTGTGAGCACCGAGAACGAGGGCGCCGCCGGAGAGCACGCGGCCGGCGCCCCCGTGCCGCACCCGCCGGCCGACCGGTCCGCCGCGAACGGCGCCGCCGCGCCCAGGACACCGACCGACAGCCCGCCGGAGGACTACGACCTCCAGGCCCCCGCCCCCGCGCCCGAGCCCGAGGCGGCGCCGAGGGACGAGTCGACGACCCTCCTGCGGAAGATCGAGCCGGAAGGCCCCGAGCCGGCGTCCCAGCCGACAGCACAGCCCGCCGCGCAGCCCACCCCCCAGCCCGCGCCCCCCGCCGCGCAGGGTCACGCCGAGCAGGGGCACGCCGCACAGGGGCAGGCGCAGGGCCACCCGGCCCCGCAGCCCCCGCCGTCACCGCAGCCCCCGCAGGGCCACCACACCCCGCAGGACCCCGCCGCCGCACAGCAGCCCCCCGCCGCGTACGCCTCCCCCGCCCCCAACCCCTCCGCCGGGCAGTGGGGCGCGCCGGGCGGCGGCTACGGCACCCCGCCGCCCGCCCCGGGAGCCCCCGGCGCGCCCGGCACCCCCGGTGGCGGCCCGGCCTCCCCCTGGGGCGCACCGCTCGCCTCCCCGCCGCCCCCGGAGGGCCAGAAGAAGAAGCGCGGCTTCGGCGCCCTGATCGCCGCCGTCGCGGCGACGGCCCTCCTCGCGGGCGGCGTCGGCACCGGCGTCGGCTTCTGGGCCGCCGACCGCACGGACCGCGGCTCGACGACCATCTCGGCCGACAGCGGCGCCGGACAGGTCGACCGCGCCCCCGACTCCGTCGCCGGCATCGCGGCCAAGGCCCTGCCCAGCGTCGTGACGATCCAGGCCGAGGGCGGCGGCGAGAGCGGCACCGGCACCGGCTTCGTCTACGACCAGCAGGGCCACATCATGACCAACAACCACGTGGTGGCCAGCGCGGCCGACGGCGGCGAGCTGACCGCCACCTTCTCCGACGGCCGCAAGTACGACGCCGAGGTCGTCGGCCTGGCCCAGGGCTACGACGTGGCGGTCATCAAGCTGAAGAACGCCGGCGACGCCGAACTCACCCCGCTGCCGCTGGGCAACTCCGACAAGGTCCAGGTCGGCGACGCCACCATCGCCATCGGCGCCCCGTACGGCCTGTCCGGCACGGTCACCACCGGCATCGTCAGCGCCAAGAACCGCCCCGTGGCCTCCAGCGACGGCCAGGGCTCCAAGGCCTCCTACATGAGCGCCCTCCAGACCGACGCCTCCATCAACCCCGGCAACTCCGGCGGCCCCCTGCTCAACGCCAAGGGCGCGGTCATCGGCATCAACTCCGCCATCCAGTCGGCCGGCGGCGGCCTCGGCCAGGGCACGCCCGGCAGCATCGGACTCGGCTTCGCCATCCCGATCAACCAGGCCCAGCGCGTGGGCAAGGCCCTGATCGAGACCGGCGAGCCCGTCTACCCGGTCATCGGCGTCCAGGTCGACCTGCGGGCCCAGGGCAGCGGCGCCCGCATCATCGAGAACACCGACGACGGCAGCGAGCCCGTCACCCCGGGCGGCCCGGCCGACAAGGCGGGCCTGAAGCCGGGCGACGTGATCACCAAGCTCGACGGCGTCTCGATCGACAGCGGCCCCACCCTGATCAGCGAGATCTGGGCCCACGAGCCGGGCGAGAAGATCTCGATCACCTACCTGCGGGGCGGCAAGCAGAACGAGGCCGAACTGACCCTGGGTTCCCGCGAGGGCGACTGACGAACCGGCTAGGCTGTCCCCCACGCCGTACCGCACGGCGCGGCGTGGGGAGGCTTGCCCGAGCGGCCTAAGGGAACGGTCTTGAAAACCGTCGTGGTGGCGACACCACCGTGGGTTCAAATCCCACAGCCTCCGCACCTCACAACGGCCCCCGACCATTCCACCCGGCCGGGGGCCGTCGCCATTCCCGCCGCCCGCCACAGCGGGTTGGGGCCGTTGGCCTCCCGGGAGTGTCAGTGGCCTGCGCCAGACTCGCCGGCATGGGTGACCAGGTGCGCTTGAGAGACGTCGAACCGGCCGATCTGGAGGAGTTCTTCACGCAGGAGCACGATCCCGAGGCCGTGCGGCGGGCGAAGTTCCCGCCCCGGGAGCGGGAGGCCTTCATGACCCACTGGAAGACGAGGGTCCTCGGCGATCCCACCGTCTTCGTGCAGGCCGTCACCGTCGACGGGGAACTGGCGGGCAACGTGGTGGCGTGGTGGGACGAGGGGCGGCGCTTCATCGGGTACTGGCTCGGCAGACGGTACTGGGGCCGGGGCATCGGCACGCGGGCACTGGCGCTGTTCCTGGAGCGGGAGAAGGCCCGCCCCCTGTACGCCGATCCCTTCGTCGGGAACACCGGCTCGGTGCGGCTGCTGGAGAAGCACGGCTTCCGGCGTACCGAGACGGTCCGGTACGGCGAGCACGAGCACATCGTTCTGGTGCTCGACGTCCCTGCCTGAGTCCACCATTCATCCCGGCTCCTCTCCCTTCGCCTCGTCTCACCGGCCGATCACAGGCCTTTGTCCGGCGGGTTCTGAGGATTGAGCGGAGCTACGCCGTACCGCTGCGGGATGATCGGAGTGTGTCAGCCGTGCCCAGCATCTCCGACCTCCGCCGTGCCAAGTTCACTCGACGCCTCCCCGGCGCTCTGACGGAACTCACCGGCCCGGTCCACGGCACCGTCGACCTGCCGCTGCACCTGGCGTGGTCCGGGCTGACCCGGTTCGACCTCGATCAGCCCCGGCTGAGGATGAGCCTGTACCGGATCGTCCTGGCCGAGGGCATGCACGACGATCTGGTCCGGTATCTCAACCACGAGCTGCTGACCGACCTGTGGCCCGTACTGCGCACCCTGGTCAGCCGTGACATCCGCGGTGCCTGGGAGGGCGCTTTTCCCGAACTGGCTCCCGGCACCTCCGCCGTCGCGTGAACCTCACGGATCTGCACAGGCGGCTCCTACTCGTTCGTCCTCACCAGGGGCGATTGGTGAGGACAGGCCCGGAGACTGCGGCTCGCTCACGAACCGGATGAACGCCGGGCCCCACCCGATGACCGGGCAGGGCCCGGCAGCCGGCCCACCTCACGGGGCGAGGGCGTCCAGGTCCACCGGGGTGCAGTCGTGCAGCGTCACGACCAGCCGGTGGGCCAGGGTCCACCGGACCGCGAGGTCCTCGTAGGACACCTCCTGCAGGGCGTTGTCGAGGGGCTTCAGCGTGGCCGGGTGGTGGACGATCCCGGCCACGCCCCAGGCGCACGGCCGGTCCACCAGCGCGGCGACGTGCCCCTCCCGCAGCCGCGGGCACTCCCGTACGGAGATCCGGGCGCAGGGCACGCACACCGGCGGCGCCGTGGTCCGCTCGCCCTCCTCCACCGGGCGGCCGACGTCCCGCAGCACGAAGAGGCGCGGGCCGTCCTGAGGGGTGGGCCCGCCGCACACCTGGCAGAGCATGTGCCGCATGGCCCTTCGCTGCCGCAGTGTGTGCACCGTGTGGTACCGGGGGTGCCCCTTTCCCCGCGCGAGGGTCTGCCGCATCCACAGCACCCCGTGCCAGTCCCGGTCGTACGCCGACTCCCCGGCGAAACCGATCCCCTCGCCGCCCACCCCCACCCGCCGCACCACGGGCGGGCGGCGCATCCGCTCCCGGCTCCACGAGGCGATGTAGGGAACCGTGCTGAGCCGGCCGTTGCGCGGCCGCGCCGACGCGGCGGCGGGCTCCACCGGGCTTCCCTCCGCCCCCGCCGGGCGCACCCCGGAATCCCCGCGCCCGTCCGCAGAGCACGCACGCCCCTCCCCGATCCGCTCCTCGACCCCTTGTGAGAAGGCGCTCCCGCCCATGTACGCCCTTCCTGACGCTCGGTTCCGTACTCACCGATACGTAACCGTGCGATTACCCCGGGCGGTACCGTGGGTGGAGCGGCGGCGCGTGAAACCCATGAAAGATCGCGTGGACGCGGGGAAGTGGGCAAGGGCGGCACCAACCGCATCCGCACATGACGAAGGACCCCCACCGCCGTAGGGGTCCCTTATCTCTGTTGGCAGGGTGACCTGGCGGGCATCCCTGCCGGGAGAACCGCTCAGTCCTCCACGCTACGTGCTCACGACGCGGTGGTCGGCCCACGCCCGGGAAGCGTCCGCCATCGCCCCGAGCCACGAGGCATCCGGCTTCCGGTCGGCGAAGGCGCGGTACATGAGCGCGTTGGCCCGGGCGAAGGCGTCGAGGGCCTTCGGGTCCGCATCCACCCATGCCGCGCAGCCGGAAGCCCAGGATTCGGCGGACTCGGGGCTGTGCCCGGCCGCGATGAGCTGCACCACCAGACAGGCCGGGTCGATGAAGCCCGCGCCACGGGTGGGCCATGACCAGTCCACGGCCCAGGCGGTGTGCTCACCGATCACCATGTTGCCGGGGTTGATGTCGGTGTAGAGCAGGTCATCGCCCCGGAGGGGGGCGGCCTGCCCCTCGTCTCCGACGAACCGGTCCCACCGGGTCTCCGGCCACTCCTGCGCGACCTCGGGGAGGTCCAGTTCCCCGATCCGGTCCACCAGACCGACGACGGTGGGCAGGTCGGGGGAGCCCGGCGAGAAGTCGGCCGCCCGCCCCTCCACGGCGTCGAAGCCGAGCACGACCCACGCGTCGCTCTCCGCATGCCACAGCAGAGCGGGGGAGAGGGGACGTACGGCCGGGTTGATCAGCCGCTCCCGCACGATGGAGTCGCGCCGGCCGCCGGGCCGGTTGGGAACCGCCTTGACGAAGAACGGCCCCTTCTCGCACTCGACCACGGTGGCGACGTCCGAGCTGTGCCCCCCGGCGGTGGGGCGGACGCGCGTCAGGTCCCCCGTGTGCGGGCGGATCAACTCCCGGAAGTCGGCGGCGAGAAGGGGCGTGTCCATCGTCCTCAGTTCCTCGGGCTGCACGAGCTGCCCGGAAAACCGGGCGTGCACTCCTCGTCGTCGGGGCCGCAGGGGGCGTTCCTCCCGGCCGCGCCCTGGATGGCCGTGGTGGCGCGGGTCATGGCCTCGCCGCCGAGGATAGCGGCGAGCGGGGTGTGCCTGACGTTGCCGACGCCCATCCAGCCGGAGAACACGCACGGGGACACATCCCCCGTGGGACCGATGGCGGCCACGCCCGATCCGCACCGGCCACAGAGCTTGGCCGTGTCGGGGACCCGGCCCTGTCCGCCCCGACCGAAGGGACGGACGTGATCGACACCGATCCGCTCCACGCCCAGGGCTTCCAGGTCCCGCCGGGCACCCGCGGCCTGGTCCTCGTCGCCGGTGACGACTCCGACGCGCAGCGGGATGCCGAGCCGGACGGCCCTGGCGATGTTCTCCCGCGTCCTTCCGTGGGAGCGGCGGCCGGTCATCGCGTTGTGGGTCTCGGCCCGGCCGGAGTAGTAGGAGGTGGCCAGCGCCAGTCCCTTGCGCTGGAAGATCTCCCAGCACTCCTGGGAGACGTGCACGAGGTTGCTGTAGACCTCCACCTCCAGAGCGGCGTTCAGCGCGTGGTCCACCAGGGCCGTGAAGTCGGGGTGCATGGTCGGCTCACCACCGATGAACTGCACCCCGCGCACGCCACAGGCCGCGGCCTGGTCCAGGACACCGATCCAGTCCTCACGGGTCATGGTGCCGTGCGATCCGCCCGGGCCGGAGGAGTTGTAGCAGTGCCCGCAGGCGAGCTGGCACTTCCGCGTCAGGTCCAGCCACAGAAGCCGGGTGGTGGCTTTCCGGGCCGGCGGAGTTTTGACGATCACTGTCACCGGTGTTCCCTCTCTTGTCGGGGGATGCTGTCTGCCGGCCGGTGCCTTGTGCCGCTTGGATGCTGATTCCGAACTGGCTTCGCAAGCAGCCGAGTTGGATCTGGGCGCCGTCGACAGCCGTGGCCGGACCCGCGTCACGGCGGACTGCGCGACGGATTCCCTCCGCACGCTGGACTTCGGGACCGACCACTTCCGTGCTCACGGATACGTAACCGTGTGATTACTCTGGGCGGTACCGTGGGTGGAGCGGCAGCGCGTGAAACCCGTGAAAGATCGCGTGGATGCGGGGGAGTGGGCATGGGAGCCAGGAAGCCGAACGAGGGCCTGCGGCGCGTCCTGACCGAGAGCCAGTGGTCGCAGGCCCAACTCGCCCTGGCGGTCAACCGGATCGGGGCGGAGGCAGGGGTGCCGCTGCGGTACGACGAGTCCGCGGTGAGCCACTGGCTGAGCGGCACCAGGCCGCGCAAGGCCGTACGCCCCTTCCTCCGTGAGGCCCTGTCACGTCGGCTGCGCAGGCCGGTCACCCTGGCCGAGATCGGTCTGGAGGCCGAGGAGACGAGCTGTGGCGCGGATACCGTGGAAGGACTGATGAACCTCGGGAGGACGGACATGGACCCATCCCGCAGGAGCGTTCTGGGCGTCGGGCTGTTCTCCGTGGCGCTGACCGTCCCCGGCTGGCAGGACGTGGTGGGCCGGATGGAGGCGGTACGGGCCGGCCGCACTGTGCGCATCGGACGGCCGGAGGTGGACATGGTGGTCGCCATGACCGAGCGGATCAGCGAACTGGACGACCAGTTCGGCGGCCGTCACGCCCGGCCCATGGCCGCCTCGTTCATCGTCAACACCGTCTCGGCGTACCTGCGCGCCGACGCCCCCGAGCCGGTGCGCAAGGACATGCTCTCGGCCGCCTCCGACCTGTGCTACCTCACCGGCTACATGGCCGTGGACGAGGGCCTGCAGGGACTGGCCCAGCAGTACTACCTCAAGGCCCTGGAACTGGCCGGCGCCGCCGAGGACCACCTGACGTACTGCACCACGCTGCGCGGCATGAGCGTCCAGGCCGTCGACCTCGGCCACGGGCCGGAGGCCCTGCGCCTGGCCGACGCGGCAGCCGCCGCCTCCCCGCAGGCCGGACCGCGCATGCGCGCCTTCCTCGCCGGCCAGCAGGCCCACGCCGCCGCCCAGACCGGCGACCGCCGCACCGCCCTGGCCCACCTGCGGGACGCGGAGACGGCGATGGAGAAGGCCGAGTCAAGAGCGAAGACCTTCGGCTCCTACGACCCCGCCGCGCTCGCGTACCACACGAGCCATGTCCGTCATGAACTCGGCGACATTCCCGGAGCCGTGGAGGCCATGCGCGAATCCGACCGTCTCTGCTACGACGTCTACCGTCGCTCCAGGGTCAAGGAAAGGGCCACACTCGCGGAGTTCCAGATGAAGATGGGGCACCTGGAAGCGGCGTGCAAGACCTGGCACGGCGCGCTGGACGAGTACCCGATGGTCCAGAGCGGACGGGTGGACGACCGCATCCGCGCCATGTTCACCCTGATCCGCCCCCACCTCCGCAACCGCACCGCCCGCGACCTCCACGACCGCGCGAGGACGCTGGCTCCCTCCGTCCTGCGCGCATGAGAGACCACCGAGCGCCGCAGCGCCGGTTCTAGGCCGCCAAGGTGGTGGGCTTGGCTGTCCGCTCCAGTTCCTTGAAGATGACATTGAGGCTCTTGAGTTCGTCATCCGTGAACAGGTCGTCCGGGCCGCCGGGGGCGAGATCGGCGAACGAGTCCTCGTAGAGGTCGCCCAGCCCCAGGATTCCGCGCTTGGCCACCGTGTCGATGATCAGCGTCAGGAAGTCGAGCTGGCGGGAGCTGAGCTGCTTGCCCGTGCAGAAGGCCTCGAACGCCTTCTGCGCGGCCTGCCGGTCCAGCCCGCACAGCCCGCGCACGAACAGGCCGAGACCGCCGGAGGACCGCACCTCGTCGAGGTCCTCCGGGGAGGCGATGGCCTCTGCGAGGAAAATTTCCTCAAGGCTCGCGAGATCGAGCTCGGTGATCTGCTCGTTGTGACGCAGTTTGCGCACCACCGGCTGGTCCTCGTGACGGAGAAGGTAGGCCCGGGCCTTCTGCTTGAAGCGCTGCTTGTCCGTGCCCTGGGGCATTCCCTGGATCTCGGCCTCGGTGATGTCGCCGAGCTCGTCGGTGAAGTCGGTGTAGACGACGTTCCGCTTGACCTTGGGGTCGGTGAGACGCGCCAGTCGGCGCATACGGCGCCGCATGTCCTCCAGCAGCGGGAGCGTGACGCCGTCCCACCATTCCTCGCCCGCCACCGCTTCCAGCAGCTCGGCCTGCTCGCCGACCGCCGGGATGTTGGTCTTGGTGAGCAGGTTGGAGGCGATGTCCTGGATCCTCGCGCGCAGCCTGGCGAAATCCCTGCCGCCTTCCAGCGCGGCGAGCTGGAGGCCGTACGCCGCCAAGTCGAACCGCTTGGCCTCCTCGCCCGTCTCCTCGTCGTCCGGACGGAACTCACTGGGCAGTCCGAGCAGGTGCTCGCGGATCGCGGTGTCCGCGTCGTCGTCCACCCGGTGCCAGCTGCCGAAGTCGCTGAAGACCTCGACCTCCCGGCGGTGCGGACGGACCAGGAAGTTCTCCAGGTTCATGCCGGTGACGGTGTGGTGCAGCCGGTGGGCCAGCGACCAGCGGATCTCCGCCTCGGTGCCGATCGCGTCGGGGCCGGCGTCCCGTGCCGGGTCGGGCTGCTGCCGCTTGTCCAGGACCCGGACGAGGTCGAGCTGGCGCTGGAGGAGCTTCTCGCCGAGAGTGACGGCCCTGCGCCCCTCCGACCGGTCGAGTTGGCTGTTGAAGAAGTCGATGTTGCCGCAGAAGTCGAAGACGTAGAAGTTCTGCTTGTTGTGCTCGGGGTTGTCGGGGTCGGGGCCGTAGAGGGCGGGGCGCAGACGGGTGCCGCGGCCGATCATCTGCCAGAACTTGGTCCTGGAGAAGACGGGTTTGGCGAAGACCAGGTTCACCACCTCGGGCACGTCGATGCCGGTGTCGAGCATGTCGACGGAGATGGCGATGTCGGGGGCGTTCGGCGGGTTCTTCGGGTTGGAGAAGTCGTCGATGAGGGACTGGGCGTACGTCTCCTTGTACGTGATCACGCGCGCCGTGTGGCCGGCGCCCTGCGGGTAGTTCGCGTTGTAGCGCTCCTCGATGTACCGGGCGTGGATGTTGTTCTTGGCGAAGATGATCGTCTTGCCGAGCCGGTCGCCGCCCTCGACGCGGTGGCCGCGCGTCATCAGCGTCTCCAGCATCTTGTCCACGGTGTCCTCGTTGAAGAGGAACCTGTTCATGTCGTGGCGGTCGACCGCGTCCGGGACGTCACCGTCCTCGGTCCACTCCTTGGCGTCCCACTCCGCCTTCTCCTCCTCCGAGAGGTCGGCGTAGCGGATGCCGTGTTCCATGAACTTCAGCGGCACCTTCACCGCCTTGGGGAGGACGAGGTAGCCCTCGGCGGCGGCTTCCTGGAGGTCGTAGGAGTCGGTCGGGACCCCGTCCTCCATGGCGAAGAGCTTGTACGTGTTGTGGTCGATCTCGTCCTTGGGCGTGGCGGTCAGGCCGAGCAGCAGCGAGTCGAAGTAGCGGAACAGCTCGCCGTACTTCGCGTACACGGAGCGGTGCGCCTCGTCGATGACGATCAGGTCGAAGTGGCCGGGACCGAAACGGCGGCGGCCCGCGCCGTCGGTGACGTTGATCTGCTTCATCATCGTCTGGTACGTGGAGAGGTAGACGCGGGCCGAGGCGGCCTTGTCGTCGAGGAGGCTGGCCACGGGGGTGTTCGGCAGGTTCTCCTTGAACGCCTTCATCGCCTGGGTGACCAGCGCCTGCCGGTCGGCGAGGAACAGCACCCGCTGCGCCCATCCCGCCTTCATCAACTGGTCCACGAGGGCCACGGTGGTACGGGTCTTGCCGGTACCGGTCGCCATGACGAGCAGCGCCTGACGGCCCCGGTCCCGCTCGAAGGTCTCACCCACCCGCTTGATCGCGCGGAGCTGGTAGGGGCGACCCGCGATCTTCTCGTTCACCGGTGTAGCCGTGAGGGAGAGGCGTCCGGCGCGCTGGCGGATGTGCCAGTGCAGCTCGTCCTTGGTGAAGAAGCCCTGTACCTCGCGGGGCGGGTAGCCGAGGCCATCGTCCCAGAGGTGGGTCACGTAGCCGTTGGTATAGAAGATCACCGGGCGGCGGTTGAACTGCTTCTCAAGCGCGTCGGCGTACAGCTTCGCCTGCTGCTGCCCGTCGCGGGCGTCCCGCTGGGTCCGCTTGGCCTCGACGACGGCGAGGGGCTTGCCGTCGTCGCCCCAGAGCACGTAGTCGACGTAGCCCTTGCCCGTCTTGGTGGGCATCCCGGAGGCGATCGGGTACTCGGTGTCCTTGCCGGGGGTGAGGAGGTCCCAGCCCGCTTCCTTGAGGAGCAGGTCGACGAAGGCGTCCCGGGTCGCCTTCTCGTCGTAGTCGTGGGTGTCCCGCACGGCCTGGTTGGCGGCCTTCGCGGCGGCGATCTGAGCCTTGAGCTCTTCGAGCTGCCGGGCGAGGTCCTCGTTCTGAGCGCGCTCGGCGGCGAGCTGTTCGGCCTGCTCCTTGAAGCGTGCCTCGTCCTCCGCCTCCTTGGCCTTGAGTTCGGCCTGCTTCAGAGCGCGGGCCTGGGGGGAGAGGGGGCGCGGTACGGCGCTGGTGTCGAACTCCAGCCCGGCGGGCGGCACGGCCGAAGCCCGGCGGGTGTAGGTGCGGGCGAACCAGTAGAGGGAGTGGAACAGCTCCTTGACGCTGGCCTCGGCGACGGTCCTCGGGACCGGGGCGGCCTTGTGCACGGCGTTGTTGCCGTGCCGGCGGATGAGATCCATCTTGGCGTTGACCGTCGGCCCGACGAGCTGCCGGAAGCTCGGCTCGTGGAGCATCGCCGCGAGGTCTTTCTTGTAGGGCTCGCTGAGGCTGCTGTCCTTGTCGTACATCCAGCGGGCCGTGATCTCGATGGCGCGGCGGGCGTAGAAGCAGGCGGCACGGGGATCGTGGTGAATCAGCCGCTCGGCGCGGAGCGCCTCGTCATAGAGGGCGGGCCACTCGGCGCGGAGGAAGGCGAAGTTGCCGCCGGTGGTGCGGCCGACGTTGTCGGCTGCGGCGCGGTCGCGGGCGCTCTTGCCGTGGTCGGCCTGACCCTGGCCGTCGCTGTTCTGGTTGCTCTGACCGTTCTGATCGCTACCCATGGCGGTGCGGTGCCCCTCTCCCCTGTTGCGGCGCTGCCGTGCGGGACCGGGGACCCGAGTTGGCGTCCCAGCCCCGGTCCCGCACGGGGCCGACGTATCCGTCCGTCTCCTACGGCAGAACCACCCGAGGGCCGGGCTCCCCTGCCCGACCGCACGAGCGGCTTGTGGTGCTGGTGGTGCGGCCGGTGCTGCGCACCGGAAACGGCGAAAGCGGCTTACGCGGCCTCGCCGGTGGCTTCATGCTCCCAGAGAGTGCCGGAGAAGGCGCGGCGTTGCAGGGAGACGAAGAGTTCATCGAGGGTGGCGAGGTGGGTTACATGTGCCGCACGCTGCTGCATCACGCTGCGTACGCTTTCTGCAAATTTTGAGCGCAGGTGAGAGGGCGGAAACACCACGGGCGCACTCTTGATTTGCTTAATGTTTAGCGTAGGCTGCGCGACTGTGCGCAGTTCCCTAGTGAAATAATGCTGCGCAAAATCCATCCGCAAATAGGCGGCCAAATATTCACGATCCGCATCGTCGGTAACTGGGATCCGTGCGACGGCGCGGGCAATATTGGAACCCACGTCATCGGCACTAACAATGGCCACCTCTCCGATCGCGCCGACGCAGCCGATCAGAATCTCGTTCCCTTTAATCCTGGATCGAGAATAGCGTGACTCAATATTCGGAGAAATTCGCATCAACGATGATCTGTCAACCCCAAGCCGCCTCAAGTCTCCGGATCGAATCAAAGGAACCCCGTCTTCAACATGCCGGCCAGGTTGTACCACACCGTAGTTGATCCGGTCACCCTCCGCAACCAGGGTCTCAATTTCACGCACCTCAAAGCCGCGAGTATTTACAGAAGGGTCACCGAACATGTCAAGGAATATGGATTGGGTCAGGTCGTCAAGGAGGGCGATGGCCTCGCGGCGCTTGGCGCGGAGGGTATCCACCTGGTCGAGGACGGCGGCGATGCGCCTCTGCTCTGCGAGAGACGGAAGCGGAACGGCGAACTCCGCCAGCTTCTTTTTGTTGAGATTCTTACCCATGGCCGCATCATCCGCACCACGGAGCAAGTCGGCGCACTTTAGGGCCCAGTACATAAATTCAGGGTGAGTGCGAGATCTATCTTTAATAGGCAATGCGGCAATGGCTTCGTTTGTATACATGGGAACTCGAGAGAACCCTACCTTGCCGACGCTGAGCTTAAAACTTAGAAGCAGCGTACCGGATTGAACGAGCCGTCCAGCCGGGCCGTTCGCGGCAAGGTCAGTGACTTGCTCTTTCGTTACCCTGAGGTCACGCCCTTGATTCATGTCGGCAATCGACAACCATGGCGTGCCCTCTCCCCAGTATTTCCGCTCTGCGCGCGGAGGGGTTTTACCGATGGTGATTTCGCAAAGATCTCCCAGCGCGGCTTCCGGCCACCGACTCACGCCAGCATCCCCTTCAGCTCCGCCGTACCCTTGGCGATCTCCTCGTTCAGCTGCTCCAGATCCGCCAGGATCTCCGCCGGCGCCCGCGTCTCGATCTCCTCGTGGAGGATCTCCTTGTAGCGGTTCAGGGAGAGGTCGTAGCCCTGGGCCGCGATGTCCACCTTGGGTACGCAGAAGCTCTGCTCGGTCCTGGCCCGGTCCCTCTCCGCGCCGTCTCGTTCCTGCCAGCGGGCCAGGACGTCCGGGAGGTTGTTCTTCAGGAGTTCGTCCGGTGTCAGCGGGTCGCCCTGCGGGCGGACGCCCAGGCGCTCCTCCGGAAGCAGCGGGTTGCGCTTGTCGTCCAGGCTCAGGCCGTCCGCCTGCACGTTGTAGAACCAGACGTGGTCCGTGCCGCCCGAGTCCGTCTTCGTGAAGAACAGGATCGCCGTCGAGACACCGGCGTACGGCTTGAAGACACCACTCGGAAGCTTGACCACCGCCTGGAGCTGCTGTTCCTCCACCAGGGTCCGTCGCAGTTCCCTGTGTGCCTTGGTCGAACCGAACAGCACCCCGTCCGGGACGATGACGGCTGCCCTGCCACCGGGCTTCAGGAGCCGCAGGAACAGGGCGAGGAACAGCAGTTCCGTCTTCCTTGTCTTGACGATGCGCTGGAGGTCCACCGCCGTGGACTCGTAGTCCAGGCTCCCCGCGAAAGGCGGGTTCGCGAGAATCAGGGAGTAGCGCTCGGCCTCGCCGGCCGCACTCTCCGCGAGCGAGTCTCGGTGCCGGATGTCCGGGTTCTCCACGCCGTGCAACAGCATGTTCATCGAGCCGATGCGGAGCATCGTGTTGTCGAAGTCGAAGCCGTGGAACATCGACTCGTTGAAGTGCTTGCGCTGCTCCACCCCGAGCAGCGCGTCACGGTGCACCCGCTTCACGTACGACGCCGCCTGCACCAGGAAGCCAGCGGTGCCGCACGCCGGGTCGCAGACCTCGTCGCGGGGCCCCGGCTGTGTCATCTCGACCATCAGGTCGATGATGTGGCGCGGCGTGCGGAACTGACCGTTCTGGCCGGCCGTGGCGATCTTCGCGAGCATGTACTCGTAGATGTCGCCCTTGGTGTCACTGCTGTCCATGGAGATGTCGTCGAGCAGGTCGACGACCTTCACGAGAAGGTTGGGCCCTGGGATCGTGAACCGGGCGTCCTTCATGTGATGGGAGTACGTCGATTCGTCCCCGCCCATGCGGCGCAGGTACGGGAAGACGCCGTCGGCGACGATTCTGTACATGATTTCGGGTGCTTTGATCTTGAAGTTCTGCCAGCGCAGATCCTGCTGGTCGTCCGAGAAGAAGGGGTCTGGGTCGGGCTTGCCCGTCGCCGCCGCCTTGCGGTCCTTGCGGGACTGAATCTCATCCAGCCGCTTGATGAAGAGCAGGTACGTGATCTGCTCCATCACCTCCAGCGGGTTAGCGATGCCACCTGACCAGAACGCGTCCCAGACGCGCCCCACCTTGCTCTTCAGCTCGCCCGTAATCACACGGGGGATCCTACGACTCCCGGAGCCCCACGCCCGTCCGGGCTTGACGAGCCCGGGGCTCCCCCCCTTTGCGCCTCGGACGTCGACCTCCGCGCCCACCGTCCTGTCCGGCCCACCAACCTGCTGCTTCGCCGTCGTGCCGACCGCCTGGGCGGCGTTCCCCGGCCTCGCCCGTCAAGGCTGGCCGAAACCCGTACCACCCAACGTGCGCCCGACTTGACCGAACGTAGCCGCTCTCGGCAGGATCGACCTCAGCAAGCAAAACATCGCGCATATGGCTGCGCAGACCCTGTGGCCGTCCCTTCGGGGGCGGCCACAGACGTGTTTCGGGAGGTTCGGTGCATCTGTGCTACATCGACGAGGCGGGCAACGGGCAGACGCTCGATCCCGTGCGGCCCGATGCCCCTCCGGTCCTCGTCGTCGGCGGATTCACCGTGCCCCGGGCCCAGGTCAAGTCCCTCACCTGGGCCTTCCTCGACGTCAAGAAGCACTACCGGCCGCAGTTGCGGAACGCGGAGCAGCTCTCCGAGGTGATCCAGCACGAGATCAAGGGCTCGGACGTCCGCAAGAACCTCCGTGCCGGCAACCACGGCTGGCGCCGTGCGGCCATGGAGCTGGTGGCCTCGCTGCTCGACATACTGGAGACCCACGAAGCCCGCGTCCTCGCCCGCGTGTGGATCAAGGAGGAAGGGATGGCCTTCGACGAGTCCGGGGTGTACCCGGCCTCCGTCGCCGCGCTGAACGAGACCTTGCAGGCCCAGCTCGCCCACGAGCACTCGCGCGGCATGATGGTCCTCGACAGCCGCACGAAGGTGAAGAACGCGCCCAACGTGCACTGCGTGACCACCCGCAAGTACCGCACGGGCGGTGACAGCCTCCGCGGGGTCATCGAGTCCCCGGTCTTCGGCCACAGCGACACCCACACGCTCCTCCAGCTCGCCGATCTCGTGGTGTCCTCCCTGCTGTTCCCCATCGCGTGCCACGCCTACCTGAGCGACGTGACGTGGAACGTGCACTGCGACGACGCTTACCGGCCATTGCGGGAGCAGTTCGGGCGGCGGCTGAAGAAGCTGCAGTTCCGGTACCAGGACCCCGAGAGGAAGTGGCGCGGCGGGATCGTCGTGTCCGACCGGCGGACGCAGCAGCCGTCCAGCCTGATGTTCGGCCCCAGGAAGACGGTCACCGCGCCGGTCACCGCGCCGGTCACCGCGCCGGTCACCGCGATTCCGGGACAGCCGGGAGCTCCGGCCGCCGAGCGGTCCGAGGCCGAGCCGGACGGCGGTCCGGGCGTTCTCCCCTAGCGGGCCGACGGGCCTTGACCTCGTGTCCAGGAGCCGGGGGCGAGTCCCGAGGGGCTCGCTCCTCCGCTGATGGGGAGTGGGCGGTCAGGGCTTGGTGGCGGTGGCGAGGAGGGTGCCGATGTGGCCCGGGGTGGGGGCGTCGAGGATGCGGACTTCGGCGTCGCGGAAGCCGGCGCGGGCCAAGAAGCGCGCCCACACCTGCGGCTTGTAGCTGTAGCGGTAGGTGAACATGGCCGGGCCGGCGAAGCCGCCCTTGTACATGCCCTGCGGGCCGTAGGCGCCGGGGATGGCGGGCGGGTGGGAGAAGGCGAAGACGCCGCCCGGGTTCAGTCGGGCGGCGACCAGTGGGAAGAGGCGGGAGGGGGCGGTGAACCAGGCGGCGCCGAAGACCGAGTACACCGCGTCGTAGGTCGTCCGGTCGTCGGCCAGAAACTCCAGCACCTCCGCGCACACGAACTCCACCCCCAGCGGCCCCCACCGCTTCGTGGTGTTCGCGACCATGACGGGTGAGAGGTCCACGCCCTTCGCCCTGACGCCGCGCTGAGCGAGGTGGGCGAGTGCCCGGCCGGTGCCGCAGCCGATCTCCAGCACACGGGCCGGGTTCCCGAGGATTTCGGTTCCCGGGCCGTGCCCTCGGTACTGAGTCCAGTTGAAGACGGGCTCGGCGTCGGTAACGTCGTTGCGGGTGCTGCTCGCGTAGGCGTCCCAGAGGTCGCGTTCGGCCGCGATGTCGTGCTGTACGGGCAACTCGGTTCCTTGGTGGTGTGGTTGGGGAGGCCTGTCCCCGTCCGGGTGGGCGGGGACAGGTGAGGGGCGGCGGGGCTCAGGGCGTTGGCGCGCTGGTGAAGTCCGGGACGGGGTTGTCCGGGGAGTCGAGCCAGACCGTGTGGCGGTGTCCGTCCACCGTGAGGCCGAAACGGTCGAAGTCCGGCTGTCCCTGCCGGTACCACCAGCGCCAGGCGGACTCCAGCTCGTGCCAGAGCCGGCGGGGACCGGCCTGGACGATCCGGAACTCGGTCCGGCCCCTCTCGTGGTCGGCGGTGGCCCAGCTCGTCAGGCCGGTGTCGTGCAGCCACAGCCGGTAGGAGCCGTCCGGTCCGCCGGCGACCCGGCAGAAGAGGTCGGGCACCTGGACGCCGATGGCGAACATGTGGATCCAGTCGCCCACGTCGTCGGGGGAGAGCGTCGTCGTGGACTCCGCGCCCCCGGCCGGCCACTCACGCCCCCCGAGGTACTCGCTCGTCGGGGGCAGCCTCCTGCGCTGCTCTCGCAGCCGCATGAACGCGGAGGAGCCGGTGAACGGTCCGGAGGCCGACCCGTCGTCCCGGACCGTGAGCCGGACGATCCCCTCGCCGCCGTACATCGGCCCCCACGGTGCGACGATCACCGCACCGGGCCGGGCCTGTTCGAGCCACCGTGCGGGGACGCGCCCCACCGAGCAGGTGGCGATGATCCGCTCGTAGGGCGCCCCCTCGCCGTACCCCTCGGCGCCGTCGCCCACGACGACGCGGGGCGAGAAGCCCGCCGCGGACAGCCGGGCGCGGGCCTCGGCGGCGACGCCCTCGTCCACCTCGACCGTGACGACGTGGCCGTCCCCCAGCCGGTGGCACAGCAGCGCCGCGTTCCATCCGGTCCCCGTGCCGATCTCCAGCACCCGGTCGCCGGGCCGTACGCCCAGGTCGGCGAGCATGGAGAACACCATCGTCGGCATCGAGCTGGAGGAGGTCGGAGTACGGCCCCGCTCCGGCCCGGTGTACGCACCGTCGTCCCACTGGGTGGTGATCGGCGCGTCCGAGTAGACGGCTTCCCACCACAGGTCCGGGGACTGCGAGCGGACGACCCGGTCGTCCTGCCGGTTCATGCCGGCCCGACCCGGCCAGATCATCTCGGGTACGAACAGGTGGCGCGGCACGGCGTGGAACGCCGGCAGCCAGTCGGCGGTCAGCGCGCCCTTCTCCAGGAGGGTGGAGGCCAGCCGCTCGGGACCGGCCTCCACCGTCGTGTCCTCGGCCACCTCAGCGACCGTCCGCCGGGCCCTGGCCGTCGTTGGTGTTGCCGCCCTCGTCCGAGCCGCCTCCGCCGTGCTTGTTGCCGGAGTCGCTGTCGTCCTGCGGGTTGCCCGCGTCGGCCTGGAGCGTCTGCATGGGGTTCATGGGTTCTCCTTCGTCGGGGTGGTCTCTTCGTGTACGTGCTCCCGTCCCGTGAGGAACGGGAGCCTGCCGCCCCGGTCACGGTCGTCCTGCGGGACGCGGCCGGGGCGGAGCCAGTGGGGCGGCCTGTGCGGCCACGCGGGTGCGCCGGTACACCCGCAGTCCTCCGGCGGGCGGCAGCACCAGCGGCCAGGCCGCCAGGCGGTAGTGGGCCGTCTCGTCGTGGGCCGCGACGGTGTAGGACCAGCCCTCCCGCAGCACCTCCAGGGCGTTCTCCCGCTCCGCCTCGGCGCGCGCCCACTCCCGCATGACCGAGCCGGGGCCGGGGACGCCCTCCGCCCGGACGGGACACAGGCAGGCCGGGGGCAGCCACGGGGTGCCGGGGCCGGGATCGAGCGCCCGGGCGACGCGTTCCGCCTGCCCGCGCATCCACCGCACCGCGAGACGCGGGGTGGGGGCCAGGTACAGGCCCAGCACGATCCGGGACGGCCGGCCGGGGGCGCTCGCCGACAGCTCGCACCAGAAGCGCATCCAGGTGGCGGCCCGTGTCACGGCATCCGGGCGGCGCGGTTGGCGGCCTTCACACGGGCGCTCAGCAACTCGGCCTGCGTGGCCGGACGCAGCACCTCGGGCAGGGCCGCCCACTCGCGGCCTCCGCCGACGGGGCGCAGGAGGTAGTACGCGGCGTCCCTGTCCTGGAACTCGCCCACGGTCTTCCGGATCTCGTCGTAGAGCGCGTCGCCCTTGGCGGGCTCGTCCGTAGCCATGGTCGTCAACTCCTCACCTCTTCGTACGCACCGCTTCGCTGATCCAGTGCATGTGGGTCTCTCCGCAACCGGGCGGGCCGCAGTAACGAATGGCGGTGCTCGCCGTTGTGGCTTCGATGTCTGTCCGGCGGTCGATGTCGCTGGTTCAAGGGAACCGTTCCGAACCGGCAGACTCCACGGCATCCATGAGGCAGCCTTGATGCAGAAGCGTGCACGGGCGCACTGTCGCCCGCATGCGGGATGTGCGGGGAAGGAGTGGGCAGTGGGCCTCGCTGAGCGGCGAAAGGCGCTGGGCTACAGTCAGGAAGGACTCGCCAACATCATTGGCGTTGACCGTACGACGGTCGGTCGGTGGGAGAGCGGGAAGACCGAGATCCAGCCCTCATTGCGCCAGAAGTACGCAGCGGCACTGCAAATCGACCTTGCCGGATTGGACGCCCTGGTCTCCAGATCTCCGAGTACGAGTCAGGAGTCCGCAGGGGTTTCTTCAGACAACGACTACGGCCCAAGGGACATCGATGAAATGATCCGACGCGAGTTCTTGCGCATACTCACCGTCGCCGGGGCTGTGACCGGGTTGCCTGCGGAAGAGGTGGAGGCCCTCGCGGAAAGCGAGCAGCGGCGATCTTCCGGGGACTTCGTCCGTATGAACGCGCATCTGTGGCAGGTGTACCAACTTGCCCGCGCCAAAGGTTCGGTGTACCCCGTCGTCCGCGATCAGCTCGCGACTCTCACCGAAGCGCTGGACAGCCGTTCGGGCAAGGAGGTGCAGACTCTCTGCAGTGCTGCGGGTGACCTATTTCAACTTGCGGGCGAGCTGGCGTTCGACAGCAACCGATACCTTGATGCCGCAACGGCGTACACACTCGCCGCATCGGCCAGTAAAGACGCTGGGGCGTTCGACCTCTGGGCTTGCTCTCTGACTCGCCACGCCTACGTTGACATGTACGAAGGGCGCTATCAGGAGGCCGTCAGCACTCTGTCGGCGGCTGAGCGTATTGCACGGCGTGGGGACAGCAGTCTTTCGACGCGACACTGGGTTGCGGCGGTGCAGGCCGAGGCGTTCGCCGGTATCGGGGACCTCGCTGCGTGCGAGTACGCGCTCGACGAAGCGGAGAAGGTCGCGGATCTGGCCGGGACGCCGCAGAACGGCGGCTGGCTCCGCTTCGACGGCTCCCGGCTCGCGGAAGAACGCGGCGCTCGATACGTGCAACTCGGGCGGCTCGACCTCGCTGAGCGTGCCCTCCAGGGGGCCCTTGACCAGGAATCTCTTGCGGAAGGCCGATCGTTCCGGCGGCGAGGTTCCGTTCTCGCGAACCTGGCAGCCATTGGGGTCAAGCGCAAGGACCCGGATCAGGTCATCACCTACGCCAAAGAAGCCCTGCGCCTGGCACGGGAATCCTCTTCCGGCTATATCACCCGTAGACTTCGGGCTCTGGGAAATGACCTTGGTCCCTTGGCCCGTGACGCCCGTGTCGCCGAGTTGAGGACCGAGATCGGTGCATTGAGCATGAAGTAATGGAAGGGGTAGGTATGACCCAGGCCGAGGGCGCGCGGCTGTTCCGTGAGTCCTGGATCGCAGGCGTTCGCGAGCACTTCCCCGGCGAGCCGAAGCCCGGCTATGTGACGCCCTGGGAGGAGACCCCGCAGTGGGAGCGCGAGGCCGCCGGGGCCGTCTACGAGCAGGTGCGGCAGTTCCTCGAACTCAGCGGCGGGCACGCCTCGCGCCTCACCCGGGAGCAGAAGGGCCGCTACGTCGCCACGTGCTGGATCGCCCAGATGTTCAAGCACTTCGAGGACCCGAAGCCGGGGTACGTGGCCGACTGGACCGACCTGCCCGACTGGCAGAAGGAGACCGACGCGGACATCTTCGAGGCCATCGAGAAGTCGCTGAACTGACGGTCTCCGGGGCGGTGCTGCGGTCGTCGCCCTGCGTCAGGGCGTGCCCGGGCGGATGCCCGGCCGGGCGGGGCTCAGGATCGCGGAGACCACCGGGCGGGAGGAGGCCATGACGTCGGCGGTGAAGCGGCGTCCGAGGCCGAGGCGGCGCAGGGCCGGGCCGTGGTCGGCTGCGACGACCAGGCAGGCGGCCAGGAGCATCAGCCGCCACAGACTCATCACCGGGCGGCGCAGGGGGCGGGGCAGCTCCGCGAGTGAGTCGTGCAGGCGCTCGCAGTGGAACGGTACGTGGCGCTGCTCGTCGGCCAGGATGCGGCCCGCCACGTCCGAGGTGAGCGGGTCGTCGGCGCCGTCGCGCAGGGCGCGGTAGTAGCGCAGCGCCACCACCTCCGCGACCATCAGCACCAGCAGTTCCATGCGCAGCCCCATCAGGCGCCGCAGCCGTACGAAGGCCCTGTCGCTCCAGTGGCCGGTCAGGGTCGGTGCGCCGCCCGCCGCCAGCAGGCGGGCGAGGAGGCGGGCGTGGTTGCGCTCCTCGGCGACGAACAGCCGGACCGCCCGCGCGTAGTCGGGGTCCCCGGCCCGGTCCGCCTTGGTGATCAGGTTGGCGCCGTCGCCGTCCTCGCCCACCTGGAAGCGCTGGACACTGCTCCATACGGCCGGGTGGAGGGTGGCGCCCCGTTCCCAGCAGGGGTCGCCCTGGGCGTGCCTGCGCTCGCGTTCTTCCTCGAAGTGCCCTGCCCACTCGGCGAATCCGCTCGTGTCCATGTGTGGTCTCCCCCTCCGGGGCGCGTTCGTCGTGCGCCCTCGGAGGGACGACGCGCCCCAAAGGCCGTGCCGTTCCACTGCCGGCCGGTGGGGGCGCCTGGCTCCGGACGCGGGGCGCGCGGGGAGGGCGCGGGCGCTGTGCGGTGGAGGCGCGTACGGGCGTGCGAGGGGCGTGCCGGTGGCGTCCGCCCTGCTGCGGACGGGTGGGAGAGGGTTATGCGGTTGCGTGGGAGGTTTATCGACACGTCGTCATTCTTGCGAGTGGTTGGGGCGTTGTGGGTGGTTCGCCGGGTTTCCGTAGGGCAGTCTGAGTTCGCGACGTCGCTGCGACAACCTCAGGCACACGCTCCGGAAGGACAGAACATGGCACGTACCCGCATCACCCGGTTCGGGGCCGTGGTGGTGCACGCGCTTCACGGGCTCGGATGAGCCGACGGGCGCCGGCCGGGCGGGGAACCGGCCGGTGTCCCGGGAGAAGGAAGGGATGGGCGGAGCGGCCGCACTCGGTGCGGCCGCTCTGCTGTTGTGCGCTGTTGTGCGCGCGGCCGGTGCGGTCCGCCGCCCGCCGGCGGTCGCCGGGGCGACCCCGAGGCGGTACGGGGTCCGTCCCCCTCCCGGGGGTGGAGGCGGCGACCCGCCTCCACCCTGAGAGGGACGCGGCATCGGGACCTGGGGCCGATCCGGGACGGGGGTCCCGGCTCCTAGCGTTGGGCCATGACCACGCATGGGACGGCCGCGACCGTGACGCCGCTGACCTTCACCTCGTACGTACGGGCCCGCGGGCCGGTGCTGCTGCGCACGGCGCGCTCGCTCACCGCCAACCCCAGCGACGCCGAGGACCTGCTCCAGACCGCGCTGACCAAGACCTACATGGCCTGGGAGCGGATCGAGGACCAGCGCGCGCTCGACGGCTACGTGCGCCGCGCGCTGGTGAACACGCGCACCTCGCAGTGGCGCAGGCGCCGGGTGGACGAGTACTCCTGCGAGGAGCTGCCGGAGCCCGAGCCGGTGCCCGGCCCCGACCCCGCCGAGCAGCAGGCCGTGCGCGACGCGGTGTGGCGGGCGGTGCTGGCGCTCCCGGAGCGGCAGCGGGCCATGGTGACCCTGCGCTACTACGAGGACCTGAGCGAGGCGCAGACCGCGGCGGTGCTCGGGGTCTCGGTCGGCACGGTCAAGAGCGCGGTGTCGCGGGCGCTGGCCAAGCTCCGCGAGGACCCGCGGCTCCTGGCGGACGTGCTGGGCGGCGGTACGGAGGGGGGAGCGCGGGGTGTGAGGGATGCTCGCGGGGCCCGGGGGACGAAAGCGGCGCGAGAGCTGCGAGAGGCGCGAGAGGTGCGAGGGAGCACCGGTGGAGACGCCGGTGACCTGAGGGGGCTGAGAGGCGCGGGGGGTGCCGAGGGGGAGGCGGCGGTAGCCGCGTAGCGGCGGGCCGGGGGAAAGACGGCGACATATCGGGGTCCGACCTAGTGACATACCGACCGGTCGGTGGCAGGCTTCCCGCAACGACAGCGCCGCCCGCCCGCAGGCGGCGGCGCACGTATATCTCGTTCACGGGAGGCCCCGGTGCTGAGCACGATGCAAGACGTACCGCTGACCGTCTCGCGCATTCTGCGACACGGAACCACGGTGCACGGAAAATCGCGGATCACGACCTGGACCGGGGAAGGCGAACCGCACCGCAGGACGTTCGCCGAGGTCGGCGCCCGCTCCGCCCAGCTCGCCCACGCCCTGCGCGACGAACTCGGCGTGGCCCCGGGCGACCGCGTGGCGACCCTGATGTGGAACAACGCCGAGCACGTCGAGGCGTACTTCGCCATCCCGTCCATGGGCTCGGTGCTGCACACCCTCAACCTCCGGCTGCCCGCCGAGCAGCTCGCGTGGGTCGTGAACCACGCGGCCGACAGGGTCGTACTGGTCAACGGCTCGCTGCTGCCGCTGATCGCCCCGCTGCTGCCCAAGCTGGAGCCGGTCGAGCACATCGTGGTCGTCGGCCCCGGCGACACCTCCGTGCTGGAGGGCTGCCGCCCGGCCGTCCACGAGTACGAGGCGCTGATCGAGGGCCGGCCGACCTCGTACGACTGGCCCGAGCTGGACGAGCGCGAGGCCGCGGCCATGTGCTACACCTCCGGAACCACCGGTGACCCCAAGGGCGTCGTCTACTCCCACCGCTCCATCTACCTGCACTCCATGCAGGTCAACATGGGCGAGTCGATGGGCCTGACCGACGCCGACACCACCCTGCCGGTGGTGCCGATGTTCCACGTCAACGCCTGGGGCCTGCCGCACGCCGTCTTCATGACCGGCGTCAACCTGCTGATGCCCGACCGCTTCCTCCAGCCGGCCCCGCTCGCCGCGATGATCGAGGCCGAGAAGCCCTCCCACTCGGCGGCCGTGCCCACCATCTGGCAGGGGCTGCTGGCGGAGCTGGCCGCCAACCCGCGCGACATCTCCTCCCTGAAGAACGTCACCATCGGCGGCTCGGCCTGCCCGCCCTCCCTGATGCGGGAGTTCGGCGAGAAGTACGGGGTCACCGTCACCCACGCCTGGGGCATGACCGAGACCTCCCCGCTGGGCACCGTCGCCCACCCGCCGGGCGGGCTGAGCGAGGAGGAGGCGTGGCCGTACCGCATCAGCCAGGGCCGCTTCCCGGCCTCCGTCGAGGCGCGGCTGATCGGCCCGGACGGCACCGAGATGCCGTGGGACGGCGAGTCCGCCGGTGAGCTGGAGGTGCGCGGCCCCTGGATCGCCGGGGCGTACTACGGGGGCGCGGACGCCGAACCCCTGCGCCCCGAGGACAAGTTCAGCCCCGACGGCTGGCTGCGCACCGGCGACGTCGGCGTGATCACCCCCGACGGCTACCTGACGCTGACCGACCGCGCCAAGGACGTCATCAAGTCCGGCGGCGAGTGGATCTCCTCGGTGGAGCTGGAGAACCACCTGATGGGCCACCCGGCCGTCGCCGAGGCCGCCGTCGTGGCCGTGCCGGACGAGAAGTGGGGCGAGCGCCCGCTGGCCACGGTCGTCCTCAAGGAGGGCGCCGGTGACGTCTCGTACGAGGACCTGCGCGAGTTCCTCTCCGACAAGGTCGCCCGCTGGCAGCTTCCCGAGCGCTGGGCGGTGATCCCGGCGGTGCCGAAGACGAGCGTCGGCAAGTTCGACAAGAAGGTGATCCGGGCGCAGTACGCGCAGGGAGAGCTGGACGTCACCCGGCTCTGAGCGCGTACGGCGCACAGGGATTGCCGCGGCGGCCCGGACGGGACTCCCGTCCGGGCCGCCGCCCGCGTGCGGTCCGTAGGGCTCCCTCGCGTCGGCCTCGCCGGTGTGGTTCCGCCACGACATCGAGGCCGGTGCGCGGGCCAGTGGCACCGGTCCCGGCACCGTGTGAAGCGGCGGTCCGGACACCGCGACGGCGAACGCCTCCGGTCGGCCGTGCCGACGAAGCGGTGGGCCGGTACGCCCGGCCGGCGGCGGCTAGTTGGCGCCTATCTTCGCCAGCAGGTCCACGATGCGCGACTGCACCTCCGGGCTCGTGGACCTCTCCGCGAGGAAGAGGACCGTCTCGCCGGACGCCAGACCGGGCAGCTCCGCCTCGTCGATGGAGGCGGAGGTGTAGACGACGAACGGCGTGCGGTTGAGCATGCCGTTCACCCGCAGCCAGTCGATGATCCCGGCACGGCGGCGGCGCACCTGCATCAGGTCCATCACCACCAGATTCGGCCGGATCTGCGCCGCGAGCTGCACCGCCTCCGCGTCCGAGGGGGCGTGCGCGGTCTGCATGCCGCGCCGGCCCAGCGTCGCGGCCATGGCGTCCGCGATGGCCGCGTGCTCCTCCACCAGCAGTACCCGCGGCGGGTGCTGCTCGCTGTCGCGCGGCGCGAGGGCCTTGAGGAGTACGGCCGGGTCCGCGCCGTACGCCGCCTCACGCGAGGCCACCCCCAGACCGGCCGTCACCAGCACCGGTACCTCGGCGGCAACGGCCGCCTGGCGCAGCGACTGAAGGGCGGTACGGGTGATGGGGCCGGTCAGCGGGTCCACGAAGAGGGCCGCCGGGTACGCCGCGATCTGGGCGTCCACCTCCTCGCGGGAGTGGACGATGACGGGGCGGTAGCCGCGGTCGGTCAGGGCCTGCTGGGTGGAGACGTCCGGCTCGGGCCACACCAGCAGTCGCCGGGGGTTGTCCAGGGGCTCGGGCGGCAGTTCGTCGTCGGCCGGCAGCGGCACCTGGCCGCTGCCGCCGGTGACCTCCACCGCGCCGCCCGGACCGTCCAGGTGCTCCGGCCCCTCGGCCCCGGCCTCGGGCGCGCCGATGGCGAACTCCCGCCCGCTGTGGGTGTGCTGGGCCGGCGGGTACTGGGGGTGCGCCTGCGGTGGCGTGGCGGCGATGGCCGCGGCGGCCGCCTCGGCGGCGCGCTCCTTCTCCGCCGGCGGGGCCGCGAGCTTGCGGCGGCGGCCCGGGCCGGCACTGGTCTGCGCGGGCGTGGGGGTGGGCGTGGACGCAGATGTGGGTGCGGGGCCGGGCGCGGGCGCCTGGGCCGGGGGCTGCGGCGCGGGGCGTGCGGCAGGTGCGGGCGGTGTGGCAGGCGGCGCGGCAGGCGGTGCCGGGGGCGCGGGCTGCTGGACCGCGTGCTGGCCGGTGTGCTGCTCGCCCGCCTGCCGGGCGAAGGGCACACCCTGGCCGAGGGTGCGCACACTGACGCCGGAGGTCTGCTCCTGCGGCGCCGCCTCACTGCCCGGCATCGGCAGCGCACGCTGCCGGGGCGCCGCCTCGGGCGGCACCGCGCCGCCCAGGATGGGACTGCCCGCGACCACGGTGAGGTCGGCCTGGGCGGGCTGCTCGGCGCCACCCGCACCGCCCACGCCGTTCGTGCCGTCGTGTTCGGGGAGCTGGGTGTGCTCGGAGTGCTGGGCGAGGGCGTGCCGTTCGGGCCCGGGGGCCTGCGGCCCGGCAGCGGCGGGAGCCGGCTGCGGAGTCTCCTCGGGCGGCGGCACGCGGCGGCGCCGGCCGGTCGGCCGGTCCTCCTGGACGGCCCCGACCCCGGCCCCGGCCCCGGGCTGCTGGACGGGCTGGTGCTGTACGGGCTGAGGCTGCCCGGACTGCGGTTGTACGGGCTGCAACTGCGGCTGCGCGGGCGGCTGCCCGGGCTGCGCTGCCGGGTCCGGAGCCGGGGTCGGGCCCGGCGGCAGCGCGAACGCCGCGCGCCCCGGCGCCTGCGCGGGGGCGGCCGGGGCCGGCGGCTGGGGCCCGGCGGCGGCCCTGCGGGCACGCCGGCCGGTGCTCTGCTGGGGGAACTGGGCCGGCGCGTGTTCACCGCTGTCCCCGGCGCCCCCGGCGTTCTCCGCGGGCTCGCCGCCCTGGGCCAGTGCGCGCCGCGCCCGGCGCCGTCCGCCGCCGGGCGGGATCGTCCCGGCGCCGCTGCCGTCGTCCGGCGCGGCGGTCTCCGCCCGGTCCTGCGAGCCGGGTGGCAGGGCGATCGCCCCGCCACCGGCGGCCTCCGCCGCACCCGCCGCGTGCGCCGCGGGCGTGCCGCGCACCGGCTGCGACGGCACGGGCATCACCGTCGTCTCGCCCCCGCCCTGGGCGGCCCGTGCCTCCTGGGCCGCCTGCGTGTCCGGGGAGCCCTGAGTGTCCTTGGACCCCTGGTCCCCCCGCGCCTTTGGGGCATCCTGCTCCCGGGCGCCCCGCTTCCGCCGGGCCGCCGCCTTCTCCGGATCGGGGGAGCCGACCGGCACCTCCAGCACGTAGGCGCTGCCGCCTCCGGCGCCGGGCACCTGATGGGTCTGGAGCACACCGCCGTGCCGCCGCACGATCCCGCGCACCAGCGGCTCGTGCACCGGGCTGCCGCCGCCGTACGGGCCGCGCACCTCGATGCGCACCACGTCCCCGCGCTGCGCCGCCGCGACCACGATCGTGGAGTCGCCGGAGGCGGGGCCCTGCGCGTTGCCGGTCGCGTCCACGCCGGCCACGTCCGCGACCAGATGGGCCAGCGCCTGCGCCAGCCGTACCGGGTCCACCTCCACGTCGACCGGCGGGGCGTGCACCGCGAACTGCGCGCGCCCGGGCCCGATCAGCTCGATCGCGCCCTCCACACCGGCCGACACCACCTCGTCCAGCGACACCGTCTCGCGCGCGAGCCGCTCGGCGCCCGCGTCCAGCCGCTGGTAGCCCAGCACGTTGTCCACGAGCGTGGTCATACGCGCGTAGCCGGCGGCCAGGTAGTGCAGCGTCTGGTTCGCCTCCGGCCACAGCTGCCCGGCCGGATCGGCCGCCAGGCCGCCCAGTTCGCCGCGGAGCTGCTCCAGCGGCCCGCGCAGCCCGCTCTCCAGCACGGCCAGGAGCTGCTCGTGGCGTGCGGCGAGGGCGTCGTAGGCGGTGCGGTCGGTGAAGGCGAGCACCGCGCCGACGAGCTGGTCGCCGTCGCGCACCGGCGCGGTCGTCATGTCGACCGGCACCGCGCGCCCGTCCTTGGTCCACAGCACCTGCCCGCGCACCCGGTGCTTGCGCCCGGAGCGCAGGCTGTCGGCGAGCGGCGTCTCCTCCCACGGGAGCTGGCTGCCGTCGGGGCGCGAGTGGTGGACGAGCGGGTGGAGCTTCTGCCCGCCCAGCTCACCGGCCCGGTGGCCGAGGATCTGGGCTGCGGCCGGGTTGACCAGGACGACCCGGCCCTCGGTGTCCACGCCCACCACGCCCTCGGCGGCGGCGCGCAGGATCATCTCGGTCTGGCGCTGCTGCCGGGCCAGCTCGGCCTCGGTGTCGACGGTGCCGGTGAGGTCGCGGACGACGAGCATGAGCAGCTCGTCGCCGGTGTAGCTGTTGCCGTGGTCGGCGAAGGCGGCCTCGAAGGAGGACTCGTAGGGGGTGCGCCCGTCCTCCAGGTTGGCACTGGTCACCTCGACCATGAACTGCGTTCCGTCGGTGCGCCGGGCCACCATCCGCGTCGGCTTGGTGCGGGGCTGGGGGGCGTCGTCGGGGCGGCGCATCGAGCCGGGGATGAGCTTGGAGTCGAAGTCCGGGAGCAGGTCGAGCAGTCCGCGCCCGACCAGGGCCGTGCCCGGCGACTCGAAGACCTCCAGGGCGATGCTGTTGGCGTTGACGACCGTGCCGTTGCAGTTCACGAGAAGCAACGCGTCCGGCAGTGCGTCGAGTATGGCTGCGAGGCGAGCAGCGCCTCGGGATGGCCTGCTGCTCACGACGACGCATCCTCCCTGCTGACCAGCTGGTGCACCGTGGCAGCGCCGGGACCGGGCCGGAACCGGATCGGTGCGCCGCTCTCCCGCGCGTGCCACTTGAGGGGAAGTCTACGGCCAGCGGTGGCGGAAGCGACGGCGGATGCGTGGGGAGGGTGGGGAGAACGCGGGCCCGGGGCGGGCCCGCGTATGAGGTCCGTCACTTCACCGGTTCCGCCGGGGATTCCGCCGCGGGTTCCTCCCTGAGATCCTCCGGGCCGGGGAGGGCGGGCACGAGGGCGTCCCAGCGGGCGATCTCGCAGCCGTCCGTACGCCGGAACGAGGCGTCCACCCGCTGCCCGCGCCACACCCCGGTGATGCGGGCGGTGGCCGGGCCGCCGTGGATCTGGGCGCACATCGCGTCCGCGGGGACGGGCCGCCAGGGGTCGTGCGGTCCCTGGGAGGCCCGGTCGACGGCGTCGCAGGCGGCGATGGCGTCGGGGTGGCTGCCTCCGGCGGGGTGGCAGTCGAGGGTGTGCGTCCGCCTGGTCGGAGCCCCGCCCCCGCGTACCCCGCGCGGCGCCGTGTGCGGTGCCGCGACGCCGTCGGGGGAGGTGGAGACGGTGATGGTGAGCTGGTCCTGCCGGGCGGTCGGCATGACGGGCTCGGGCATGGGCGCGGGCCAGGGGCGTGCGGAGGCCGGCGCGGCGGCGGGGTCGGAGGCGGCGGAGGCGGGGGTGAGCACGGTGGCGAGTACGGCGGCCCCGGCGAGGACTGCGGCGGTATGGCGGCGCGGCATGGCGGCTCCTGCGAAGGTGTGGTGCGGGCGGACCCGCACGACTGCGGGTTCTTCCCTCCCCCTTCCAACGCGCCACCGCGCACGCCGTTGCGCACCTCCACCCGCCCGCCGCACCACCTGTGCCGCCACCAGGGGCAAAGCCCTTTGCCGCAGGACCCGCCAGCCGGGTAACGTAGGCTCCGATTGGAGACAGCCCCCGGGCTGTGACATCATCAGCACACACGTCGCGGCGACGCGGCGCGTGGGGAGGCTTCGCCTAGTCTGGTCTATGGCGCCGCACTGCTAATGCGGTTTGGGCCTTAAAGCCCATCGAGGGTTCAAATCCCTCAGCCTCCGCTTCGATCATCACGATCACCGAAGCCCCGGCCCGTGCGGCCGGGGCTTCCTCCGTTCCAGGGCCGCCGGCGGGCCCGCGGCTGGGGTCACGAGCGCCCTCTGCAGGGCGTCTGTGCAGGTCAGGTGGGGTTGACCGAATGGATTTCGCCTCTGGGCGGAGGTCATGTAATGTTGTTCCCGCAACGCCGACCGGCGAGAGGACAGCCGGGAAGCCAAGCGCTCGTAGCTTAACGGATAGAGCATCTGACTACGGATCAGAAGGTTGCAGGTTCGAATCCTGCCGAGCGCGCAGCAGGTGAGAGGCCCCGCCGGACACGGTGGGGCCTCTCACCTATGTGTTGGAGCCGTGGCGGCGTGGGTCTGCGGTAGCCCACCGGGAGGCAGTCTTTCGCCCGGAACGGGGATTTGTCGTACCGCGATGTTTCACGGGAAACATCGGATCCTGCGCGTCTGCCGTGTGTGACCAAGGCGGAGCCGCCTTGGTCACACGGCTCCCGCAGCTTGATGAGGTTCCTCAGGAATTACTCTCCAGCAGCCAGCCGCTGTGTCGCAGGACCGGCACAGTGCGGGTGAGGACGTAGGCCGCAACCGGCGTCTCCGCGTCGTCCTCCGGGAAGTGGATGGCGTGTTGGAAGGTTTCCTTGTCTTGCGGTTTCCTGAGGTCGAAAGGGGGATCGAGCGTCACACCGGGACGCGCGATCAGCATGCGTAGGGCGCGCGCACCGCATCCGTCGACTAGAGCCGCCGTGGTCAGGGCCTTCTTCAGGCTTGGCCGTCGCCCGTTGGGTGAGGGAAGGGCCAAGTACGCCATGATGCGCATCCGGCCAGAGGGTCCAGGTTCGATGCCCGCGCGCAGGCGACCGTGCAGGTTGACAAGGGCTGCGGGCATTTCGGGCAGAAGAGGCGGCTGCTGGAGGACGACATCTCGCTCGCCGTTGTCCCAGCGGGTGTCATGAATGGTCAGGTCAGGGCGTCCGGGTATCTCCAGAGTCCATTCGGCTGCGAAACCGGGGGAGAAGACCTTTGAGCAGGTCTCTCCCTGCCTGGGTAGGTAGGTGCGGCCTGCGCGCAGATTGAGTCCGTTGCCGAGTTCCATGTGGCGGTGCGCTTCCCGTGCGATGCGGTTAAGAGCGGGCATCACGGCCTCAGCCGTTGCGCGCTCCATGTTTCCAGTCGCTTACGGACCGTGTCCCAAGGTTTCGAATCCTCGTAGGAGGTTTCCGAGGGAAGCGATGCGGGTTGCCGCGTTCGGCCACGGCGTACCGAGCAGGGCCGGGACCGCGGATGCGGTTCCGGCCCTGTGGGGTGTGGGGTGTGGGGTGTGGGGCGGCGGGGTCAGGCGGAGTGGCCGGGGCCGGCGGCGGTGGCCGCGGTCGGCTGCCGCTCCTGCTTTCCGGCGTCGGTCTGCTCGTCGAGCCGGGTGCGCAGCGGCACCTCCTTGACGAACAGCACCAGCAGCAGCGCGATCACCGCCATCGGCGCGGCGTAGAGGTAGATGTCGGCCACACCGTGGCCGTACGCGCTCTCGACGACCGTGCGGACCGGGCCTGGGAGGGTGTCCAGATCCGGGATGGCGCTGCCGCTGCCGCCGGTGGCGCCCTCGGGCCGGATGCCCAGCCTCATCATGCCGTCGGTGACGTAGTCGGTGATGCGGTGGGCGAGCACCGCGCCCAGCACCGAGACGCCGACCGCGCCGCCGAGGGAGCGGAAGAAGGCGAGTACGGAGCTGGCCGCGCCCAGCTCGGAGAGGGCGACCTGGTTCTGGGTGGCCAGGACGAGGTTCTGCATCATCATGCCGACGCCGGCGCCCAGCAGCGCCATGAAGACCGCGATCCGCCAGTACGGGGTGTCGTACCGCATCGTGCCCAGCAGGCCGAGCCCGGCCGTCAGCAGGACGGCGCCGACCACCAGCCACGCCTTCCAGCGGCCGGTGCGGGTGATGACCAGGCCGGAGACGGTGGAGGAGACGAACAGGCCGCCGATCATCGGGATGGTCAGCACACCGGACATCGTGGGCGACTCGCCGCGGGCGAGCTGGAAGTACTGGCTGAGGAAGACGGTCGCGCCGAACATCGCGATGCCGACGAAGAGCGAGGCCAGCGCGGTGAGCGTGATCGTGCGGTTGCGGAACAGCCCCAGCGGGATGATCGGCTCGGCGGCGCGCGACTCGGTGACGACGAAGGCCAGAGTCAGCAGGAGCGAGGCGCCGACCATCGTGTACGTCTGCCAGGACAGCCAGCCGTAGCTGTTTCCGGCCAGCGTCACCCATATCAGCAGCAGGGAGACGGCGGCGGTGACGAAGGAGGCGCCCAGCCAGTCCACCTTCACGTTCTCCCGCTTCACCACGGGCAGGTGCAGCGTCTTCTGGAGCACGATCAGGGCGAGGACGGCGAAGGGCACGCCGACGTAGAAGCACCAGCGCCAGCCGAGCCAGGAGGTGTCGGTGATCACGCCGCCGAGCAGCGGCCCGCCGACGGTGGCGACGGCGAAGGTGGCGCCCAGGTAGCCGCTGTAGCGGCCGCGCTCACGCGGGGGGATCATCGCGGCGATGATGATCTGGGACAGTGCGGCCAGACCGCCCGCGCCCAGGCCCTGCACCGCCCGGAAGGCGATCAGGGTGCCGGTGTCCTGGGCCAGGCCGGCTCCGGCGGAGGCCAGGACGAAGAGCACCAGCGCCGACTGCACCAGCAGCTTCTTGCTGTAGAGGTCGGCGAGCTTGCCCCACAGCGGAGTGGAGGCGGTCATGGTCAGCAGCGCCGCCGTGACCACCCAGGTGTACGCGCTCTGGCCGCCGCCCAGGTCAGAGATGATCCGGGGAAGGGCGTTGGAGACGACCGTCGAGGACAGGACGGAGACGAACATGCCGAGCAGCAGCCCGGACAGCGCCTCCATGATCTGGCGGTGCGTCATGGGCACCTGTTCGGCGCCTGGGGAGGTGCGGGCGTTCTCGCCCTTGAGCGCCTCCGAAGGGGTGGACGTTGCCATGCGCTCCTTGCTTTCCGTGTCTCTTCCGGCGTCGGGCGGCGTGTCACGGCACGCCGTGGGTCTGCGGTCCGGACGGCTGTGCGCCCGGGCACGGCGGTGCGGGCCTCGGCGGTGCGGGCCCGGCGGTACGTGCGGTGCTCGGAGTGTGCCGGGGGTGCGGCCGGTCAGCCCTGTGCGGCGGCCGTGCGGTGCGGTGGGAGGGGGCGGGCGCCGCGGGGGGCGGTGCGGCAGCCGCAGCCGCAGTCGCCGAAGCTCGCCCGCAGTCTCGCCAGCAGCTCGGTGAGACGGGCCACGTCCTCCTCCGGCCAGCCGCCGAGGAGGTGCGCGAGCGTCTCGCTGGTACGGCGGTGCATCTCGGCCAGCATCTCCCGGCCGCTTCCGGTCAGCCTCAGCAGCCGGACGCGGCCGTCGAGGGGGTCGGGGCGGCGGTCGACCCAGCCGCGCTCGACGGCGTACGCGACGTGGCGGCTGGTGACGGACATGTCGATGGCCATCAGGTCGGCGAGCCGTGTCATCCGCATCTCACCGTGCCGCCCCAGCAGGGTCAGTACGACGGCCGGCGCGGGCGGGCAGTCGTGCGGCAGGTTGCGGGCCAGCTCGCGCCGGACGGCGCCGACGGAGCCGAGTTCCCGGGCCAGGTCCTCGTAGGGGGTGTGTGACGTCACCCGGGTCCTCCTCCTCATGTCCGCAGAGATCGTTGCTCAATGCAAGCGTATGTTCATTGGTTGCCCCAAGCAAATGAATTCGGACGCGAGTGGGGCAAACAGTTCCCCAAGAAAGGGTGTGCCCCGCGCCAAGCCCCGCTGTGGCCGCCGTGCGTGCGGGTCGGGGACGTGACCGGGGGTGACCGGCGACCGGCCTGTTCGCTAGGGTCCGGAGGCATGGCTCACAACCCTCATGCACCCCAGGGTCCGGCAGGCGGCCACGACCCGGCCGGCAGCACCCAGATGTTCCGCGCCTTCGTCGACGAGGAGGGGCCGCGTCCGCCCGCCGCGACGCAGTCCTCCGGCCCCAGGGTCGGTCTGATCGTGGGGATCGCCGCGGTCGTGGCGGTCATCGCGGCGGTCGTCTGGTTCGCCCTCTCCTGAGCGGTCCGGGGTGGGTGCGGGCGGCCCCGCTCCACCCGCGCCGCTTCCGTGAACGCGGGCAGCCGCCGGGACGGTCTCACACCGTCCCGGCGGCTGCCCGCGTTCACACGCCGTTCCTCGCGCGGGCCGTCACTCCTCCGAGATCAGGCCCTCTCTGAGCTGGGCGAGAGTACGGGTCAGCAGCCGCGAGACGTGCATCTGGGAGATGCCGACCCGCTCGCCGATCTGCGACTGCGTCATGTTCCCGAAGAAGCGCAGCATGATGATCTGCCGTTCGCGCGGCGGGAGTTTGGCGAGCAGCGGCTTGAGCGACTCGCGGTACTCCACGCCCTCCAGCGCGCTGTCCTCGTACCCCAGCCGGTCCGCGAGGGAGCCCTCGCCGCCCTCCTCCTCCGGGGCGGGGGAGTCCAGGGAACTGGCGGTGTAGGCGTTGCCCACCGCCAGCCCGTCCACCACGTCCTCCTCGGACACCCCGAGGGCGGCGGCCAGTTCGGCCACCGTCGGGGAGCGGTCGAGCTTCTGCGACAGCTCGTCGCCGGCCTTGGTGAGCGCCAGCCGCAGCTCCTGCAGGCGCCGGGGGACGCGCACCGACCAGGAGGTGTCCCGGAAGAAGCGCTTGATCTCGCCGACGACCGTCGGCATCGCGAACGTCGGGAACTCCACGCCCCGTTCGCAGTCGAAGCGGTCGATGGCCTTGATCAGGCCGATGGTGCCGACCTGGACGATGTCCTCCATCGGCTCGTTGCGGCTGCGGAAGCGGGCCGCCGCGTACCGCACGAGCGGGAGGTTCAGCTCGATGAGGGTGTCTCGGACGTAGACGCGTTCAGGGCTGTCGGCGTCGAGCGCGGCGAGCCGCTGGAACAGGGAGCGGGAGAGGGTCCGGGTGTCGATGGCGTCGCAGTCTGAGGGAACGTACGGTGCGTCGTCGGCCTTGGTGTCGGGCTCGGCGAGCACCTTCGAGCTGCCCAGTTCTACGGACATGCCACCCCCTTGAGGTCGCGGACGGATCGCGGCGGCGCCCTCGGGTGTGAGGGAGGCACCTCCCGGTCAATACCGGCGGCGCCGTCGCGGCAAACGCACTTCTCGCAGAATGTCACAAGTCAGCAACACGACGTAGCCCCTTATCGATAAAACTGCACAGTTCGGGATGGGGATGCGCCCGTACGGGTGTCCCCCGCGGGGGTTACGCGTCGATGGAGTTTGCGGCACGGAGCCGGGCGAAGCTCCGGGACAGCAGCCGGGACACGTGCATCTGCGACACCCCCAGCTCCGCGCTGATCTGCGACTGCGTCAGGTTCCGGTAGTAACGCAGCAGCAGGATCCGCTGCTCCCGCTCGGGGAGCTGGACGAGCAGGTGCCGCACCAGATCGCGGTGCTCCACGCCGTCCAGGGCCGGGTCCTCGTAGCCGAGCCGGTCGATCAGCCCGGGCATGCCGTCCTCGCGCTCCTGGGCGGCCTCCAGGGACGTGGCGCGGTAGGCGCGCCCGGCCTCCAGGCAGGCCAGGACGTCCTCCTCGGCGATCCGCAGCCGCTCGGCGATCTCGGCGGTGGTGGGCGAGCGGCCGTGCAGCACGGTCAGGTCCTCCGTCGCGCCGCTGACCTGCACCCACATCTCGTGCAGCCGGCGCGGCACGTGCACGGTGCGGACGTTGTCGCGGAAGTAGCGCCGGATCTCGCCGATGATCGTCGGCATCGCGAAGGTGGGGAACTGCACCCCCCGGCCGGGGTCGAAGCGGTCGATGGCGTTGATCAGGCCGATGGTGCCGACCTGGACGATGTCCTCCATCGGCTCGTTGCGGCTGCGGAAGCGGGCGGCGACGTAGCGGACGAGGGGGAGGTTGGCCTCGATGAGGGCCCCGCGCACCCGTTCGTGCTCGGCGGAGCCGGCCTCCAGCCCGGAGAGCCGCTCGAAGAGCACCTGGGTCAGGGCGCGGGTCTCCGCGCTCCGACGGCTGGGGGCTGCCCCGGTCGGGGTCCGGGGAAGGGTCTGCGTGACCGCCACCGTTCGTCCAACCCCTTCACGGTTGTTCCATCCGGCGAAAGCGGTCATAGCATCACAAGGTATATGCACCGTGGGCAAGCACCGCATAACTTCGTGTTGTTGCGGTGCGCGCACGGCGGACGGCCGTCCGGGGGGCGGCCGCGGGACGGCGGGCGGCGCTTGTGACGACGGTGCTCGCGACGGTGGTGCGCGCGAGGTCCGGCCCGTTCAGTTCACCAGTTCGGACATGAAGGCTCCGACGCTCTTCGCGGCGCTGGATATGGCCTCGAAGCCGATGCCGACGAGTTCGGTGGAGCGGTCGGGGGAGGCGATGATCGAGTACAGGACGAAGACGAGGAGTACGTAGAGCACGGCCTTCTTCACGTTCACGGTGCTTGCCTCTCCCCGAACATCCCCGAACATCCCGGGCGTCCCCGAACACAGGACCGCCCGAGCGGTCGCGAGAGTCTAACCGGCGGCGACCGGCGCTCCCAGGGGTCGCGCGAGTGGTCCCGTCCGCGCCGGGGTGGAGCGGACGGAGCACGGCGAAGGGCCTCCTCGGGGAGGAGGCCCTTCGACTGCCGCGGTAGCGGTGGGATTTGAACCCACGGTGGAGTTGCCCCCACACTCGCTTTCGAGGCGAGCTCCTTCGGCCGCTCGGACACGCTACCGGGAGAGAGCCTAGCCCATGGTCGGGCGTGCGCCGAAATCGGTTCCCGGGGAAGTACCCTCCCGGCCCTCCGCGGCCCCCTGCGGCGGCCGGGGAGCGGTGCGGGAAGGAGTGCCCGGGGGCGTGCGGAAGAAGTCGGTGAGCAGGGCTCCGCACTCCCGCGCCAGCACCCCGGAGACCACCTCGGGCCGGTGGTTGAGCCGGCGGTCGCGCACGACGTCCCACAGGGAGCCCGCCGCGCCCGCCTTCTCGTCCACCGCCCCGTAGACGACCCTCTCCAGCCGGGACAGCACGATCGCGCCCGCGCACATCGTGCACGGCTCCAGCGTCACCACCAGGGTGCAGCCCGACAGCCGCCACTCGCCGACCGCCCGAGCGGCCTCGCGGATCGCCACGACCTCCGCGTGCGCCGTGGGGTCGCCGGTCGCCTCGCGCTCGTTGCGGCCGAGCCCCAGGACCGCGCCGCCGGGGCCCAGGACGACCGCGCCGACGGGCACGTCACCGGTCCCGGGAGCCCGTGCGGCCTCGGCCAGGGCACGGCGCATCGCCGCCCGCCACGGGTCGCGCAGCGGGTCGGCCGCCTCGTCCGGGGAACGCCCGCTGCCCCGGGGATCCGGGGGCTCCGGAGAGTCCGGGGAGTCCGGGGAAGGGACCTGGGGGTCGGGCGGAACGCTCATGCGCCCAGTGTCCCCGCCCGCCCCGGCCCCGCGTACGGCGGGCGGGCGCGACGGCGGGACCCCGCATGACGCATGGGACACACGGGGCCGGTGCGGCTTACGAGAGGGGGAAGGGCGTCAGGTGCGGCCGGGCGGCTACCGGACTGCCTCCAGCATGTCGGTGCAGCCGAGCGCGTCGGCGATCTCGGTCAGCGCGTCCTCGGAGGTCAGCGAGAGCAGGGCGGTGCCATCCACGCCGAAGTCGGCCAGCAGCTCGACGTCGCCGACCGGTCCCGCCGGGGCGGCGCCGGCGGCCTGCGCGGACACGCCCCCCTCGTCCTCGTCGTCCTCCGTGTCGCTCGGCGGCTCGCCGTCCTCCGTGCCGTCGAGGTCCACGAGGAGGTCGAGATCCTCCTCGCCACCCGGTTCGCGGCCGAGGAGTTCGTCGGTGAGCAGGATCTCCCCGTAGGAGCTGCGTGCGGCCGCGGCCGCGTCCGAGACGAAGATGCGGGGGTCCTCCTCGCCCTCCACCCGGACGACGCCGAACCAGACGCCCTCCTGTTCGATGCAGACCAGGACCGGCTCATCGTCCTCGGCGGCCTCCCGGGCCAGGTCGGCGAGATCGGCCAGGGTCTCGACCTCGTCGAGTTCCGTGTCGCTCGCTTCCCAGCCGTCTTCGGTGCGCGCGAGCAGTGCGGCGAAGTACACCGTGACTCTCCCACTGGTTTCAGGTGCCCGAGTGCTGACGGGACCGCGCCCCGCCCAATCGGAATCGTGGCAGAAACCGGCGCCGAGCGAGAGGTCTTCGACCGTGCGTCGCGTGGGTGTTGCGCCGGACTACCAGCGAAATGTCCTCATCCGCATCGCCTGGCGCATGCGTGCGGCGCGGGCGCGGCGCGGTTGCACCCGTTCGCGCAGCGCCTTGGCCTCGTTCAGTTCGCGCAGGAAGACCGCCCGGCGGCGGCGGCGCTCCGCGTCGTCGTCCTGGGCCGTCTGGGCCGTCCGGGCTACCTGGGCCGCGGAGCCACCGGCGGTCCGGGCGCCCGCGCGGCGCTCCCCGGGCCCCCGGCGGTCCCGCCGGCCCTGGCCCCGCCGGTCCTGGTCCCGCCGGTCCTGGTCCTGGCCTCGCTGGTCCTCGCGTATGAGCGCCCGACGGTCGTCGGGGGTGTCGTCGTGCTGCTGCCTCGGTCCGGTCATACGGCCCACCTCCGGTCGTACCTGTTCACTGTCCCCCGAAATGGCGCCTGTACGCCAGTGCGAGCCGGGAAAGCGGCTCGGCTACTGTCGATGGCATGCGGATTCACGTCGTCGACCACCCGCTGGTGGCGCACAAACTCACCACGCTGCGCGACGAGCGCACCGACTCCCCGACCTTCCGGCGCCTCGCCGACGAGCTGGTGACCCTGCTCGCCTACGAGGCCACCCGGGACGTGCGCACCGAGACGGTCGGCATCCGGACCCCGGTGACCGCCACCACGGGCGTGCGGCTGTCCCACCCGCGCCCCCTGGTGGTGCCGATCCTCCGCGCCGGGCTGGGAATGCTCGACGGGATGGTGCGGCTGCTGCCGACCGCCGAGGTGGGCTTCCTGGGCATGATCCGCGACGAGCGCACCCTCCAGGCGTCCACGTACGCCACCCGGATGCCCGACGACCTCTCCGGGCGCCAGGTGTACGTCCTGGACCCGATGCTGGCGACCGGCGGCACGCTGGTGGCGGCGATCCGGGAGCTGATCCGGCGCGGCGCCGACGACGTCACGGCGCTCTGCCTGCTGGCGGCGCCCGAGGGCGTGGAGCTGATGGAGCGCGAGCTGGCGGGCACGCCGGTGACGGTGGTGACCGCCTCGGTCGACGAGCGGCTCAACGAGGACGGGTACATCGTCCCCGGTCTGGGCGACGCGGGCGACCGGATGTACGGGACGGCCGGCTGACCCGGTCGCCGTACCCGTCCGCCGTGGCGCCTACCGGCAGTTCGAGGGAGAGGGTGAGGGGGAGGGGGAGGCCAGGGCCGCCATGGCCTTGCGCACGTCCTTCTCCTCGGCCAGGGCCTTGAACGCCTTGCCGATGACCAGGTCGATCTCCCTCTCCGCGGCGCTCTTCTTCCCGTCCCCGGCCTTCCCGGCGTCCCCGGAGGCCTTGCGCTCGACCGCCCTGACCTCGGCCCCGGGCAGCTGAGTGAGCAGGACGTCGAACGCGCCGTTCCCGTACGCGGCGGGCGGGCCCATCAGCAGCCCGGCCTTCTTCACCTTCTTGTCGAGGGAGGCCGGGGCGTTGGCCACCTCGCCGATGGTGAAACCGCGCTTCTCCAGCGCGTCCGCGGTCTTCCTGGCCAGTCCGCCGCGGGTGGTGGCGTTGTAGACGTTGACGGTGATGGCGGACGGCTTCGGCAGGGCGTCGGGTGAGGCGGCGGAGTCCCCGGCGGAGCGCGCCGCGGCGGCGCTCGAGCCGCCCTTCGCGCCGTCGTCGGCCGGCTCGCACTCGCCGCCTTCGCCGGCCGCCCGCACCGTGGTGCCGCCGCCCGTGAACACGTCGAGGAGCTGCACCGTCCCCCAGGAGAGCACACCGAGGGCGGCGGTCGCCGCGACCGAGGCGACGACGATCCTGCGGCGCCTGCGCGGGCGCCGCATCCGCGGGTAGCTGTCACCCGTGATGCGGTACTTGCCGCCCATGCCGGGGGGAGTGAGCATGCTCATGGGCGCAGCGTAGTGCGGAGACGGCGTAATGCCTACTAAACGATCAATGCGCGCACCGCAGTCGGCCCCGAAAGGGCCAACGCGTCCCGCGGGGCGGGGCCCGGGACGTCAGCGGGTGCCGGTGGGCGTCGGCGGATCGATCGGTGGACCGGGAGACGGCGGCGGGCGTCAGTCGAGTTCGAGCACCCGGGCGTGCAGTACCTGCCGCTGCTGGAGGGCGGCGCGCACGGCGCGGTGGAGGCCGTCCTCCAGATAGAGGTCCCCGTTCCACTTCACGACGTGGGCGAACAGATCGCCGTAGAAGGTGGAGTCCTCGGCGAGCAGGGTCTCCAGGTCGAGCTGCCCCTTGGTGGTGACGAGCTGGTCAAGACGCACCGGGCGTGGGGCTACATCCGCCCACTGGCGGGTGCTCTCCCGGCCGTGGTCGGGGTACGGCCGTCCGTTTCCGATTCGCTTGAAGATCACACGGAAAGCCTACCGGCCCGGCGGCGGGGGACACAGCCTTCCGGCGGAGGGTCGGGGCGTGTTCCGGCTCCGGGGTGCGGGCGGCCACGGGCCGGCGCGCCTCCGCGCCCGCGGCGCACAGAGCGCCGCGGGCGCCGGGGCTTGTGCCCCGGCGCCCGCGGTGGGGTGCCGTCACGGCCGTACGTCCGTGGAGCGTCGGGCCGTCGGAGCCTCAGGAGACCGGAGCCTCAGGAGACCGGGGCCCCAGAAGGCCAGGGCCTCAGGAGGTCAGGCCGTGGTCGTGGTCGTGGTCGTGCAGACCGCCACCGCTGCCCGCGGTGCCCTTGGTGGGCTCGAAGGGCACGTCCTCGGTGAGGGAGGAGGTGTCCCAGGCGTAGTTGCCGACGGCGTTCGCGATCACGTCGACGTTGACGCCGAGCGCCTTCTTGCTGACGTTGCCCAGGTCGTCGCACGCCTGGTGGTAGCACTTGTCGTACGCGACGCCGGCCTTGCCGCCCCACAGAGCGGCCTCCTCCTCGCTCTTGATGCCCTCGGCGCCGGTGAAGGTGCCGCCGGAGGGGATGCCGGCCTCGATGAACGGGCCGTAGTCGGAGCGGCCGGTGAAGTCGGTGCCGCGCGGCTCCTCGCCCTGCGAGCGCATGAAGGTGTTGATCGCGTGCTCGATCTGCGCCGATCCCTCGGGGCCCGGACCGGCGCCGACGCCGTCGGAGTCGTCGCCGTCGTAGACGAACAGGCCGTAGTTCGGCGAGGCGATCATGTCGAAGTTGAGGTAGAGGGCGATCTTCTCGCGCTCGGCCTCGGGCAGGCTGGTCACGTAGTGCTCGGAGCCCTGCAGACCCACCTCCTCGGCGGACCACAGCGCGAAGCGCACCTTGTTGGCGTGCTTGCCCTTGCGGTCGGCCTTGGCGAGTTCGAGGGCGGCCTCCAGGATGCCGGCGGAGCCGGAGGCGTTGTCGTTGATGCCCGGGCCGTCGGCGACGGAGTCCAGGTGGGCGCCGAACATCACCACGTTGTCCTCGTCGCCGCCGCGGGTCTCGGCGATGACGTTGGGCGTGGAGCGGGTCTCGTGGAACTCGCGGATCTCCATGTTGGCCGTGACGGTGCCCCGGGCGACGTCGGCCGCCAGCGCCTCGCCGGCCTCCTGGGTGATGCCGCCGGTGGGGATGCGGCCGGCGGAGGCGTCGCCGAGGGTGCCGTTGAGGTCCCCGTCGGTGTTGTTGTAGATGATCGCGCCGACCGCGCCGGCGTCGGCGGCGTTGGCCTGCTTGTCGGCGAAGGTGCAGCCGCCGCGCTGGATCAGGGCGATCTTGCCGGTGAAGTCGCCGGAGGCGAAGTCCCCGGCCTCGCAGCCGGTGGTGCCGTCGGCGTCCACGGGCACGGCCGCGAGAGCGGCCTCGATGCCGCCCTCGGGGGTGCTCGCGGTGTACGTCATCAGCTTGACGGGGACGTCGCGCTGAGTGGGGCTCAGGACCGACAGCCTCTCCGCGAGCGTCTCGCGGTAGACGAAGTCGAAGTTCTGGTAGGTGACCTCGTAGCCGGCGAGCTTGAGCAGGGTGCCGGCGTACTTCGCGGACCAGTCGTAGCCGGCGGAGCCGGCGGCGCGGTTGTCGTTCTTGGCATCGGCGATCGCCTGGAAGGCCCGCAGGTGCTTCATGGCGCCGTCCGCATCGGCCTTCTTGACCAGCTGCTTCGCCAGCTTCTCGCCCTGCTTGCCGGGGTCGGGCTTGGCCACGGCGGAGGTGGCGGTCGCGGCGAGCAGCAGGGGGGTGGCGAGGGACGCGACGGCGGTGGCCGCGATGATTCTGCGCTTCCTGCCTCTGGAGAGAGGTGCGTGCACGGGAGGATCCTTCCGGTGCGGACAGCTGGGACGGGCTGTTCGGCGTGGGGGATTGCCTGTCCGGGTTACGGACGTGGTGGAAGGGAAGGTAGCGACTGGAGGGCGCTGAGGGAATGTTCCCGGCACAACTGGCCCGTTTTGGGGGAAGTGATCCGCCCGCCCGCCGGGGCCAAACCCCTCCGATCCCGGGAACAGGGGACACCGTTCCCCCGGCCGCCGCCCCCTCCCGGCGTCCGGTCGCCCGCCGATTCCCCGTCGGCCGTCGGCTACCTGCCGCGGGGGAACCAGCGGTCGATCAGCTCGTTGCGGAACACGCCCGCCGGATCGAAGCGGTCCAGCAGTGCCCGGAAGTCCCCCCAGCGTGCGTACGAGGCGTTCAGCGCCTCCGGGTCCGCGGACGAGAGCTTCCCCCAGTGGGGGCGCGCGTCGAAGGGCGCGAGCGCCTTCTCGACGCGGAGCAGCACGGGGGCGACGGCGGCGGCGTCGGACGTCCAGGTGAAGTGGAGGGCGACGCTGTCGCGGCCGTGGGCGGGGCTGAGCCACTGGGGATCGGCGGCCACGGTGCGTATCTCGGAGACCTGCAGCACGGGGGCGAGCAGCGGCCCGAGCTCCCGCAGTGCCGCGAAGGCCTCGCCCGCGCGGCCGGCCGGCACGAAGTACTCCGACTGGAGCTCGTCCCCGGCGCTGGGCATGAACCCGGAGCGGAAGTGCGGCAGCCGCTCCTCCCAGGGCCCGGGCACGCCCTGCTGCTCGGTGGCGTTCTCCGTCGGCATCCCCTCGATCGGGTGACGGGGGCCGTCGGCGGGGCGGGCGCCGGTCCGGGCGAGGTCGGGCAGCGGATCAACGGTGCGGCGCTTGGCCCACACCCGTGCGGGGCCGGTCCAGTCGGTGAAGACGCTGACGCTGTACGCGGCGCCGAACACCTCTTCCGGGCGCTGTGTCAGCACATCCCAGGGCAGACCCTCGTACACGTACTGCTCCACCTCGAACGCCGGGCACGCGTCGAGGGTCAGGGCGGTGACCGCGCCCAGGGCGCCGAGCGAGACCACGGTCCCCTCGAAGCCGGCGTCGCCGCGCGAGACGGTGACCCGGGAGCCGTCCGCCGCGACCAGTTCCACCGACCGTACGGCGGCGGCCAGCGTGCCGCCGGTGTGCCCCGAGCCGTGGGTGCCGGTGGCGTACGCCCCGGCGAGGGTGAAGTGCGGGGTGGACGGCAGGTTCGGCAGGGCGAGCCCGTGCCGCCGCAGCACCGGGCACAGCTCGCCGAACCGGACCGCGCCGGCGACGCGGACGGTGCCGGAGGCCGGGTCCGCCTCGATGGTGCGGGGCAGGTCGTCGAGGGTGATCAGATCGCCGGTGGTGTCGGCGATCCGGTTGAAGGAGTGGCCCGAGCCCAGCACCCGTACGCGGTCGGAGGCCGCGACGATCTCGCGCAGCCGGTCCGTCGTCGCCGGGCGGTGCAGGGTCCGGGCGGCGAACTCGACGTTCCCGGCCCAGTTGGTCGGCCTGGTCGGCTTGGTCGGCGGGGCGGACATGGCGTCTCCGGTCTCGTGGGGTCGATCGGCCGTGCGAGCGTACGTCACCTGTACGGCGGCCGGGGGGAACGGCGCTGGGGAGACGGCCGTGGCGCGGCTGCTTCCGGCCCGCGGCGGTGGGTAGGCGGACACGGCCGACGAGGGAGGAGGCCGGCGCCGTGGCGGACAGAGCGCTCGTACTGGGCAGCGGCGGGCACGCGGGCGGGGCGTGGCAGGTGGGAATGCTGGCCGGACTGGCCGCCGCCGGTGTGGAGCTCGCCGACGCCGACACGGTGATCGGCACCTCGGCGGGAGCGGTGGTCGGCGCCCGGCTGGCGGCCGGTGAGCATCCGGAGGAGCTCCACCGGCGGCAGTCGCGGGCGGCCGGTCCAAAGGAGGCCGGTCCGCGGGCGCGGATCACCCCCGGCGCGGCCCTGGGCTTCCTGCGCGCGCAGCTGGGCCGGCGCACCCCGGAGGCGGTGGCGCGGCGGCTGGGGCGGATGGCGCTGAGGGCGAGCACCTCCTCGGAGGAGGAGGTGCTGGAGGCGATCGCCGCCCTGCTGCCGGTGCGGCAGTGGCCGGACGCGCTGCGCGTGACGGCGGTGGACGCGCACACCGGCGCGCTGGGCACCTTCCACTCCGGCAGCGGCGCCGACCTGCTCCGGGCGGTCGCCGCGAGCTGCGCGATGCCGGGCCTGTGGCCGCCGGTCGCCCTGCGCGGACGGTGGTGGATCGACGGTGGCGTACGGTCGACGACCAACGCCGACCTGGCGCGCGGCCACCGCCGGGTGGTGGTGCTCGCCCCGCTGCCCAGGGCGTTCGGGCCGGGCCCCAGGGCCGAGCGGCTCGCCGCCCGGCTGCGGGCGGAGGGGGCGGAGGTCGCGCTGCTCGTCCCGGACGCCGCCGCCCGCCGGGAGCTCGGCCGCAACCCCCTGGACGCCTCCCGCCGGGAGGCCTGCGCACGTGCGGGACGTGCGCAGGCCGCCGCCTGTGCGCGGGCCGTGGCCGGCCTCTGGCACGGCTGACCGGCGGGCCGGCCGGTGCCGGCCTCTACCGCCGGCCGGGCACGCGCGTGCCGGGCACGGGCACCCGCGACCAGTCGGTGTCCGACCCCAGGTGGAAGGACGGGTACGCGGGCTGGTTGTACGTCGTCTGCTGCCGTGCCACCTCGACCCGGTACTGCGTGTCGTGCATCAGCGTGTACAGCTTGCGGTCGGTCACCTCGGTGCCGGTGTAGAGCCGTATCGCCGAGCTGTCGGCGGTGCGCACCAGCAGCTCCTCGCGCCAGTCGCCGAGGACGTCGGCCACCAGCGAGGGGTTGCCCTTGGTGCCGTTGTTGGTACGGGTCCCCTCGGCGGTCAGCAGCGTGCCGCGCCGCCAGTCCCTGATCACCGGGGTGTTCTCGCCCGAGCCGTCCACGGTCTGCGTGGTCATGTCGGCGGCCCAGCGGATGCTCATGTTGGTGCCCGGAGTGGCGTCGCCGAGCCGCTCGCCGTCCGCGCTCCACAGGCCGACGCCGTGCGAGCCCCAGGTCTCCAGGCCCGGCCGGCCCGGGTCGATGTCGCCCACCATGCCGCGGCCGGTGTCCACGCCGGTGTAGGTGCCGTACAGCACCTCGCCGGTGGCGGCGTCGCGCAGCGCGTGGCCGTAGGGGGCCCAGCGCCCGCCCTCGTGGACGGTGTGGATCTCCAGGCCGGGGCGGTCCGGATCGATGTCGGCGACGTGCATGGCGTCGCCGTGGCCGAGCCGCACGCTCCGCCCCGGCACGGCGCTCTGCGGCGGTCCCTCGGCGAAGGAGCTGTAGAGGAGGGAGCCGTCGTCGTCGAGGGTGGCCGCGCCGTAGACGATCTCCTGGCGGCCGTCGCCGTCCACGTCCGCCGCGCTCAGGGAGTGGAAGCCCTGGGTGGTGAGGGAGCCGTACTCGGGGTCGGTGCCGTCCACGCCGTGCGGGGAGTCGTCGAAGGGGTTGGACATGGGCGTCCAGCCGCTGTCGGCGAGCCACTGGCGCTTCAGCCGCCTGCCGTCCCAGCGGTAGGCGGCCACGGCGGCGCGCGTGTAGTAGCCGCGGGCGAAGACGGCCGAGGGGCGCTCGCCGTCGAGGTATGCCACGCCCGCCAGGAAGCGGTCGACGCGGTTGCCCGGCTCGATGCGGCTCATGGCGTAGTCGCCCCACATCAGGCCGTCGTCGTGCCGCCCGGGCTCGTAGCGCACCGTCTGGAGCTCGCGGCCGGTGGCGCCGTCGAACACCGTCAGGTACTCGGGGCCGGTGAGGACGAAGCCCTCGAAGGCGCGCAGGTCGTTGCGGGAGCTGCGGGAGGGGGCGTGGACGTCGAGGAAGTGGTCGGCCAGGTCCTCGGCGGCGGTGCGCGAGAGCGGGTAGTCGTGGCGCGGCTCGATGCCGAAGGCCGCCTCCAGGGTGGTGGGCCACCGCCCGGCGGTCACCTCGGGGTGCTCGTGCCAGCCGAGGAACGTCTCCACGAGGTGCTCGCGGTAGTCCGCGGCGCTCATCCGGTGGTCGTCGTGGTGGGAGTGGCCGGCGCGGACGTCCTCGCGCGGCATGGTGACGTACCGCTCGGAGACCACGCGCCCGTGCCGGTCGTAGCGGATGCTCCTCGTGCCGGGCGCGGTCCTGACCATCATCTCCGCGCGCCCGTCGCCGTCGAAGTCGTAGACGGGGAACTGGGTGTAGTGGGCGCCCGCGCGGATGTTGACGCCCAGGTCGAGGCGGTGCAGCAGGGTGCCGTCGAGGCGGTAGGTGTCGATGAGGACGTTGCCGGTGTAGCCCTTCTGGGAGACGTCCTTGGAGTTGGACGGGTCCCACTTGACGACGTACTCGTAGCTGCCGTCGCCGTCCACGTCGCCGACGCTCATGTCGTTGGCGGAGTAGGTGTACCTCTCCCCGGCGGGGGTGACGCCGTCGGCGGGCCTGCGCAGCGGCAGTTCGGTGTAGGACTCCGACCACGGGGTGACCGCCTGGCCGCGGCCCCCGTCGCGGACCTCGCGGCCGTCGACGACGGGGACGACGCGGTACTCGGAGTCCGGCGGGGCGCCGCGGTCGAGGTGGTTGGTGCTGTCGGTGACGGTCGCCACGGGCTCGCCGTCCCGGTAGACGCGGAAGTCCGGGCCGGCCATGCCGGTGGCGGTGGAGCCGGTGGTCTCGGTGCCGAGCAGCCGCCAGCTGAGGAAGACGCCCTCGCCGGTGGCGACGGCGACGAGGCCGCGGTCGAGCTTCTCGAGCTGGACCGCCCGTCCCTTGCCGTGCCCGCCGCCGGGTGCGCCACCGTGCCCGCCGCCGGGTGTCTCGCCGGAGGGGGTGCCGGCCTGGGCGGCCGGGGCGCCGGTGGCGAGCAGTACGGCGGCCAGCAGGACGGATGTCCGCCGCCGCGGCCCGGAGGCGGTGCGCTGCCGGGTTCGCCCGGGGGGTCGTCTCATCGCGCGGTCCTTCCCGCCCCCGGCCGGACCCGTGAGGGGCGGGAGGGGCGTGTCGATACGTTGCCGGTACGCTCTTGATACGTTTCAATTGATTCGTTTCAAGGAGCGGGCGAGACGGTATGGGCAGGGGGGTGGGCCGTCAAGACCCCGCGTCGGGACTCGTCGCCCGCCTGCGGTTTTCCGGAACCGGCAGACGGCGCGACGGCGGGGCGGCCCGCGCCCGGACCGCCCCGCCGCACCCGCGTCGCTCCGCTCCGCGCGGCTACGCCGACACCTTCTGCTTCTTGTGCCCGTTGCCCATCTCGGGCTTGAGGAGCACCTTCGTCCAGCCCTCGTCGCGCTTGTCGAAGTGCTGGTAGGCGTCAGGGGCCTCGTCCAGCGGGACCCGGTGGGAGACCACGAAGCTGGGGGTGGCGCGGCCGGAGATGATCATGTCGCGCAGTTGGCGGTTGTACGACTTGACGTTCGCCTGGCCGGTCCCCATCCGCAGGCCCTTCTCGAAGAACTTGCCGATCCTGAAGAGCAGTTCGCCCTTCTTGGCGCTCTCGCTGGGGCCGCCGGGGTCGGACGGCACGTAGAGCCCGACCACTCCGAGCATCCCGGTGGGGCGCACCGCCTCGACCAGGGTGTTGAGCACCATCGCCGGCTGCTCCTCGCCCTCGGGGACGGTCGCCTGGTAGCCGACGGCGTCGATGCCCTTGTCGGTGCCCTCCCCGTCGGTCTGCTCCTTGATCTGCTCGGCGGCGTCGCCCTTGCTGTAGTCGACCGGGATCGCGCCGATCCGGCCCGCGAGGCGGAGCCGGTCCGGCTGCTTGTCGACGACGAAGACGCGGGAGGCGCCGCGCAGCACCGCGGAGTAGGCCGCCATCAGGCCGACCGGTCCGGCGCCGAACACGCACACCGTCTCCCCGGGCGAGACCTGTGCCAGTTCGGTGGCGTGGTAGCCGGTGGGGAAGATGTCGGCGAGCAGGGCGAAGTCGTCCTCGTGCTCGGTGCCCCTGGGCAGCTGCAGGCAGTTGAAGTCCGCGAACGGCACCCGCAGATACTGCGCCTGGCCGCCGGTGTAGGGGCCCATCGACACATAGCCGTAGGCGCCGCCCGCGAAGCCCGGGTTGACGGTCAGGCAGAAACCCGTACGCCCCGCCAGGCAGTTCTTGCAGAAGCCGCAGGCCACGTTGAACGGCATGACGACCCGGTCGCCCTTCTTCACCGAGGCGACGCCGGAGCCGGTCTCCTCCACGACCCCCATGTTCTCGTGGCCGAACACGATGCCCGGCTCCGCGCCGGTGCGGCCCTCGTACATGTGCAGGTCGGAGCCGCAGATGGCGGATGTGGTGACCTTGACGATCACGTCCGTGGGGTCCTGGATCCGGGGGTCGGCGACCTCCTCGACATCGACGCTGAAGGGTTCCTTGTAGACGACGGCTTTCATCGCTGCCTCCTCACGGCGGGGCGTGGCGCGGCGCGCACGGCCGGCGGGAGCGCCGTCGAGGCGCGCGTCACATGCGGTCGATTCCGCCCATACTTCGCATTCCGTCCGGTTCGACCGGGCGGGTGTCCGTGGGGAAGGGCGGTGAAACCTGCCGGAGCGCACGCCGGGCGGGGAGGGTGCACCGGGGGGCGCCGAGGGCGCGCCCGGGAGGCGCCGTGGTGACAAAAGGAACTAATCTGGCATGGGAGCCGGTCGACCGGGGGTGATGCCCGTGTACTCAGTGCCGCCCCGGTGCGTTCTGGCGGTCACCGACCTCTCCGAACCGGCCGGCGAAGCCGTCGGCCGCGCGGCCCGGATCGCGGCGCGGGACGGCGCGCGGCTGCTGGTGCTGTACGTCGCACCGCCGCGCGTGGCCCCGGAACTGGTGGAGTTCGCCCGGCTGAGGCTCCGTTCGCACCTGCGCGAACACGCCGACGAGGTCCCGGCGGTCCGGGGGACGGTGCGCACCGGCAGGGTCGCCGCCGTCGTACCGGACGAGGCGGGTGGAGCGGGCGCCGATCTGCTGGTGCTGGGGGCCCGCGGCCGGCACCGGCCCGGCGGCGCCGGGCTGGGCGGCATCGCCGGGAACCTGGTGCGCTCCGGCGAGGTGCCGGCGCTGGTCGTCAGGCGGCCGCCCGGCGGCGCGTACCGGAAGGCCCTGCTCGCCGTCGACGGGTCCACCGCCTCCCTCGCCGCGGCCCGTACCGGGACGGGGCTGACCCCCGGCGCGGAGCGCCTGCTGGTCCACTGCGTCACCGTCCCCGGCGAGCACCTGCTGCGCATGCGGGGCGTGCCGGAGGAGGAGCTGGAGCGGTTGCGGCGCACCCGCACCGAGGAGGCTCGCCCGGCCGCCGAACGGATCGCGGCCGACCTGTCACCGCGCCCGGCGCGCGTCCTGGTCGCCCCGGGGCGACCGCAGGACGCCGTACCCCGTATCGCCGGCGAGGAGGGGGCCGACCTGGCCGTGGTCGGGACGGGCACGCGCTCGGCGGCCGGCTACGCCGTCCTCGGCAGCGTCGCCCAGCACGTGGTGTCCGAGGCGCCGTGCGACGTGCTGGTCGTCCCGGGGCCGGGGCCGATGCCGGGGCCGATGCCGGGACCGATGCCGGGGTCGGGGCCGGGGCGATGACCGCGTCCCCGCAGCGAACGAACCAGTGATCGGACCGGGCCATGGATCCGTACGACTTCCCCCTCGTCGCCGCGGTCCTCGCGATCTCCGCCGCCATGGGCCTGCTGGCGACGCTGCTGAAGCAGCCGCTGATCGTCGCCTTCATCGGCGTCGGCATCCTGGTCGGCCCCGCCGGCGCCGGCTGGGTGGAGGCCGAGGGCACCGTCGAGCTGCTGGCCCGGCTGGGCATCGCGGTGCTGCTGTTCCTGGTGGGGCTCCGGCTCGACCTGCACCTGGTCCGCACCACCGGGCCCATCGCGCTGGCCACCGGGCTCGGCCAGGTCCTGTTCACCTCGGTGATCGGTTTCCTGATCGCGCTCGCGCTGGGCATGGACACGGTGACGGCGCTCTACGTCGCGGTCGCGCTCACCTTCTCGTCCACGATCATCATCGTGAAGCTGCTCTCCGACAAGCGCGAGCTGGAGCAGCTCCACGGCCGCATCGCGGTGGGGTTCCTGATCGTGCAGGACATCGTCGTGGTGCTGGTCATGATCGCGCTGACCGCGTTCGGGCAGCGGACCGGCGACAGCGACGGCGGCATGGCTGCGGAGATCGCCCTGGTCTTCGCCAAGGGCCTGGGCCTGCTGGCCGGTGTCGCCGCGCTGGCGCGCTACGTCCTGCCCGGCCTGCTGCACCGGGTCGCCCGCTCCCAGGAGCTGCTGCTGCTCTTCGGGGTGGCCTACGCGGTGTCGGTGGCCGCGCTGAGCGAGTGGCTCGGCTTCAGCTCCGAGGTCGGGGCGTTCCTGGCCGGGGTCTCCCTGGCCGGCACCCCCTACCGGGACGCCATGGGCGCCCGGCTGGTCAGCCTGCGCGACTTCCTGCTGCTCTTCTTCTTCCTGGAACTGGGCGCGCAGCTGGATTTCACGGACGCGGGCACGCAGATCGCCGGGGCGCTGGTGTTCTCGGTCTTCGTCCTCGTCGGCAACCCGCTGATCGTCGTCGTGATCATGACTGCCATGCGCTATCCGGTCCGGGTGGGGTTCCTGGCCGGGCTGACGGTCGCCCAGATCTCGGAGTTCTCCCTCATCCTCGCCGCCCTCGGCTACAGCCTCGGGCACATCACCGGCGCCACCGTCAGCCTGGTCACCGTCGTCGGCCTGGTCACCATCGGCGCCTCCACCTACCTGATCCTCTACTCCCGGCAGATCTACGGGCGCCTGGAGCGGTGGCTGGTGAGGTTCGAGCGGACCGGCGCCCGCCACACCGGGCCCACCGAGACCCACCGCGACGCCGACGTCGTCCTCTACGGGCTCGGCCGCTTCGGCGGCCTGCTGGCGGACCGGCTCAGCCGGGCCGGGCACCGGGTTCTGGCGGTGGACTACGACCCGCACCGGGTGGCGCGCAACGAACGGGCGGGGGTGACCGCCGTCTTCGACAGCGCCGAGGACGCCCACTTCCTGGAGTCCCTGCCGCTGGCCCGGGCCCGCTGCGTGGTGTCCGCCATCCCGGTGGCGGACACCAACCGGGCGCTGCTGCACGGGCTGCGCCACCACGGGTACCGGGGTGTCACGGCCGTCACCGCCCACAGCCGGCGCGACGCCGAGCGCCTGCGCGCCGAGGGGGTCGATCTGGTCATCGAGCCGTTCGCCGCCGCGGCGTCGGACGCGGCGGCGGCCCTGGACGGGCTGCTGCGCGACTGACGCGGACGCCCCGGGGGCGCGAAGCCCCCGCCGGGCGCCGTAACGCACGCACCCCGCGCGCTCCCCTCGTACCCTGTCCCCCGTGCCGTCCCCCCGTCTGCGCCGCGTCGCCGTCCTGGTCCTGGAAGGCGCCAAGCCCCTCGACGTCGGCATCCCCGCGCAGGTGTTCACGACCCGGGCGAGCATGCCGTACGAGGTACGGGTGTGCGGGGCGGCGCCCGGCCCGGTGACCGGCGGCGACGGCCTGTCCTACCACGTCGTCCACGGCCTCGAGGCGCTCGCGTGGGCCGAGACCGTCTTCATCCCCGGCTACCGCTTCCCCGACCGCGACGACCCGCCGCCCGCCGTGGTCGGAGCGCTCCGGGCCGCCCACGCCCGGGGCGCGCGGCTGGCCGCCATCTCCACGGGCGCCTTCGCGCTCGCCGCCACGGGCCTGCTCGACGGCAGGCGCGCCACGACGCACTGGCACTACACGCGGGCGCTCGCGGCGCGGCACCCCTCCGTCCGCGTGGACGAGAACGTCCTGTTCGTCGACGAGGGCGGGGTGCTGACCTCGGCCGGGGCCGCCTCGGGCATCGACCTGTGCCTGCACATCCTGCGCGGCGACCTCGGGGTGGCCGCCTCCAACCACGCGGCCCGGCGCCTGGTCGCCGCCCCCTACCGCAGCGGTGGCCAGGCGCAGTACGTGCCGCGCAGCCTGCCCGAGCCGCTGGGCGAGCGGTTCGCCGCCACCCGCGAGTGGGCGCTGCGCCGGCTCGGCGAGCCCCTCACCCTCGAACTCCTCGCCCGGCAGGCGGGCGTCTCACCGCGCACGTTCTCGCGGCGCTTCGCCGAGGACACCGGCCACACGCCGATGCGGTGGGTCATGCGCGCCCGTATCGACATGGCCCGTGAGCTGCTGGAGCGCTCGGAGCTGAGCGTCGAGCGGATCGCCGCCGACGTCGGCCTGGGCACCGGCGCCAATCTGCGGCTGCACTTCCGGCGCGTCCTGGGCACCACACCGAGTGAGTACCGGCGCACCTTCGCCCGGGGCGGGTAGGCGGATGGCGCGGGCGGCCCGCCGCCGCGTGGCGCGATCCTCGCGGACCCTGGCGATCGTGCCGCTGTCACGGGCGGACGCCGCACGCGACGCTGGTGGCGGACCGCAGGAGGCCACCCATGACCCGTATCGCCATCAACGGATTCGGCCGCATCGGCCGCAATGTGCTGCGCGCGCTGCTGGAGCGCGAGAACGCCCTGGAGACCCTGGAGATCGTCGCCGTCAACGACCTGACGGAGCCCGCCGCCCTCGCCCGGCTGCTCGCCTACGACACCACGGCCGGCCGGCTCGGCCGCCCGGTCAGCGCGGACGGGGACGCCCTCGTCGTCGACGGCCGCCGTATCGCGGTGCTCGCCGAGCGCGAACCGGCGAAGCTGCCCTGGGCGCGGCTCGGCGTCGACATCGTGCTCGAGGCGACCGGCCGCTTCACCTCGGCCGACGCCGCCCGCGCCCACCTCGACGCGGGCGCGGGGAAGGTGCTCGTCGGCGCGCCCTCGGACGGGGCCGACGTCACCCTCGCCTACGGCGTCAACACCGACGCGTACGACCCGGCCGCGCACACGATCGTCTCGAACGCCTCGTGCACGACCAACGCCCTGGCGCCGCTGGCCGCCGTGCTCGACGGACTCGCCGGCATCGAGCACGGCTTCATGACGACGGTGCACGCCTACACCCAGGAGCAGAACCTGCAGGACGGCCCGCACCGCGACGCCCGCCGGGCCCGTGCCGCCGCGGTCAACATCGTGCCGACCACGACCGGCGCGGCCAGGGCGATCGGCCTGGTGCTGCCGAACCTCGACGGCAGGCTGTCGGGCGACTCGATCCGCGTGCCGGTCCCGGTGGGCTCGATCGTCGAGCTGAACACCACCGTCGCCCGGGACGTGACGCGCGAGGAGGTGCTGGAGGCGTACCGCGCCGCGGCGCGGGGGCCGCTCGCCGGCATCCTGGAGTACTCGGAGGACGCGCTGGTCTCCTCCGACATCACCGGCAACCCCGCGTCGTCGGTCTTCGACTCGGCGCTCACCCGCGTCGAGGGCCGCCACATCAAGGTCGTCGCCTGGTACGACAACGAGTGGGGCTTCTCCAACCGCGTGGTCGACACCCTCGAACTCCTCGCCACCCGCTGACGCACGCCGGGGGCGCCGCCCGGCCGTCCCGTGAGGAACGGCTCCCCTCCGCCACTCGTCACCCGTCGGGAAGAACCGAAGAACCCAGTACGTGTGCGTCCTCGCCCATGCGCGTCCGGAGTCCTATGGGCGCCCGGGCCGACCCGCCCATGCGATCAGTCCGAACCGGAGCCGGAACCGCCGGGTGTCTCGTTCGCGGCACGGCGGTACTCGGCGTTGATGCGCTGGGCTTCCTCGAGCTGGTCCTCGAGGATGACGATGCGGCAGGCGGCCTCGATCGGGGTCCCCCGGTCGACGAGCTCGCGGGCGCGGGCGGCGATCCGCAGCTGGTAGCGGGAGTACCGGCGGTGTCCGCCCTCCGAGCGCAGCGGAGTGATCAACCGGGCCTCACCGATGGCCCGGAGGAAGCCGGGGGTGGTGCCGAGCATCTCGGCTGCCCGGCCCATGGTGTACGCGGGGTAGTCGTCGTCGTCCAGACGGTCGCTGAGCGGAGTATCTGCTGCCATGTCACCTCGTTGTGCAACGCGTCGAGAGGCCCCGGCACCGTACGGCACCAGGGCCCCGAAGGAGATTCAACACCATCTGTCGGCCTTCGCGCTGTGCCGGCCTCCGCACGGACGGGGAGGCGGTGATGCGGCGGTACGACGGTGAGGGCTCTGCCGACACGTGTCGGCAGAGCCCTCACCGGGTCCCTGGCGGCGGTTCCCGCCCGCGCCTCACCCGAGGTCGCGGCGGTCCCACCGGGCGCCGCCCCTCATCGAGGCCGGCACCCCGCTCCCGGCCGAGGCGCATCGGCGGGCGAGGCGAACGGTCCGGCGAGGACGTCCCGCAGACGGATCCGGTCCGTGTAGGCGGAGCTGTCGCGGAAGACGGCGAGCCGGGCCAGGGTGATCAGGCCCGTGTTCCGGTCGTCCCCGTCGCAGAGGACGAGGTGGTCGACGCGGGCACAGGCCATGAGGGACAGAGCGACCTCGACCGTCATGTCGTCCCAGACCCGGGGCCCGGGCGCGTTCCCTTCGGCGGCCATGGTCCTGGGCGGGGAATCCACCGCGCGGTGCCGCGTCCGAACCGGTGTCATGGGTGCCTCCTGAATAGATGCCTCCTCAGTGGAAGGGGACGGCCGGTGACCGTGTGGTCACGGCCGTCCCGTGGTCGCGGCGGCTCTAGGCGGCCGAGCCGAAGCCGGGCCGCCGCTGCGCACCGCGGTGTGCCGCTTCGCCGGCGGGCCGGCCCCGGCCCGCGTGGCCCCGGCGGCCCCGCCGGCCCTGGGACGGGGAGGACGCGCCGCGGGAGCGTTCCGCTTCCGGCGCGGTGATGACGACCGGGACACCGGAGGGGGCCTGGGCGCCCGTGATGCGGCTCAGTTCCGCCTCGCCCGAACGCACCTGGGTGATCCGGGGGGTGATGCCCGCCGAGGCCATCAGCCGGCTCATGCCGTGACGCTGGTCGGGGGTCACCAGGGTGACGACGCTGCCGGACTCGCCGGCGCGGGCGGTGCGACCGCCGCGGTGCAGGTAGTCCTTGTGGTCGCCGGGCGGGTCCACGTTGACGACCAGATCGAGGTTGTCGACGTGGATCCCGCGTGCGGCGACGTTGGTCGCCACCAGGACCGCCACATGCCCGCTCCGGAACTGGGCCAGTGTCCGCGTGCGCTGCGGCTGGGACTTGCCGCCGTGCAGGGCCGCGGCGCGTACACCGCTGCTCAGCAGGTGCCTGGTCAGCCTGTCCACCGCGTGCTTGGTGTCGAGGAACATGATCACCCGGCCGTCCCGTGCCGCGATCTCGGTGGTCGTCCGGTGCTTGTCCGCGCCGTGCACATGGAGTACGTGGTGCTCCATCGTGGTGACTGCTCCCGCCGACGGGTCGACGGAGTGGACCACCGGGTCCGTCAGGTAGCGGCGGACCAGCAGGTCGACGTTGCGGTCGAGGGTGGCCGAGAAGAGCATCCGCTGCCCGCCGGGGCGCACCTGGTCGAGCAGGGCGGTGACCTGGGGCATGAAACCCATGTCGGTCATCTGGTCCGCCTCGTCGAGGACCGTGGTCTCGACACCGTCGAGCCGGCAGTCGCCCCGGTCGATGAGGTCCTTGAGCCGCCCGGGCGTGGCGACGACCACCTCGGCTCCGGCGCGCAGCGCACCGGCCTGCCGGCCGATGGACATCCCGCCGACGACGGTGGCCAGCCGCAGGCTCACGGAGCGGGCGTACGGAGCGAGCGCGTCGGTGACCTGCTGGGCGAGCTCGCGGGTGGGGACCAGGACCAGGGCGAGCGGCTGCCGCGGCTCGGCGCGCCGTCCCGCCGTGCGGGCCAGTACGGCGAGGCCGAAGGCGAGGGTCTTGCCCGAGCCGGTGCGGCCGCGGCCGAGCACGTCACGGCCGGCCAGGGAGTTCGGCAGGGTCGCCCCCTGGATCGGGAACGGCACGGTCAAGCCTTCGCGGCCGAGCGTGGCCAGCAGCCTCGCCGGCATGGCGAGATCGGAGAAAGACCCGACGGCGGGCAGCGCGGGTGTGATCGTCCTCGGCGGAGCGAACTCACCCTGCGCGGTCCGTCCGGTCTGCCGGTTTCCGTAGCCTCCGGAACGGCGCGGACCACCGGAGCGGCTGCCGCCGGAGCCTCCTGCGAAGCGGTCGTATGTGCGGGACGTACGGGGTGCGCGGGACGTGCGGGCACTCTTCATGGGGAACCTTCCTTGGTGCGGCACGTGGCAAGGAATTCCCGCAGCAGACGAGTGGCGCAGAGAATCTCGAGACGAGCCGAAGACGATGTGGGCCGTTGCGGGCCGGCGGGAAAAGCCTCGCCGGCCGGTGGGCGGCGGATTGCTTTCCGCCGCGAGCCCTGAAAAGCGGCGAGCCGGGGCCCGCACCCCTCAGGTGCGGGCCCCGGCTGCGAAGTACGCGTCGCCGGTGTCAGGCGGAGACGATGTTCTCGGCCGTCGGGCCCTTCTGGCCCTGCGCGATGTCGAACGACACCTTCTGGCCTTCCATCAGCTCGCGGAAGCCCTGGGCGGAGATGTTCGAGTAGTGGGCGAAGACGTCGGCGCCGCCGCCGTCCTGCTCGATGAAGCCGAAGCCCTTTTCCGCGTTGAACCACTTCACGGTGCCAGTAGCCATTTTGTTTCTCCTTCGGAGGCGGTTTCGGGAATCCACTGCGTGTGAATTCCGTGTCGCCGTGATGATTACCTCGTCGGGAATGAACCTTCTGGCAACCACACCTGCAACTGAGATCGACAGTAGCACGGTGCGATCGGGCCTGCACGGTCGATAATTTCCCTCTGTTCCGCGGCCGGGGAATACTCGCCGCGCGCCGCGTCTATTTCTCATGTCGCGGGCACAGATATTGCTGTTCGCGGACGCGGTCTTTCTTCCACGCGCTTCCGCCCGCACCTCTGTGACCTCCGCCGGAGGCAGACGCGCCGCTGCCACCGCCGGCGGCGGAGGTCGCAGCGGCGAACGCGCCGGGACCCCACCGCCGCGACGAAGGTCACATCCCCGCGAGGAGCGCGAGAAGCCTGTACCGAGGCCGGGAAGCCCGCCCCGACCGGCCGGACGTCCACGATGCCGGTCTCCTCGTCGCCCGCCGCCTGGTCGGGGCCGGTCAACTCGTCATCGGCGAGCAGGTGATGGGACGACTGGCCGCGTACGCCGGGCCCCGGTGCTGGAATAGCCCCATGGCCGACACCCCGTCCCCGTTCCGTGCCGGTTCGCCCGCCGTCCATGACACGGATCTGATCATCGTCGGCGGCGGCCCGGCCGGCTGCGCCGCCGCCCGTATGGCCGCCGGAGTCGGCATGCGCTCGGTGCTGGTCGAGCCGGACCGGCTGTGCCGCAACCTCTACCGGATCCCGGCCCTGAGCAACGTCCTGGGCGGCCACACCAGCGGTCCCGGACTGGCCGGGACAATCGCCGCGGAGCTGAAAAACACGGAGCTGTGCCGTCTCGAACTGGGCCGGTACGTCACCGAACTGCGCGCCGACGCGGACCGCGTGACCGCCGTACTCGACACCGGCGCCCGTCTGACCGCCCCGTACGCCGTCGTCGCCACCGGCACCGGCCCCCTCCAGCCCCGCGACGCCGCCTGGATCACCGCCCCCGACGGCCTGACCCTGCCCCCGCTGTGGCAGGCCGGGGAGGCCGACGCCGAGGGCCGCACCCTCCTCGCCCTCGGCGGTGACCGCACGATCGGCACCTTCCTGCACGCCCACCCGGCCACCGGCACGCGCCTGATCGTGGCGTATCCGGCGGCCGACGACTACAAGGTCGAGGAGATCCGCGAGGACCCCCGGGTCACGCTCCTGCCCGTCGAACACCTGACGCTGGGCTCCACGGGAAGCGCCGTGGTGTCGGCGGAAGCGGTGGGCCGGGGCGGCGAGCGGCTGACGGTCGCGGCGGATGCCGCCTACCTCAGCATCGGCAACGCGCCGACCGCTCCGCCCGGCGACCTGGTCCGCGGTGCGGACGGGTACTGCCCGCCCGCCGGGCAGCATCCCCGTGTCATCGTGGCCGGAGATCTGCGCTCCGCCCGCTTCCAGCGGATCATGACCGCCCTGGGTTCCGGCGGCGAGGCCGCACTGCGCGCCTACTACGCGACCAGATAACCCCCGGCAGGGTGCGGACGGTGCCGGAGCAGGTGTGGGTCCGGCCGTCGGCGGGGGTTCAGGCGCAACGCTGTCGGGGCGGCCGGGTACGGTGACCACCGGCTTCCGGCCACAGACGCCTCTACCCCGGCAGTCACGGACGCGTGGGCGTACATCAGGCCTGACCGTAGAGGGTCTCCAGGTCGATCAGCCGGACGTCCGGGTTGGTTGCCGCTGCGGCATGCGCCTTGTCGTTGAATCCGGCTCCGCTGAAGCACATGAGCTTTGTGTTCGCGGTGTCGTATCGGCCTGCCAGAGTGATGAGGTCGCGGATGTGCCGGAGACGTTCGAGGTGGGCAGCTCCCATGGTGTCGTTCCACTTGGCCTCTCCGATGGCCAGGAGTGGGGGCTTGGCGCCATCCGCGATTCCGATGACCGCCACGTCGACCTCGTTGCCGGTACGGGCCCTGGGGTCGTGAACGACACCGTGTCCGACGTGGGCGGGCAGACCGCCCAGGAGCTCGGGGCCGGCGTGATGCAGCGCCCAGTCGCGGCAGACCTGTTCGAAATGGGGCCCGAGGACGTTGCTGACGAAGCGGCCACGGCTGGCCTGCCAGACCCGTGCCGCGTTGCCGGGGCGTTCGAGCTGGTCCCAGACCGGTCGCATGATCGCGTGGTGGAAGCCGATCAGCGGTTCGGCGATCCGGTAGGTGGGCCGGTTGTCGCGGAAGGCGCCCGCGTCCCGGTGCAGCAGACCCGCGTCTTCGAGGACGTTGATGGGGTGGGCGATGTCGGTGGCCTTGCGTTCCAGATAGCCGGCCATGCCCCCGCGTGTGGCGTTGCCGTCGGCGACGGCGGCCAGGACGGACAGGTACAGGGCGGTGTCGCGAAGGTCGGGTTCTTCAGCCATTCGACGACGCGCTGTTCGTGGACGGCCGGTCCATGATCTCCGGGGGCGGCACCTGGAACATCGGCTTCGTCCGGGGCGGGCAGGTGGTGTGGCCGGAGGCGGAGTGTCTGGCCGGCACCACCATGCGGCTGCTCCAGCAGATCCACACCTCGGTCTCGGCCCCGGTGGGACTCGCCGACGTCACCGGGTTCGACGCGGCCTTCGCCACCAACGCCGCCATCGGTGTCCGGGCCATCGGCCGCCTGGACGACCTCCCACTCCCGGACACACACCCCCTGATCGATGAGCTGCGCAAGCAGTACACCGGGATTCCCGGGGACCCCCTGTAGCGGTGTCGCCGGGGATGGTCCCGGGACGGTGCGGAAACCGCAGCTCATAAGGGGAGAGGCCGAGGTGGCGCCCGTCGGACGATGGGCCGTGCGTGACCCTTGCCAAAGAGCCGCCGCGCGTCGCTTCGCACCGACTGCGACCAGAACCGCGGCCACGCGACCACGAAGGCCCCGACCGCTGGGCGGTCGGGGCCTTCGTCGTGCCCTGGCGGGCGGATGCGGAGGATACGAGATTCGAACTCGTGAGGGGTTGCCCCCAACACGCTTTCCAAGCGTGCGCCCTAGGCCTCTAGGCGAATCCTCCGCCGGAAACATTACATGACGCGGGGCAGTGGTTGCGAACCCGATCCCCGGGGCCGTCCCCGTCCCCCTCCCGGGCCCGAGCACCCTCCGGTATCCGGTAGGCTTGGCGCAGCCCCTCACGTGGCGCTATCTCGCTGAACTCCCCCAGGGCCGGAAGGCAGCAAGGGTAGGTGAGCTCTGGCGGGTGCGTGGGGGGCGCCTGATTTTCCTCCCGCCGACAAGTGTGCCCCCCACTTCCACGGGAGGCACGGTTGTCGGCGGCGGCCTATATCGTCGGAGGCGTGTCGTCCCTCGCGCTGTACCGCCGCTACCGCCCCGAGGCCTTCTCCGAGGTCATCGGGCAGGAGCATGTCACCGACCCCCTCCAGCAGGCCCTCCGCAACAACCGGGTCAACCACGCGTACCTCTTCAGCGGGCCGCGCGGCTGCGGCAAGACGACCAGCGCCCGTATCCTCGCCCGCTGCCTGAACTGCGAGGAGGGTCCGACGCCGGATCCGTGCGGGGAGTGCCGTTCCTGCCGGGACCTGGCGCGCAACGGGCCCGGCTCGATCGACGTCATCGAGATCGACGCCGCGTCGCACGGAGGCGTGGACGACGCCCGCGAGCTGCGTGAGAAGGCGTTCTTCGGCCCGGCCTCCAGCCGGTACAAGATCTACATCATCGACGAGGCGCACATGGTCACCTCGGCGGGCTTCAACGCCCTGCTGAAGGTGGTCGAGGAGCCGCCGGAGCACCTGAAGTTCATCTTCGCGACGACCGAGCCGGAGAAGGTCATCGGCACGATCCGGTCGCGCACCCACCACTACCCGTTCCGCCTGGTGCCGCCGGGCACCCTGCGCGACTACCTCGCCGAGGTGTGCGAGCGCGAGGCCATCCCCGTCGAGGACGGGGTGCTTCCGCTGGTGGTGCGCGCCGGGGCCGGGTCCGTGCGTGACTCGATGTCGGTGATGGACCAGCTGCTGGCGGGCGCCGGCCCGGACGGCGTGACGTACGCCATGGCCACGGCGCTGCTGGGCTACACCGACGGCGCGCTGCTGGACTCGGTGGTGGACGCCTTCGCGGCCGGTGACGGCGCGGCGGCCTTCGAGGTGGTCGACCGGGTGATCGAGGGCGGGCACGACCCGCGGCGCTTCGTCGCCGACCTGCTGGAGCGGCTGCGCGATCTGGTGATCCTGGCCGCCGTGCCGGACGCCGGGGAGAAGGGCCTGATCGACGCCCCCGCCGACGTGGTGGAGAAGATGACGGCCCAGGCCTCGGTCTTCGGTCCGGCCGAGCTGAGCCGGGCGGCGGACATCGTCAACGAGGGCCTGACGGACATGCGCGGCGCGACCTCGCCGCGGCTGCAGCTGGAGCTGATCTGCGCCCGGGTGCTGCTGCCCGCGGCGTACAGCGACGAGCGGTCACTCCAGGCCCGTCTGGACCGTCTGGAGCGGGGCGCGAGCCTCGCGGGCGGCCCGGCGGCGGGTGCGGGGCCGATGGGCGCGGGTCTGGCGGGGGGAGCCCCCGTGGCGACGCCCCCGACGCCCCCCGCGCCGGGCGGCGGCCCGGCGGCGGCCCGTACGGCCCTGGCCGGTCAGCAGGACGCACCCGCGCCGCAGGCCCCGGCGCCCGCGCAGCCCGCTCCGCCCGTACAGCCCGCTCCGCCCGCCCAGCCCTCCGCGCCCGTGGGGCGGTCGGACAACGGGCCCGCACCGGACGCCGGCCCCCGGCCCGGCGCCTGGCCGGGGGCGGCACCGGACGGCGGCGGCCAGGCGGAGCCGCAGGCCCGCCCCGGGGCGTGGCCCGGGCAGCAACAGGCGCAGCAGCCCGACCGGCCGCAGGACGACGGCCGGCGCCCCGGCGCCTGGCCCACTCCGGCGTCCGCCCCCGCGCGGACCCAGTCCCCGGCGGCCCCCGCGCCGCAGCCGCAGTCCCCTGCTCCCCCGGCCCCCGCCTCCCCGGTCCAGGCCCCCGCGCCGCCCCAGGGCGGCGCCGACGCCGGGCAGGGGGCCGCGCAGGTGCGGCAGATGTGGCCCGACGTCCTGGAGGCCGTCAAGGGCCGCCGCCGGTTCACCTGGATCCTGCTCAGCCAGAACGCGCACGTCGCCGGATTCGACGGGACGACGCTCCGGCTCGGCTTCTCCAACCAGGGGGCCCGCGACAGCTTCGCCAACGGCGGCAGCGAGGAGGTGCTGCGCGCGGCGCTGGCCGACGCGTTCGGTGTGCAGTGGCGGATCGAGTCCGTCGTCGATCCCTCCGGTGGCTCCGCGCCGCCGCAGGGGCAGGCCCCGTACTCCCCCGGGGGCGCGGGAGGCTTCCGCCCCGCCGCGGCCGCGGCGCCCTCCGCCCCGGCCGCGCAGCCTCCGTCCTCCGCGCCGTACGGACAGCAGCAGCCGGCGCCGGCCCGGCCGCAGCCCCAGCAGTCGCAGCCGCAGTCCTCCCGGCCGCAGGCACCCCAGGCGCCCGCGCCGCGCGGCGACGCCGAGCCGCCGCCCCCGCCGCCCGTGGCGCCGGAGGACGACATGCCCGCCGAGGACGACCCGGATCTGGACGAGACCGCCCTGTCCGGCCACGACCTGATCGTGCGCGAGCTGGGTGCGACGGTGCTGGAGGAGCTCTACCACGAGTGACGCCCGCCCGCCCGTGCGCCCGCCCGTCCGGTGCGTACGCGTGTCCGCCGGGGACGGAAACGGTCCCGGCCCGGCGAGGCCAAGAGGCAGGGGAAACGCGTACGCTCAGGGGTATACGGAGTACAAGGCGGGCGCGTACGCGACGAGCACGTGTACGCACACGCACACGTCGTCGAGCGAGCCAGGAGCGAATCCCGTGATCCCCGGTGGTGGCCAGCCCAACATGCAGCAGTTGCTTCAGCAGGCCCAGAAGATGCAGCAGGACCTCGCCGCCGCCCAGCAGGAGCTGGCCGACACCGACGTCGAGGGATCGGCGGGAGGCGGCCTGGTGAAGGCCACGGTCTCCGGTTCCGGTGAGCTCAAGGGCCTGGTGATCGACCCCAAGGCGGTGGACCCGGAGGACACCGAGACCCTCGCCGACCTGGTCCTGGCTGCCGTCCGCGACGCGAACGCCGCCGCGCAGGAGCTCCAGCAGCAGAAGCTCGGCCCCCTCGCCCAGGGGCTGGGCGGCATGCCGGGCCTGCCTTTCTGAGAAAGGCCGGGCACGGACCGCGCGCCGGGTGCATGGTGCACCGGAAAGCGGAAATGAGCGTACGGTCGGCGCGGGGACCGTACGGGAGCGACAAGGGCAGAGCGGGAAGAGTGGAGTAGGCGGCCGTGTACGAAGGCGTGGTTCAGGACCTCATCGACGAGTTGGGCAGGCTGCCCGGCGTCGGTCCCAAGAGCGCGCAGCGGATCGCCTTCCACATCCTGCAGGCCGAGCCGGCGGACGTCCGCCGGCTCGCCCACGCGCTGACCGAGGTGAAGGAGAAAGTCCGGTTCTGCGAGGTCTGCGGCAACGTCGCGGAGGCCGAGCGGTGCAGGGTCTGTCTGGACCCGCGCCGCGATCCGTCGGTCATCTGCGTCGTGGAGGAGCCCAAGGACGTCGTGGCCATCGAGCGGACGCGCGAGTTCCGGGGGCGCTACCACGTCCTCGGCGGTGCGATCAGCCCGATCGAGGGCGTGGGCCCGGACGATCTGCGGATCAGGGAACTGCTGGCCAGGCTCGCCGACGGCACCGTCACCGAGCTGATCCTGGCCACCGACCCGAACCTCGAAGGGGAGGCCACGGCCACCTACCTCGCGCGCATGGTGTCCTCCATGGGCCTGCGCGTGACCAGGCTGGCCAGCGGTCTCCCCGTCGGAGGAGACCTGGAGTACGCCGACGAGGTCACGCTGGGACGTGCCTTCGAGGGGAGAAGACTGCTCGATGTCTGAAGCCATGCCCGAGAACCGCGGCCAGGACCGCAACCAGGACCTCGGCCGGGACCGCGGCCAGGACCGCAGCCCGGACGACTTCGCGGTGCAGATCGCGGATCAGGTCGAGAGCTTCCTCGTGGCGGTCACCGAGGTGGCCAAGGGGGACGAGCCGGACAGCGCCGTCCCGTACCTGCTGCTGGAGGTGTCCCAGCTGATGCTCGCGGGCGGTCGCCTCGGCGCCCACGAGGACATCGTCCCGGAGGAGCGGTACGAGCCGGACACCGGCCCGGAGCCGGACGTCGACGAGTTGCGCATGCGGCTCGCCCGGCTGCTGGACCCGGTGGACGTCTACTCGGAGGTCTTCGACCCGTACGCGCGCAGCGCTCCGGTCGCCTGCCGCATCTCCGACGACATCGCCGACGTGGTCACCGACCTGCGCCACGGCATGGCCCACTACCGGGCCGGGCGGATCAGCGAGGCGCTGTGGTGGTGGCAGTTCTCCTACCTGTCCAACTGGGGTCCCACCGCCTCCGCGTCCCTGCGTGCCCTGCAGTCGCTGGTGGCCCACGTCCGCCTCGACACCCCCCTCGACGAGCTGGAGGGCCTGGACACGGACACCGACGCCGACGACCTCCAGCTGGAGCGGGAGGCCGGCGCGGTGATGGCGGCGGAGATCGCCGCCCCGCTGGGCATCAAGCCGGCGCGCGACTGATCCGGGCCCGACGGCCTCGTACAGAAACCGGTCCCGGGGTGTCCTCCGGTGGCCACCGCGGCGGCGGCCGTGGTGGTTCCGCGCGGCAGGGGCCCCGGGGCCGGCAGCGGTCAGAACAGGCCCTTGTAACCGCCCCAGCCGGTGCCGATCTGCTGGCGTCCGCGGAAGGTGCCGTCGCCCTTGCCGTGGTTGCGGTAGAGCACGCCGTCGGTGTTCCGCACGACGATGTCGGCGTGGCCGTCGCCGGTGATGTCGCCGACGCCGACCACAGTGTCGTAGGACAGCCCCCACTTCGCGGAGAGCTGGACGCGGCTCTTCAGCAGGCCGGTGCCGGTGCCGTCGTAGCGGAAGAGGGCGCCGTCCTTGCGGTGGGCCAGCAGATCGCCGTGGCCGTCGCCGTTCAGGTCGCCGACGCCGACGATCTTCGTGTACGTCCACCCCGAGCGGATCTTCCTGCCCGCCGCCAGCGTCCCGTCGGCCTTGGCGGCGAACAGGTGGATGTCACCGGTGGAGGTCCGGCGCGCCAGCAGGTCGGCGCGCCCGTCGCCGGTCAGGTCGCCGGGCGAGGTCAGCATGTCGTAGGCACCCCAGCCGGTGCCCAGGGCGGTGTAGGGGGTGTCGGGGGCGACCGCCTCCCCGCACTCGGGCCGGTAGCCGCGCAGTTCCCCGTCCGGCATCCGCACCAGCAGGTCGTTGCAGCGGTCGCCGTCGAGGTCGCCGAAGGAGACCGGGGTGATCCGGTTGGACCAGCCGTAGGCGCCGTTCTTGCCGGAGAAGCCGCCCGATCCGTCGCCGTGCTGGAAGGTCAGCCAGCCGCCCGAGCTGACGGTCACCAGATCGCCCACCCCGTCCGGCTGCTTGGGCCCGGCGTGGTCGTGGCGTATCTTGCCGGCGCCGCGCAGCACGGTCGTGCCGCCGTAGGTCAGGGCGGGGCCGTGGCCGTCGGCCGGGGTGACCGCCAGCGTCCAGTCGTACCGGCCGTCGGGCAGGAACACGTCCTGGGAGCCGCCCGGGTGGAGGCCGCGCCAGCCCACCTCCAGCCGGCCGCGGATCGCGCTGCCGGTGGACGTGCCCACCGTCCGGCCGGTCACCGCGTCCCGCACGGTCAGCGTCCAGCCGGCGGCCGGCTTGGACAGCAGCACCGTGGTCAGCGGGGTGGGAGCGGCCTCGGCGGTGGCCGCCCACACCTCGGGGGACTTCCTCGGCGCGCCGACGGCGGTCAGCGCGCCGGTGGGCGCGCCGGAGGGCACCAGGTGGACGCGCTCCCGGTCGTCCACCCAGGCGGCGTGGCCGCCGAACTCGTCCACCGTCCAGCGCACATGGCGCTGCGAGCGCCCGGTGTCGGGCAGGTGGCCGATGACCCGGCCGGTGGCCGCTGTGCCGGTCACGGTGGTCAGCGTCAGGTCGCCGGACGCGCGGTCGTGGGTGACGACGTAGCCGTCGCCCAGCAGCGCCTCACCGGCCGGCACGACCACCGTCGTCCCCGCCGCGCGGTCGTGGACCACCGACGGCGCGGTGCCGGAGCAGTCGACGTACAGCCACCGGCCCACGGCCTGTAGCTCCTCCGGAGCGCAGTGGGCCCCGGTGTCCACGGTCGCGGCCGTCCTCCTCGCGGCCAGGTCGTAGCCGGTGACGGTGCCCGGCTCAGCGCCCGGGGTCCACAGCACATCGCCCCACACCGCCGCCGGGCCCGGATCGCGGGTGAGTGCGGGGGGCCCGTGGTGTCCGATCCTGAGCACGGTCTGCCGTCCGGGCGCGGTGTGGACGAGGTAGTGGCCGGACACGTCCGTGATCCGCCCGCCGGAGGGGACGCGCTGTTCGGAGTAGTCGTTGTGGACGGACGGCCAGCCGCTGTTGGTGCGGAGGGTGTCGGTGTCCTCGTCGGCCCGGAGCAGCCAGGCGATCCGTCCGTCCGCGGGGCTCAGGATCCGCTCGCAGCCGATCTCCTGTGTGGGGCAGACGGGGATGAACGAGCCGTCGCCGAGGAACCGGGTGCGCTCTCCCGCCTCGGGGGCGCCGGTCGTGGGCAGCGTACGCGCCCAGCTCTGCCGCCGGTTGTGGCCCGCGGCGCTGTCGGCGACGACCAGGCGGCCGTGGGACAGCGTCAGCCCCTGGACGTCCAGGGGCGGGCGGGGCAGCGGTTTGAACACGGTGGCGGAGGGCCGGCCGCCGCCGTCCGCGGCCAGGCGCTGCAGGGCCCACTCGCCCGTGGTGTCCCGGGCGACGACGACGGCGGTCCCGCCGGGGCCTGCGGAGACCCGGGGGCGTGCCTGCTCCAGGAGCGTGACCGGCTCGCCTCCCGCCATGGGCGCGGCCTTGACCACCACGAGGTTCGGCCCCGCGCTCTGTGTGTAGACCAGCCAGTCGCCCGCCGCGGCCAGGTCGAGCGACGGCTGGACGTCCCCACCCTCGATCAGGGTCTCGGCCGGGGCGGCGGCCGGGGCGGTGCGGGCGACCGACAGGACGGCCGGAACGGAGGTGCTGTACATCACGAGGCGGTCCTCGGTGAGGGCCGCGTAGTGGTAGCCGCCGGGCAGCGGTGCGGTCCAGTCCTCGACCCGGCCGGTCACGCGGTCGGCGAGGACCATCCGCCGCTGCCCGTCGATCTGCGCGCTGAACACCAGCGTTCGCTCGTCGGCCGCCAGCGGGTTGCCGACGAGGGAACCCGCGGGCAGGCCGGTGATGGCCACGTTCCGCGTGGTGCCGTCGGGTTCTGCCGTCAGCAGGTGCATCACGCGGACGTCCGTGCCGTCCTCGGCCGTGACCGTGTGGCGGGTGACGACCGTGCTTCCGAGGGTCCGGTAGTAGGAGTGCCCCTCGGGTATCCGCACGGTGCGGGTGCTCTGCCCGGCCGCGTCCCACAGGACGATCTGGTCGCCCAGCCGGTAGGCGAGGGTGTCGCCGCCGGTCGCCCGAGCGTCGGCGGTGTCCCCCTCCGGTGCGGACACGGGTAAGGTCCTGCCGTCGGAATAGCGGGTCCACACCAGGCCGGAGTGGCCTTCCAGGCGGTGGAAGGCGCCCAGAGCGCCGGCGCCGTCCAGGTCCGACGGGCTGCTCGCCGGGAACAGCGACACGGACAGGTCCGCGGAGCGCTGCGTGGCCGGGACCACCGTCTCCTGCGGGGCGTCCGCCGCCGCCGGTGCCGGGGCGAGGGCGAGCAGACCGGTCGCCAGCGAGAGCGCGGTGGCCGTCGCCAGGGCGAGACGGGCGTGCTGCTGCATACGGGAACACTCCTGCTGCCTGCGGGGGCGTGGTGCGGCCCGATCGATAGGGGGGCTTTCCGCCCGGATTCCCTGCTCTGAAAGGCATTTGACGCAGGGATTGCCGGACGTGCGGCCATTGGGAGACCAACGAAGGGGTCTGAGGGTTGTACGGGAGTGCCGCAGGGGCGCACCGCGCCGGCGGTGCGCCGTGTGCTGACACGCCGTCGCACCGCCTTTCCGCCTTTCCACAGGCAGGGCGGGCGTCAGCGCATCCAGGCCCGCCAGGGGCGGTGGACGATCTCGCGGTAGGTGTGGTGGGAGGGGTTGCGGCCCGCGTGGACGAGCGCCCAGCGCTGAGCGTCCTGGTAGTCGACGCCCGCCCCCGACCGCCGCCCGCACACCGCGCACTCCATCGCGTACGTGACGGGCTCGGCGTCGGGCTCGCGGTCGGGCTCCAGCGTCCAGCTCGCGAAACGGATCACACTGCGCGCGCTCACGGCAGCCTCCTGGTGCGGTCGCGGTTGATCTCGGTCACCCGGGCGCGCAGCTCTTCGCACGTCCCGGCCGGCCGCAGCGCGTCGGCCGGGCAGTCCCACTCCAGCCCTCCGCCGGGCGGCCGCAGCTGCACCAGCCCGCCCACCGTCCCCATCACCTGCCCCACCCGGTCGCTGCGGTTGTCCACGACGTACGAGCCGACGACGGGGTTCACCTCTCCTCACCCTCCGTGACCGACCGCACGAGCGCGGCGGCCAGCCGCCGCGCCGTGGCGGGGGTGCAGCGGCCCAGCTCCACCAGCGGCGGATCGGCCGTCTCGCCCGCGTACGAGACGAGGTCCACGCGCAGCGAGGGGAGCGTGACACCCGCACCGAGCAGCGCCTTCCGCAGCTCCTCCACCGCCTCCTCCGCGACGCCGAGCCGTTCACGATCGGGCTGCCGTCCTGTCACGACCACGCCTGGCCTCCTGTGCATGCCGAGAGTTTCCGAATGGATACCCACAGTGGCGGCCGAAAGCTACGCTCGCCAGAGTTAGACCGATGCGGTGAACCTTGTTGGGGGAGTGACGCCATGGCCGTCGGTGGCAGCGGACCGGGCCGTCCAGGGCGGCCGAAGATCGGACAACAACTGTGTTGAGGTCGCCGACGACCTCCCCGGCCTGATACCCGTGCGCGACTCCAAGCGGCCGTCCGGCCCGGTGGTGGTGTTCTCCGCCGAGGGCTGGGGGCCGTTCGTGGCGGCCGTCCGGGGCGGCCGGCTCTGAGCCGGAGCCTCGCCGGGACCGGGTCGGGACCGGGTCGGGACCGGGCCGGGACGGGAGCGGGCCGGAAAAAATTCCTGGGAAAAATCCGGGGAGCTGTCGATCCGGTCGTCTTCCGATCGACGCATGGGTGAGAGGCGGGAAGAGAGCCCGCCTCCGCCACCCGAACCGAGCAGAGGAGCCACCATGCCGCGCTTCATTTCGCTGATCCAGGTCGATGAGCAGAGCATCGCCACCCAGGCACCCGACCCCGACTTCGAGAAGCGCATGGGCGCGCTGTTCGAGGAGATCACCAAGGCCGGGGTCATGCTGGACACGGCCGGGCTCGCCCCGACCTCCCAGGCCACCCGGCTCCACTGGTCGGGCGGGAGGATCAGCCAGACCGACGGCCCCTTCACCGAGACCAAGGAGGTCGTCGGCGGCTACGCGCTCCTCCAGGTCAAGGACAGGGCCGAGGCCCTGGAGTGGGCCAGGCGGTTCCTGGAGGTCCACCCGGAGCACTGGAACGTCACCGCCGAGGTCCGCGAGATCCAGGAGGGTCCGTCCGACCCGTCCGAACTTCCTTGCCCCTGAGGCCGCGCGGCTGCTCTGATGGGTGGCCGTGACGGGAACGGACGAGATCGACACGACCGGTGCGGGCAGCGCGGCCGGCACTGGCAGCACCGGCGGTACGACGGCCGAGACGGTCGAGACGGTGTTCAGGATCGAGTCCGCGCGGATCATCGCCGCCGTGGCCCGCGTCGTGCGGGACGTCGGACTGGCGGAGGAGATCGCACAGGACGCCCTGGTGGCGGCGTTGGAGCAGTGGCCGGAGACAGGCGTACCGGAGCGGCCGGGCGCCTGGCTCACGGCCGTCGCCAAGCGGCGCGCGATCGACCTCGTGCGCCGCGGGGAGACGTACGCGCGCAAGCTGGCCGAGGTCGGGCGGACACTGGAGGACACCCCGCCGCCCGAGCCCGCCGATCCGGACGACATCGACGACGACCTGCTGCGGCTGGTCTTCACCGCCTGCCATCCCGTCCTCTCCACGGAGGCCCGCACCGCCCTCACCCTGCGGCTGCTGGGCGGGCTGACGACGCAGGAGGTCGCCCGCGCGTTCCTGACCTCGGAGGCGACCGTCGCCCAGCGGATCGTGCGGGCCAAGCGGAAGCTGGCGGCGGCCGGGGTGCCCTTCGAGGTGCCGTACGGCGAGGACCGGGCCGGGCGGCTGTCGTCCGTCCTGGAGGTCGTCTACCTGATCTTCAACGAGGGTTACTCGGCGACGGCCGGCGACGACCTGTGCCGCCCGGCGCTGTGCGAGGACGCGCTGCGCCTGGCGCGTGTCCTGGAGGGGCTGATGCCGGGTGAGCCCGAGGTGCACGGGCTGGCGGCGCTGCTGGAGCTCCAGGCGTCCCGCGTCCCGGCGCGCACCGGCCCCGGCGGCGAGCCGGTGCTGCTCGCCGACCAGAACCGCGCCAAGTGGAACCGCATGCTGATCCTGCGCGGCCTGGAGGCCCTGCGGCGCGCGGGGGAGGGCCCGTACGGCCCCTACTGCCTCCAGGCCGCGATCGCCGCCTGCCACGCGCGGGCGGTGCGGTACGAGGACACCGACTGGGCGGTGATCGCCGCGCTGTACGGGCGGCTGGCGGCGCTGACGCCCTCGCCGGTGGTGGAGCTGAACCGGGCGGTGGCCGTCTCCATGGCCGAGGGGCCCGAGGCCGGGCTGAGGCTGGTGGACGCCCTCACCGGCGAGCCCGCACTGCGCGGGTACCACCTGCTGCCCAGCGTCCGGGGCGATCTGCTGGAGCGCCTGGGGCGCGGGGAGGAGGCGCGCGCGGAGTTCGAACGCGCCGCGTCCCTGACGCAGAACGAGCGCGAGCGGGAACTGCTGCTGGGACGCGCCCGGCGCTCGTGACCCGAGACCCGGACACGGGTGCGTGCGCGGGAAGTCCGTTGGGGAGCGGGGATTTCACCAGGGGTGTTCGGGGCCGTTGCGGGGCCCGGGTCTCAAGTTCCGGGATTCGAGCGCTGCTTGTGAGGAATGGGCGGGTTGGTACAACCCGCCCACCCTCCCTGCGGCGCGCGTACAGCGCGCGTACAACAACCGTGCCTGCGGGGATGACCTGAGGTGACCGGGTCGCGACGATCGGTTGTGCCGGTGTAGCGTGCCGATCAAAGAACTCGACCCCCGGCGGTGCGCCAACACCGGTCGGGGGTCTGACCACCCAGATCGGTAAGGACGATCCTGTGGCTGCACAAGACCTTAGCGCCGGCGTGCCCGCGCACAAGCACCCCATGGCGTCACCGGGCTACGGAAAGCGCACCGCGCCCGGCCAACGACCGCGTACGGCGGCCGACTTCGCACACCTGCCCCGGCGCGAGGCGTCCGTCGCCGCCTACCTCGACCGGCTGCCCGACGGCGCCGACGTCTCCGTGAAGACCCTGGCCAGGGTGCTGCCGGACTACGGCCAGTGCGCGCTGGGCACGGTGCTGCGGCGGCTGTCGGAGGCCGGGCACCTGCGGCGCGGGCGCGAGCACATCACCGGCGGCGGCAGCCCGCGCTGGGTGACGCGCACGTACTTCTCGCGGACGGCGCGCGGCGACGCCTGGTGGGCGGCGTTCCTGGCGGGTGAGCACCCGCAGGACGAGCCCGCATCCGAACCTGTACCCGTACCCGCCGCCGGAACCGCACCCGCGCCCGAGCCCGTACGGCCGTCGCGTTCGCGGGCGTACGGCGTGCTGGCCGGGCTCGGCCGCGCCGAGCCGCGCATGACGCTCTCGGCCGCCGACTGCGCGGCCCTGGAGGAGCTGGCCGGGCAGTGGTTGGAGCGCGGGGCCGACGAGCGGCAGCTCACCGGCGCGCTGCTCGCCGGGCTGCCGAGGGAGGTCCACCACCCGGCCGCCCTCGCCCGCAGGCGTCTGACGGACAAGCTCCCGCCCGAGCCCGCAGCCGATTCGGCGCCCGCGCCCGGCCCCGCCTCCGGATCGCCGGGTCCGGGCGTGCTGCGGATGGCGGAGTGCACGGTGTGCGGCGTCCCGGGCCGCCCCGAGGCCCTTCCCGGCGGCCTGTGCCGCGACTGCCGAGGCCTGCCACCGGCCGGCCCGGCCGGTCCCCCGCCCGCCGAGGTCAGAGCGTACGTCGACCGCCTGCGCGCCGCCGCTCGCACATCTGAACGGAGTTGTACATGACTGCTCAGGTCGAGATGGCCGTCGCCGGGGCACCATGGAGTCGAGGAGGCGACGCCATGACCCCCAGGACCGCTGACCGGCCGCAGATGCTCGCCGAGGAGTTCGAGCAGATCGCCCGCACGGCGCCGGAGACCGTGCGGCTGGAGTTCATCAACGGAAAGCTAGAGGTCAAGCCGGTGCCGGATGGAGATCACGGGGCGATCGTCATGTGGCTTCTCAAACAGTGCATGCGGCAGCGTCCCGAGTTGGCCTTGTACCCGGAACAGGGAATCAAGGTTGAGAAGTACCGGGGCGGCCGTGCCCGCCCCGACGGCGCCCTCGTACCCGAGGACCATTTCGCGGGCCAGGGTGAGTGGGCCGAGCCCGACGGTGTGTTGATGACCGTCGAGGTCACGTCGTACGACCAGGACACGGGTCGGCGTGACCGGGTGGAGAAGCGAGACGCCTACGCGGCGGCGGGCATCCCCGTCCACCTCCTCGTCGACCGCGACGACCACAGCGTCACCGTGCACTCCGAGCCGGAGGGCGGCACGTACCGGAGCCGGACGACACGGCCGTACGGGGCCGTGGTGGAGATCCCCGACCCGGTCGGGATCACGCTGCGGACGGAGAAGCTCAAGGACTACGCCTGACGCGGTCGCCGGAGCGCCCGGCGGGCTACGGGTGGAAGACCGCGCGTACGCAGCCGTCCTTCTTGTGCTTGAACATGTCGTAGCCCTTGGCCGCCCGGTCCAGGGACATGGTGTGGGTGGCCAGGTGGGCGGTGCTGATCTCGCCGGCGGCGATGCGCTCCAGCAGCATCGGGATGTACCGCTGGCCGTGCATCTGCGCGCCGCGCAGCGTCAGCCCCTTGTTGACGACCATGCCGAGCGGGAACTTGTCGACCGCTCCGGCGAAGACGCCCAGCACGAAGACGGTGCCGCCCTTGCGGCAGGCGTGGATCGCCTGGCGCACGGCGGTGGGGCGGTCGGTCTGGAGGCGGAGCTGGTGCTTGGCCTGGTCGTACAGGTGGCCGGGACCGGTGCTGTGGGCCTCCATGCCGACGGCCTCGATGCACACGTCCGGGCCCCGGCCGCCGGTGCGCGTCCGCAGTTCGGCGGCGACGTCGGTGGAGGTGTAGTCGATGGTCTCGGCGCCGGTGTACGTCTCGGCCATCGCCAGCCGCTCGGGGTAGCGGTCGATGCAGATGACGCGTTCGGCGCCCTTGATGACGGAGGCGCGCGCCGCCATCTGGCCGACCGCGCCGCAGCCCCACACCGCCACCACGTCGCCGGGCCTCACCCCGCCGAGGTCGGCGCCCATCCAGCCGGTGGGCACGGCGTCGGAGGCGAACAGCGCGCTGAGGTCGTCGACGCCCTCGGGGACGGGGAAGGCGCCGTAGTCGGCGAAGGGGACGCGCACGTACTCGGCGTGGCTGCCGCGGATGCCGCCCATGGCGTGCGAGTAGCCGAAGATCCCGGCGGTCTCGTAGCCGAAGAGGGCCTGGCCGATGCCGGGGTTGGTGTTGGTGTTGTCGCACAGCGACCACATGTCGTTGCGGCAGTACCAGCAGCGCCCGCAGCCGATGAAGGAGCACACCACGACCCGGTCGCCGACCCGGTGGCGGCGCACCCCGGAGCCGGTCTCGACCACCTCGCCGACGAACTCGTGCCCGATCACGTCGCCGGGCCGCATGGCGGGGATGTAGCCGCCGATGATGTGCAGGTCCGAGCCGCAGGTGGTGCTCAGCAGCAGCCGCACGACGATGTCCTGGTCGTTGCGGATCTCCGGCTCGGGGATCTGCTCGACCGACAGCTTGTTGACGCCTTCCCAGCACAGAGCCCTCACAGCACTCCCTCCCCGCCCGCGCGCTTCGACGCCAGTCCGACGGCCCTGCCCCCGGCGGTGTCGCCGCGTCCGGTCGGCGGCGTGTCCGGCAGCATCACCTCGCCGGCCTCCAGCAGGGACTTGGCCTCGCGCAGCGCGCGCCGCACCTGCTGGCGGGGGTCCTTGCCCGCGAGCCGGGCCGGTGGTGTGGCGGAGGCGGGCGGCGCGGGTTCGCGCAGCCGGGCGGCCAGCTCGGTGCCGCGGTCGCCGGGGGCGGGCCGCACGGTGATCTCCAGCGCGTCGCCGAACTCGTCCAGCGGGTGTGGCGGGCCGCCGTGGGGCATCACGTCGGTCGGTGCGCGGTCGATGGTCACGACCAGCCAGCGGCGGCCGTTCTCCCGCGCCCTGCGCCGTGCGGACGCGGCCCCGCGCAGGGCCGCCGCGCCGGCCCCGGCGCCCGCGAGGACCAGCGCCGTGCGTGCCAGTCGGTTCATGGCCTTCCGCCTCCCGCTCCGTCTGCCGTGGTTGCCGTCCGTACCGTCGTTGCAGGGCTGTCCGGGGTACCCCCGGACGGCGGCGGCCATGCGCGGGGTGGGAGCGGGACGGGACAGGGCGGCCGGGCGGGCCGGTGTTCACCCGTACGGGCGATGGAACGGGGAAGCCGCTGGGTAGGCTGACGAAGTCGGCGAGGATACGGCTCATGGGAGCAGTGATGAGTGTCGAGCCCGAGTACGCGTGGCCGCGACCGCCGGCGGGCGGGTACACCGCCGAGGACCTGGACCGGATCCCCGATCTGCCCCCGCACACGGAGCTGATCGACGGGAGCCTCGTCTTCGTGAGTCCGCAGACCAAGTTCCACATGCGCGCGATGCGCCTGCTGGAGAACCGCCTTCTCCAGGCCGCCCCGCCCGAGCTGGAGGTCGTCCGCGAGATGACCGTCACTCTCGGGAAACGGGACCGTCCGGAACCGGACGTTCTGGTCGCACGCGCGGACGCCGACACCGGCCCGCGGCAGACCGGCTACCGCCCCGAGGACGTCGTGCTGGCCGTCGAGGTGGTGTCGGACGACTCCGAGGCGCGCGACCGCGAGACCAAGCCGCGCAAGTACGCCGCGGCCGGCATCCCGCACTTCTGGCGGGTGGAGGCGGGGAAGGACGGCTGGAGCCCCGTCGCGTACGTCTTCGAGCTGGAGCCCGCCACCCGCACCTACGCCGTGACCGGCATCCACCACGAGCGGCTGAAGACGGATGTCCCGTTTCCGGTGGATATCGACCTGACCGCGGTCGCGCGGCGGGTGTGAGGTGCGCAACGTTCCCGTGTGAAGAGGCCGCGGGCGGGCAGGGGTGCCCGCTGAGCCGGTGCGACGTGGCGCCGCGCCGCGCTGCTTGTGGGCGGTACATCTCACGATGTGGTAAAGGCGGGGTCGGAAAGGCCTGCTCGGTAAACTGAACCGACCGCTGGGCTCCTGTACGGGGGCCCCGGAAGACAGATTACGAGGAGCGCACGTGGGCCTTGTCGTGCAGAAGTACGGCGGCTCCTCCGTTGCCGATGCCGAGGGCATCAAGCGCGTTGCCAAGCGAATCATCGAAGCCAAGAAGAACGGCCACCAGGTGGTCGTCGTGGTTTCGGCGATGGGTGACACGACGGACGAGCTGATCGATCTCGCTGGAGAGGTGTCCCCGGTCACATCGGGGCGCGAGTTCGACATGCTGCTGACCGCCGGGGAGCGGATCTCCATGGCCCTGCTGGCGATGGCGATCAAATCCCTCGGCCACGAGGCGCAGTCGTTCACCGGTAGCCAGGCGGGCGTCATCACCGACTCCGTCCACAACAAGGCCCGCATCATCGACGTCACGCCGGGCCGCATCAAGACCGCGCTGGACGAGGGCAACATCGCCATCGTCGCCGGTTTCCAGGGCGTGTCCCAGGACAAGAAGGACATCACCACCCTGGGCCGGGGCGGCTCGGACACCACCGCGGTGGCGCTGGCCGCCGCGCTGGACGCCGAGGTCTGCGAGATCTACACCGACGTCGACGGCGTCTTCACCGCCGACCCGCGGGTCGTGAAGAAGGCCCGCAAGATCGACTGGATCTCGTTCGAGGACATGCTGGAGCTGGCCAGCTCCGGCTCCAAGGTGCTGCTGCACCGGTGCGTGGAGTACGCACGCCGTTACAACATCCCGATCCACGTCCGCTCCTCCTTCTCCGGGCTGCGGGGCACGTGGGTCAGCAACCAGCCGCAAGGGGACCAGCCGATGGAGCAGGCGCTCATCTCCGGTGTCGCACACGACACCTCCGAGGCGAAGATCACGGTCGTCGGAGTGCCGGACAAGCCGGGCGAGGCCGCGAAGATCTTCCGGGCCATCGCGGACGGCGAGCTGAACATCGACATGGTGGTGCAGAACGTCTCCGCCGCGTCCACCGGTCTGACCGACATCTCCTTCACCCTGCCCAAGACCGACGGCCGCCGGGCCATCGAGGCGCTGGAGCGGGCGAAGGCCTCCATCGGCTTCGACTCCCTGCGCTACGACGACCAGATCGCCAAGATCTCCCTGGTCGGCGCGGGTATGAAGACCAACCCGGGCGTCACCGCCACCTTCTTCGAGGCGCTGTCGGGCGCCGGGGTCAACATCGAGCTGATCTCGACCTCCGAGATCCGCATCTCGGTCGTCACCCGCAAGGACGACGTCAACGAGGCCGTCCGCGCGGTGCACACCGCGTTCGGCCTGGACAGCGAGAGCGACGAGGCGGTCGTCTACGGGGGCACCGGGCGATGACCCCCGCCGGGGGTTTCCCCCGAGCCCCGATCGGTCGCGCCGACCGGCCCACCCTGGCCGTGGTCGGCGCGACCGGGGCCGTCGGCACCGTGCTGCTGGGACTGCTGTCGGAGCGCGCGGACGTCTGGGGGGAGATCCGCCTGGTCGCCTCGGAGCGCTCGGCCGGCCGCAAGCTGGCGGTGCGCGGTGAGGAGATCGAGGTCCTCGCGCTGGGCGAGGAGGTCTTCGACGGTGTGGACGTCGCGATGTTCGACGTGCCCGCCGACGTCGCGGCCCACTGGGCACCGGTGGCGGCGGCCCGGGGCGCGGTGGTGGTGGACAACTCCGGCGTCTTCCGGGCTGATCCGGACGTACCGATGGTCGTCCCCGAGGTCAACGCCCACGCGGTGCGGGCCAGGCCCCGCGGCATCGTCGCCAACCCCGGCTGCGCCACCCTGACGGTGATCGTGGCGCTGGGCGCCCTGCACGCCGAGTGGGGACTGGAGGAGCTGGTCGTCTCCACCTACCAGGCCGTCTCCGAGTCCGGGCGGCGGGGCGTGGAGACCCTGCGCGCCCAGCTCGCGGCCGTGGCCGGCACCGAGCTGGGCGTCCACCCCGGCGACGTACGGCGCGCGGTGGGCGACACCGGCCCGTACGCGGCGCCGGTCGCGCTCAACGTGGTGCCCTTCTCCGGCTCGCCGGCCGAGGACGGCTGGACGAGCGAGGAGCTGGCGGTCCGCGAGGAGACCCGCAGGGTCCTGGGCCTGCCGGGGCTGCGCGCCACCGCCACCTGTGTGCGCGTACCCGTCCTCACCACCCACTCGGCGTCGGTGCACGCGCGCTTCGAGAACGAGGTCTCGGTGGGCGAGGCGCACGAGATCCTGGCGAACGCGCCGGGTGTGGTGGTGTGCGACGACCCCGCGACGGGCGAGTTCCCCACCCCCGCCGACGCGGTCGGCACCGATCCCGCCTGGGTGGGGCGGGTGCGGCGCTCGCCGGACGACCCGCGGGCGCTGGAGCTGTTCGTGTGCGGCGACAACCTCCGCAAGGGCGCCGCGCTCAACATGGCGCAGACCGGCGAACTGGTCGCGGCCGAGCGGGCCGGGGAATGACCGGAAATCGCCGTCGGTCCGCGGCCGATCCGCCGCGGACCTGACACGGCCCCGCCGCGGACCCGACATGCTCCCGGCGGGGTGGCGGCCCGGCGCCGCGCCGCCGAGGGCTTCCGGCGGGCGGCGGAACGCCCCGCCCCGGCGGTCCGGGCGCTGCGGAGGACGGGCCGTGGACCCTGGCGCCGGTGGCCGGATCCGGACAGGGCGGCACCGGTTGTGAAGGACTTGTAATGAAGTCATACCTGGTAACCGCTTGATCCAGACCAGCCTTCTGGAAGAGGATTTTCCTTCGCACGCCCGGAACCGCGATCCGGGCGCGGGCGTCTCCCGTTCCACTGCCGGAAGCCGAAGGCGCCTGTTCGGCGGCGGAGAGGAAGAGGTGGTACGCATGCGGTCGTCCGGCTCGCCGGAAAGAACGACGCTCCGCGCGTACAACCCTGACGGGGGGAAGCGTGTCCAACAGGCGTGGCAGAGGCACTCGGAATCGCAACGGCGCCCGTACGGGCCCCCGCGGGCGGCGGCACGTCCGGCAGGGGCATGCCCGTGATCGCTCCCTGGTCGGCTTCCCGTCCCGGACGGCTCCCCTCGCAGGCGAGGGACGCTGACGGCGCGATGGCAGCGGGCACCACAGTGGCGGGCACCACCGTCGACCACCTCACCGAGACCTACCAGGCCCACTACCGCTCCCTGCTCGGGCTCGCAGCCCTGCTGCTCGACGACACCGCGTCCTGCGAGGACGTGGTGCAGGAGGCGTTCATCCGCGTGCACTCGGCGCGCAGACGGGTGCGGGAGCCGGAGAAGACCCTGGCCTACCTGCGCCAGACCGTCGTCAACCTCTCCCGCTCCACACTGCGCCGCCGCATCCTGGGGCTGAAGCTGCTCTCCAAGCCGATGCCGGACATGGCCAGCGCGGAGGAGGGCGCGTACGCGCGCATCGAGCAGGACGAGCTGAAGGCGGCGCTGCGCAGGCTTCAGCGCCGCCAGCGGGAGGTGCTGGTCCTGCGGTACTTCGCGGACATGACCGAGGCGCAGGTCGCCGAGACGCTCGGCATCTCGCTCGGTTCGGTGAAGGCGTACGGCTCCCGGGGCATCGCCGCCCTGCGGGTCGCGATGGAGGCGCCCGCATGAGCGGCGACGGACGGCACGAGGAACAGCGCGACCCGCACGGGGAGACCGGAGCCGGACACGGCGAGGGCGGCGGGCGGGAGGGGCGGGAGCCGGACGTGAGCGGCCCGGCGGGCGAGGACCCGGCGGGTACTCCGGCGGGCCGGGCGGACGCCCCGGCGGATCCGGGTACCCCGGCGGCCGGCCCGGACGCTCCGGCAGGTCCGGACGCCCCGGTGGATCCGGCCGGTCTGGACGAGCGGTCGCTGCGGCTGATGCTGCACGGCGCGGTCGAGGACGTCGCGCCGTCCCCGGACGCCCTCGAACGCCTCCACCACGCCGTACCCGCCCGCCGTGCCCGCCGCAGGCAGCTGACGGTCGGGGCGGCCGCCGCCGCCCTCGTCATCGGTGTGGCCACCCCCGCCCTGATGACGAGCGGTGTCATCACCCGGGTCATGGACGGCGACACCACCAACGCCGCCAGCGCCCTGGAACGGCGGGAGGGGGCCGGTACGGGCGGCCAGAGCGGCGACGCCGCCGACCAGGGCGCCGACCAGAACTCCGAGGGCGGCGGGCGGCAGGACGTGTCGGGTTCGCGCGAGAACTCCGGCAGGAGCGGCTCCGCGTCGTCCCCCGCGACCGACGACACCCTCGGCCCCACCTCGCCGAGCTGCCTGCGCTCCCAGATCGGCGACGGCGGCTCCACGGTGAGCCCCGCCGACGCGGACGGCCACGTGTACGGGGCCTTCAAGATCACCAACATCTCGGACGCCTCCTGCCTGGTGGACGGCTCCGACACCGTCACCGCCACCCCGGCGGGCGCCGCCGATCCGACCAGTTTCGGCGTCGTCGACCACACCTCCGGCGGCAGGGCCGCCAAACTGCCCGACCCGCGGCTCGAACCCGGCTCGTTCGTCCTGGAACCGGGCAAGTCGTACACGGTGCGGTTCGCCTGGGTGCCCCGCGAGGGCGGCGGCGCCACCGGCTGCCCGGCGAGCCCCGGCCCCGGTCCGACGGCCCCCGGCGACTCCTCCGGAGGCACGGACTCCGGCGGCACCGGCGGCGATACGGGCGGCGGGAGTGGCGGAAGCGGCGGCACGGACTCCTCCGGCGGCACCGACACCGGAGGCGGCACGGCGCCCCCCGACGGCGGCCAGGGCGGCGAGGGCGGCGACACCGTCGAGGAGCCCACCGAGAGCAGCGGCAGCGGCGTCAGCCCCCAGCTCGCGTACGACACCGGCGGCTCGGGCTCCGGCTCGGGCGCCGCGGCGGCCTCGGTCGTCCTGCGCTACGTGCCGGCGGCGGGCGAACCGCGCATCGGCAAGATCGAGATCGCCGGGGCCTGCGCCGGGACGGTGTACCGCACCGGACCCGTCCCGGTGGGCTGAACGCACGGCGGGCGGCGCGAGCGGCACGCGGGGCGGGGGCGGGTGGGCCGCTCCCGCCCCGCCCCCGTACCGTTGAGGGCGTGTACCGGTTCCTGCTGACCCCGCGCTGGTGGGTGATCAACCTCTTCGTGCTGCTGTCGATCCCCGTCTGCCTGTTCATGGGGAGCTGGCAGCTGAGCCGCTTCGAGGACCGCGTGGACTCCCACCAGGCCCGCCAGGAGCGCTCGGCGCGGGGGACAGCCGAGGCCGACGCCAGGCCGCTGGACGATCTGCTGCCCCTCACCCAGGAGACCGCCGGGCAGGCCGCCCGCACCACCGGCCGGTACGACGCGGACCACGAGTTCCTGGTGCCCGGCCGCCGTCTCGGCGACCGCGAGGGCTTCTACGTGCTGACCCCGCTGCGCACCGGCGACGGCCGGGCACTGCCCGTCGTACGCGGCTGGCTGCCGGGCGAGGCCGACCCCGCGCGGGTGCCCGCGCCGCCGGCCGGCGAGGTGAGCGTCACCGGAGTGCTCCAGGCGCCGGAGAGCCAGAGCTCACCGGGCGCCGTCGGCGGTGCCCTGCCGAAGGGCCAGGTCGGCATCATCGGCGCGGCCACGCTGGTCAACCTGGTGCCGTACGAGGTGTACGACGTGTGGATCACCGTCCAGCGAGCGCAGGAGCCGATGGAGGCGGTGCCGCCGGTCGCGGCGGCGGGCACCGGACTGGACCTGAAGGCGTTCCAGAACCTGGGCTACACCGCGCAGTGGTTCGTCTTCGCGGGCTTCGTGGTCTTCATGTGGTACCGGCTGTTCCTCCGCGAGGCGGAGACCGCCCGCGATCTCGCGCTCGGCATCGAGGCGCCCGCCGGGTCCACCGCCGGGTCCACCGCCGGGTCCACCGCCGGGCCCGCCGCCGAGCCGTCCGAGGCCGCCTCGGAACCGGTCCCGGTACGGGAGGAGACCGCCGCCGCGGCGGGCGCCGGTGCCGCGTCCGCGGAGAAATCCGCTCCCTGACATAGATTCCGCCCTCCCCCCACGTCTGAGTCATGACGACGAGGAACGGCGTACGCCCCCGCTCGGACGCGTACGCCCACGATGTGGAGGAAACATGAGCAAGCAGCGGTTCGTAGCGGCCGGGGTCGCCGCCGTCGCACTGGCGGGCCTGGGCGGCACCGCCTTCGCCCTCCAGGGCCAGGGCCAGGGCCATGGGCCGGGTGGGGACCGGGCGGCGGCCCGTCCCGCCGCCGCCCCCGAGCGCCCGGCCGGCAAGGAGACCACCGGCCCGCGGGCGTCCTCGGTGGTGCGGGTGGTGGAGCCGTACGAGCCGGTGGAGATCGGCCGGGGCGCGCTGATGGGCCTGCTGCCGGAGGGCAGGCAGAACTACGTGGTGTCCTGGGGCGGCCCGGAGGCCTTCCGGGAGAGCGTCGAGTCCGCCAGGGACATGGTGGGCGACAGCGTCCGCCCCGGCGGCCTCAGCCTCGGGCACAGCTCCACCCCGGAGGGAGGCGTCCTCTACACGGGTGCCTTCCGCACGGAGACCGAACCGGCCCGCATCACGGTGACGGCCGGCGGCCGCACCTGGGAGGCGGGGATGGTGCGGCTGCCCGGCGACCCGGGCTGGGGCGTGTACCACGTCGACGCCGGCCGCACCGGGCCCGGCACCCGCGTCACCGTCACCGCGTACGGCCCCGACGGCACCGTCCTGGCGCGCAGCGACGCCGGAGGCGGGACCCGCGGCGAAGCCGGCGGCGGAACCCGTGACGACGGCACGGACTCCGCCCGCTGACCCCCGTCCCCGGCCGCGTCACGGGGGCGGCCGGGGACGGGCCGGGCCCGGCGCCCGGCTCAGCAGCCGTCGTACCGCCAGTCGCCCTTCTCGCGGACCCACTGCTGCTTGCGGTGGTCGAACCTCGGCTCGTCGCCCACGCCGTACGTCACGTACGCGGTGTCCTCACCCCAGAACTCGTCGGCGGAGAAGCGCTCCAGGGCGTACCGCCTGCCCTCGGTGTTCGCCCGCGCCGCCCGCTCCAGGGATCCGGCGACCACCTCCTCGGTCACCTTCTGGCGGCAGCGGTCCGAGTACATCGCGTACGCGGCCCCGGCGTCCGGCTCGAAGTAGGCGTCGACGTAGCGGCTCACCGCCTCCTTCAGCGCGGCGACGTCTTCCGGGTCCGGGGGAAGGGGCGCGGGCGGTACGGAGGAGGGCGGCGGCGGGCCCTCGCCGCCACCCGGGCCTCCCCCACCCCCGCCGCACGCGGTGGTGGCCAGTAACAGGGCGGTGGTGACGGCCGGTAAGACGGCGGCCGTACCGCGTACACGCATGGATCCCCCCGGAAGGTCGTGGTCGCACCCCATCATGCCCGGCGCGGTCCGGCGCGGCGGGGGCGCCTCTCCACAGACTCGGCACACGCGCTGCGTGATGCATGGTTACTATGACGAAGGCAATCGCACGAGAAGGCAACTCCCCTTCCTTCAGCGGGCTTTCGGCCGCCGTTTGTCTTCCGAACCGCATCACTCGCCCCACACAGCCACAGGGATTGCGCGATGTCAGATCCTGCCGCCCCCGGCCAGCCCCGAGTGCCCCGAGGACGCCTGCCCCTCGTCCTGCTCGCCGTCTGCCTGACGGCGCTCGTGGCGGGCGGCGCGGCGGGCGCCGCCGCCGCCCCCGACAGCACGCGCCCCTGGGTGCTGGGGGTGATCGCGGTGGCCGCGGTGGTGGCCGTCGGGTGCTTCCTCGCCGTCTTCCTGACGGTGCAGCGGATGACCACGGCGTCCGCGAACGCGGCGGCCGAGATCGCGGCCCTGCGCCACCGGGCCGAGCAGCGGCAGGCGTACACCGCGCACCTGGCCGACTCCGTGCTGCCGGCGGTCGCCGAGCGGCTGCGGGCCGGCGCGCGGCCCGAGGACGCGCTGGCCGGTGTGCCCCTTCCGGAGGACCTCCCGCTCCAGCGCCTCCTCCACTCCTTCGCGCACGAGGTCTCCTCCGCCACCGGGCAGCGGCTGTCCGCGCAGGCGGAGCGGGACGAGGCGGTCCGGTGGGCACAGGCGCTGGCGGGCGGGGTGGACACCCTCATGGCCGAGGTCCTGCCCGGGGCCTTCGGGCGGCTGCGCGGCGGCGCCTCGGCGGGTACGGTCCTGGCGAAGGTGCCGCGCCCCGACGACGACCGGCTGGCCGCCCTGACGGAGTTCGTGATCCGGGAGTACGCGACCAGCGAGCGGCGGTCCGCCGCCGCCCGGACGGCCGGCACCAAGGCCCTCAGCCGGGTGCAGGCGGCCGCCGTGGGCATGCTGGCGGACCTGCGCGAGATGCAGGAGCGCCACGGCGAGGAGGTCTTCGGAGACCTGCTCAGGCTGGACCACAGCACCTCGCAGATCGGGCTGCTCACCGACCGCCTGGCCCTGCTGATGGGCGGCCGCGCCAGCCGGGCCTGGAACAAGCCGATCGTCATGGAGAGCATCCTGCGCGGCGCGGTGGGACGCATCGCCGCCTACCAGCGGGTCCGCATGCACTGTGCCAGCTCCACCGCGATCGCCGGGTTCGCCGCCGAGGGCGTGATGCACCTGCTCGCCGAACTCATCGACAACGCGGCGAACTTCTCCCCGCCCATCGACGAGGTCAACGTCTACGTCGAGGAGCGCACCGCCGGCCTCGTGGTGACCATCGAGGACAGCGGGCTGCGCATGTCCGACGCCGCGATGCGCCGCGCGGAGAAGGCCGTCTCCGGCGACTCGACCGACCTCGCCCACCTCCAGGGCACCCGGCTCGGCCTGGCCGTGGTCGGGCTGCTGGCCCACAAGTACGGCATCTCCGTGAGCTACCGGCCCTCCTCCCGGGGCGGCACCGGTGTGGTGGTCCTGCTGCCGCCGCACCTGCTGGCACAGCAGCGCGCCGAGGCACCGCCCGCGGCCGTGGTGCCGGCCGCCAGGGCCCCGCGGCAGTCCCAGGCCCCCGTCACCGGGCCCGCCCTCCCCGCCGCCCCGGCCGCCACGACCGGCACGGTGACCCGGGCCGGTACGGCGCTCCCGTCCGGTACGGGCGAACCCGCGTCCGCCTCCGCACCGCCGGACACCGCCGGGACCCCGGCGCCCGCGGCGGGGGAGACCACCCACGGACTGCCGGTGCGCCCCCGGGGCCGCACCCTGGCCCGGGCCGACCGCGCCCGCGAGCGGGCGGCCGACGCCTCCGCCGGTCTTCCGCAGCGGAAGCGCTCCGCCCGTGACGCCGGAGCGAGCTTCGGGGCGTTCCACCGCTCCAGGCGCCCCGAGAACCCCTCCGAGTAGGCGCGCCCCCTCCGACACCCCCCGGGGCGCCCGCCCGACCAGCGGGCGCCCCATCCCCCAGCGAAGACCGCGAGATTGGAGGCACGGGCCGGTGGCCGGACAGTCGGCCCGAGAAGCCCGATGCAGATCATGGAGACCACCGACAACAGCCTGACCTGGCTTCTCGAGAGCCTGCTCAACCGCACTCCCGGGACCCGACACGCCCTGGTGCTCTCCCGCGACGGGCTCAAACTGTGCTGGAGCAGCAGCCTCACCCTGGACCGGGCCGACCAGCTCGCGGCCATCTCCTCCGGCATGCAGGCCCTGGCACAGGGAGCCTCCGTGGAGTTCGGCGACGGCAGCGGAGGGGTGCGGCACTCGATGACGGAGTTCCACGGGGGCCTGCTGTTCATCGTCGAGGCGGGGGAGGGCGCCCATCTGGCCGTCGTCGCCGACGACGGCGCGGACCCCGGCGTGGTCGGCCACCAGATGGACGAGCTGGTCGAGCAGATCGGCGAGCACCTGCGCGCCGAGCCCCGCAAGCCGGCCGAGGGCGGCGTCCCGTCATGATCCGCAAACCCGTCGACATCGGCGACCCCCACCGGCTCTACACCGTCACCGGCGGACGCAGCCGGGGCGGGGAGGCCGGGCTGGACCTGGTCACGCTCATCGTCAGCGAGTGCCGGCCGACGGAGGGCATGCAGTCGGAGCACGTACGCATCCTGGAGCTGTGCGAGCACCCCACCGCGGTGGTCGAGGTCGCGGCCGATCTGCGCCTGCCCATCACCGTGGTGAAGATCCTCCTCGGCGATCTGCTCGCCGCCGGACGCATCACCGCACGGAACCCGCGTCCGTCCGCAGCGCACGGCGACGCGCCCGAATCCGCCCTGTTGAAGGAGGTGCTCATTGGACTCCGCAACCTCTGAGGCCCCGGCGCGCACGCCGCTCGCGGACGCCGCCGAGACCGGACTGAAGATCGTCATAGTGGGCGGCTTCGGCGTCGGAAAGACGACGCTGGTCAGATCCGTCAGCGAGATCCGCCCCCTGAACACCGAGGAGGTCATGACCCAGGCCGGCGCCGGGGTGGACGATGTCGCCGGTCTGCGGAACAAGAACACCACCACGGTGGCGTTCGACTTCGGCCGGATCAGCCTCAACGAGCAGACCGTGCTGTACCTGTTCGGGGCGCCCGGGCAGGAGCGCTTCTGGTTCCTGTGGGACCGGCTGTTCTCCGGGACGCTCGGCGCGGTGGTGCTGGTGGACACCCGGCGGATGGCCGACTCCTGGTACGCGATCGACCGGCTGGAGCACCACGGGACGCCGTTCGTGGTGGCCGTCAACCGGTTCGACGACGGTTCGCGCTTCTCGCTGGAGGAGATCCGCCAGGCGCTGGACCTGCCGGAGGACGTGCCGCTGGTCGACTGCGACGCCCGGCTGCGCGACTCCGGCAAGAACGTGCTGATCACCCTCGTCGACCACCTCTACCAGCAGGCACTGGCACGGGAGATGACCGTATGACCGACCAGTCCGCACAGGCCGACCAGTCCGCACAGGCCGGCCAGCCCGGCCAGTCCGCACAGGGCACCGCCGCCCCGCCGGCCGCCTGTCCCGCGGCCCACCCCGACGCCGTCCCGCTCAGCGGCCTGGAGTACCAGCAGAGCCCCTTCCAGCTCTACCGGGCGCTGCGCCGCGACCACGGCACGGTCGCCCCCGTGCTGCTGGACGGCGGCATCCCCGCCTGGCTGGTGCTCGGATACGCCGAGGTCTCCTACGTCACCAGCCACGACGAGTTGTTCGCCCGGGACTCGCGGCGCTGGAACCAGTGGCCCGCCATCCCCGCCGACTGGCCGCTGATGCCGTTCGTCGGCTACCAGCCGTCGGTGCTGTTCACCGAAGGGGCCGAGCACCAGCGCCGGGCGGGCGTCATCAGCGCGGCCCTGGAGGAGATCGACCAGCTGGAGTTCTCCCAGGACTGCCAGGAGATCGCCGGACAGCTCCTCGCGGAGTTCGCGGGCAGCGGGCAGGCGGAGCTGATGTCCGCGTACGCCCACGCCCTGCCGATGCGCGCCGCGGTCCGCATGTGCGGCATGCCGCTGGAGGGGGCCGACACCGACGAACTGGTGGAGGACCTGCGGATGTCCCTGGACGCCTCGGAGGGCGACGACCCGGTCGCCGCCTACGTGCGCGTCCAGGAGCGCATCCAGCGGCTGGTCGCGGAGAAGCGCGAGGACCCCGGCCCGGACGTCACCTCCCGCATGATCGCCGACCCGGCCGGGCTGACCGACGAGGAGATCGTGCAGGACCTGATCTCCGTCATCGCCGCCGCCCAGCAGCCCACCGGCAACTGGATCGGCAACACCCTGCGGCTGCTGCTCACCGACGACCGCTTCGCCGTCAACGTCTCCGGCGGCCGGGTGAGCGTGGGCCAGGCACTCAACGAGGTGCTGTGGCTGGACACCCCCACACAGAACTTCGTCGGCCGCTGGGCGGTCCGCGACATCCAGCTCGGCGGGCGGCAGATCAGGGCGGGCGACTGCCTGGTGCTGGGGCTGGCCGCGGCCAACACCGACCCGCAGATCTGGCCCGAGGGGCACGTCGGGGCGCAGGTCAACTCCGCCCATCTGAGCTTCAGCAACGGCGAGCACCGCTGCCCCTACCCCGCCCCCCTGCTGGCCGACGTCATCGCCCGAACCGCGGTGGAGACGCTGCTGGAGCGGCTGCCGGACATCGTCCTGGCGGTGGAGCCGGAGGAGCTGACCTGGCGGCCGTCCATCTGGATGCGGGGTCTGACCTCGCTGCCGGTTGCCTTCACGCCCGTGGTGTAGCCCCGCGCCGGGCCGTGCGGGCCGGACCCGTACGGGCCGAACTCCTGCGAGCCGATCGTGCCGCCGCCGGGACTCCCCGTTCCGGCGGCGGCACGGCCGTGTCCGTGTCCGTACCCGGTCCCGTCCCGGCCGGTCAGGACACCGGGGTGAACACCACCGGCACCTCCCTGGGGCCGCGGGTGAACACGCCCTGCTCGGCGACCTCGGCGCCGTCGGCCAGCCGCATGTCCGGCATGGCGTCCAGCAGCTGGTTGACGCCGATCTCGACCTCGGCCTTGGCCAGCAGCGCCCCGACGCAGAAGTGCCGGCCCAGCGCGAAGGCCAGGTGGTCGGCGGCGGCGGAGAACGCGGTGGTGGACGTCAGGTCGTCGCGGAAGATGTCGAAGGAGTCGGGCTCCTTGTAGTGGCCCGGGTCGCGGTTGGCGGCGCCGATCAGGCAGGTGACGGTCGCACCGGCCGGGATCGTGCCCCCGCTGACCTCCACGTCCTGCGCGGTCTGCCGCATGATCATGTGGACGGGCGGGGTGTAGCGCAGGGTCTCGGCGAACGCCCGGTCGATCAGGGAGCGGTCCTCCCGTACGGCGGCGAGCTGCTCGGGGTGGGCCAGCAGATTGGCGAAGATGGCGGCGATCGCCTTGTCGGTGGTCTCCCCGCCGGCGGCCAGCAGCAGGCTGCAGAACGCCTTGATGTCCTCGTCGCTCATCCGCACACCGTCCACCTCGGCGGCGCACAGCGTGGACAGCAGGTCGTCGCCCAGGTTCTCGCGGCGCTCCCGGATGATGGGGATCATGTACTCGGCGAACTCCACCCGGGTGCGCTCGCCGTCCGCGGTCACCTCCGGGTCGCCGGAGAGATTGCCCAGGAAGGCGATCACCGAGGTGTACCAGCGGTGGAACCTGGGGTGGTCGGCCTTGTCCAGCCCCAGCATGTCGGCGATGACGTTGACGGGGAAGCGGGTGGCGTAGGCGTCCACCAGATCCACCCTGCCGGTGTGGCGGAAGACGTCGATGAGCTCGCGCGAGTTGCGCTCGATGACCGGCAGGAACTTGTCCCGCAGGTCGCTGCCGCGGAAGGCGGGGGCCACCAGGGCCCGGCGTACCGCGTGTTCGCGTCCGCTGAGCTGGAGGATCGTCTTCCCGTGCACCGGCTCGATCTGCCACTCGTAGTTGTCGGTGGTGAACGACGTGCCGTCCTTGAACGCCCGCTCCACGTCCTCGTAACGGGAGACGATGTAGCTGCGGGTGGCTTCGTGCCAGATCAGCGGCGCGCTGTCGCGCATCACGCGGTAGGCGCTGTAGGGGTCGGCGGCGAACTCGGGCGAGAGTATGTCGGGGAACTGCTGTGTGCTGGCCAAGGCGAGCTCCATCGAAGACGTGACGGGCAGACAGGCTCAGGGTATTGATCATCCGGCGACTGGAACAGCCTTGCCAAAGCACATGCACATCACATATGCAGCGTCAGAATCCTTGTGAGAGCGGCGATTTCAAGCCACCTGCCGCAACGTGCGACCGTTGCTCCCCCGAACACCCGCCGACCGGTGGCCCGGACACGAGGGCGGCCCGGCGTATCGCGGAGGCGGCGACTCCTCCCGGCGGACCGCCCGCCCGGCGACGGTTGTCAGCCCGCCTCCGTTTCCGTGCCCGCCTCCGTTCCCGTCTCCACGCCTGTCCCCGAGTCCGTCCCCGCGCCTGTCCCCGTGCCGCTCTCCGTCGGCGCGGCCCTGCGGGCCGGCTCGCGTTCGTCGGTGAGCGCGGGAGGCAGAGGCGAGGAACCACCCTGCGGAGTGCAGACCTCCTTGCCCCCCACCACCCCGCAGGCACGCGCGGCAGCCGGGTAGGGCGCCTCGACCATGGGTGAGTAGGTGTCGTTCTCGTAGGTCACCGAGCGCTGGTTGTGCACACCCTTGGGCCCCTCCACCCTGGCGGTGTCACCGACCTCCGCGTCCGTGATCCGGGCCCAGGCGGCCCGGCACCGCGGGCTGTAACGCAGTTCGATGTAGGTGCGACCGGACCAGGTCGCCGCCGCGGTCCACGCCCCTATGTGGCAACCCAGTCGCTGGGAATCCTTGTCCCGGCATTCATATTCCGTACATCCGGGTTCGCCCCCCGCTTCCTGCCGTTCCCGGATTTCCGTTCCGTTCCCGCCGAAGAACCAGCCTCCGATCAATATTCCGGTGACCAGCGCCACGAAAGCGAGAAGCGCGGAGAACAGATTCGTTCTCGTCCGATGGCCGCGGTCCGCTGCGGCTGTTTTCTCCGGTGTCGCGGCCTGTGATTCCTCCGGAATCCGGGAGGGGCCTGCCGCGGCGTCCACCGGAACGGGTCTGTCCCCGGCCGGCTCTCCCCCGGGCGCCGGGCTGCCGCGCGGCGGGGTGTCCCCGGGTCTCCTGTGCGCCGCCGGTCCCCGGTACCCCTCCTGCGCCCTCAGGCGCAGCAGAGGATGCGGAGCGACTCCGACGACCGCCGCGAACTCGGTGATCGCCGTCCTCGGCGGCAGGGACTTGCCGTTGAGGTACCGCTCCCAGGAGGACCGGCTGTAGGAGGTCCGCTCGGCCAGAGCGCTGATGGTCAGACCGCTGTGCGTACGCAGGAAGCGCAACCGCTCCGCCAGGGAGCCGTGTTCCTCGTGGTGGGGCTCGTCCTTTTCGTGAATGTCTGTCATGGAATGGGAATTCCCCTTGTCTGAAGGTGGGGCGAGACGGGGACCCTCATTCTTTCCCAGGCCCGGCCGCCGCTCCAACGGGTACCGAGGTCATGGACGTGACGTGTCCCGGGACGTCCCGTTCCCGCCCGGGACACCGGAAGACGCTTCCAAAGCCGCAGGCGGGGCCCATAGCTTCGTTCCGTGCCGCCGGCCGACCGGTCCGGGGCAATTCCCAGATCACAGGAGAGGAATCACGCATGCGGTTCAGCACCCGAATTGCCGCAGTCGCTTCCGCCGTCGCCCTCGCCGGGGGCGGAATGCTGGCCACGGCCGGTACCGCGCAGGCGGCGAAGTCGGACTGCCCCCAGACGTACCTGTGCTCGTGGTCCACCACGAACTTCTCGGGCCTCCCCGGAAAGGTGGCCTACGACAACTCCAACCTGCGGCAGTACTACAAGTTCGCCAACTCCCGCTCCATGTACAACAACGGCACGAGCTGCAGCGTGCGCGTCTGGGCGGGGACCAACTACACGGGCTCCTCCGTGGTCTTCAAGATCGGCTACCAGCTGCACGACACCTCGAACAGCGTTCTCAGGAACGGCGCGGGTTCGAACCGCTGGTGCTGACCCGGTCGCATCCGCAGATCTGACGGTGCCCGGCCCGGACGCGCAACGGGGGCGGCCGGGCCGGGCACCGCCGCATCGAGTACCCCGAGGAGACCTGTATGAGGACCCGGACCGGCGCGGTCGTGCTCCTGCTCGTCCTGACGGGCGCCACGACCACGGCCTGCGGCGACGGCGACTCCCCCACACCCCCGGCCGCTTCGCAGACGGACGCCGTGATCCCCTTCGGGGACCGCGTACCGGCCCTGACGAACGGCGAGCAGAGCCGGCTGGACCGCATGGAACGCCGGCTGGTGGACGACTGCCTGGCCGAAAGAGGCGTCGACGTCGAGCCGCTGAACCTCCCGTCGCCGCCCGTCACCGGCGACGAGACGCCCGCCTGGAACCCGTACGGGCTGCTCACCGAGGACTTCGCGGCCAAGGAGGGGTACGGCATCACCGGACCGGTGCTCCGGGGCGAACCCCCTTCCGGGGCGGAGCCCGCCCGGGACACCGGCGAGGACGAGGAGGCGTTCGAGAAGGCGCTGACCGGCACCGAGGAGCACCGGAAGACGGTCCGTCTCCCCACGGGCGAGTCCTTCACGGTGAACACCGACGGATGCCAGTTCCGGGCCGGCGAGAAGCTGTACGGCAAGGACTGGGACCGGCTGATGTACACGTACCAGTTCCTCGCCAACCGGGTCGTCGAGGACGTCGAACGGACCGATGAGGTCAAGCGGGCCAGGAAGCGGTGGGCCGAGTGCATGGCCGGCGCCGGGCACTCCGTCCCCGACGGCTCCGCCGCCGCGGAACTGGTCGGGAAGCGGACGGACACCGCGAAGGACCGGGCCGGGGAGGGCGACGGCCGGGCACTGCGGTCGGCGGCCGAGTACGAGCTCGCCATGGCACGGGACGACGCCCGCTGCCAGCGGGAGGGCGAGCTGTGGGAGGCGGTCTCCGCCGCCCAGCGCACGGTCGAGCAACCCATGGCCGACAAGTACCGCAAGCAGCTGGCCGGTTACGCCGGAGCCCTGGAGAGGGCCAGACGGCGACTGTGACGGTCCCGGCCCCCGACCCCCGGCGCGTACGGGGACGCGGCCACTGCCGCCCCGCCCGGTGGGATCGCGGTCTTCGGTCGCCCGGCCCTCCGGCGCGCCCGGCGCGGCAAAGCCCGCTGTCTGGTCAACTCTTCTCACAGAGAATGCGTGTTCGGTCAATTCCGGCTGAGAAGAACGAAAACAGGCCACATTCCGTTCAGGCTGTTCACCGGCGCCCGGCCCGGCGGCAGCATGGTCGGGCTTGAACGGCGTGCGGCGCCATGGAACGAGAACGCCGGGGAGGGCTGGTGAACCACGTGTGGCCGCCGACCGCATTTCTCGGCCGGTTGCTGAACACGACGCGGGAAGAAATCCTGCGCCAGGGCACTCCGATGACCTATCCGCCGAACCGTGTCCTGCTCCAGCAGGGCGACGAGAGCCGGCACGTCCTGCTGATCACAAGCGGTGTCGTGAAAGTCGTCGCCAGCTCGGAAAGTGGCTACGACATGCTGCTCGCCGTGCGCGTGGCGGGTGACCTGGTCGGAGAGATGGCGGCCTTCGAGGAGCGCCCCAGGTCCGGCACGGTGGTCGCGTGCGGCGACGTGACCGCGCGGATCATCCAGGTGAGGTCGCTGGAGGCGTTCCTCTCCCGTCATCCCGACGCCATGCGGGCCGTCCTCCACATGCTGTGCGCCCGGCTGCGCTGGGCCAATCGGCGCCGGATCGACTTCCAGGCCTACGACGCGCTGACCCGCCTGGCCCGGGTCTTGGCCGAGTTGTGCCAGGCGTACGCCCAGCCTGCGCCGGACGGCGACGGCAGGCGGTGCGACCTCGGGGTGACGCTGACGCAGAAGGAACTCGCCTCACTGGCAGGCCTGAAGCTCAACACGGCGGAGAAGAAGCTCGCCGCGCTGACGGCCCAGGGACTGGTGGAACGCAGTTACCGGAACATAACCATCTGTGACGTTCCGAAGCTGCTCGAATTCGCCAAAGTCCTTGCGGACAACCCGTACTGATACGGAATCACCCCGCGCCTCCTCTCCTAACCTCTCGGACAGCACTTCGTGGGCAGTTTCTGCCCACCGCCTGCCCAGAGAGGAAATGACCGGGTGGATACGTGGCCTGACTTCCATCCCTGCGCCTGCATAGCCGTGGACGCGCAGGCCTACGGAAGCAACAACGACCGTAGGCAGTCCGAAATCCAGCACGATCTGCCGCGGCTTCTCGACCGTGCAGCCAGGGGAGCCGGTCTCGACCGCGCGCAGTGGAGGATCCAGTACAAGGGCGACGAGCAACTGGCCGTACGGCCCGTCGACGGCAGGGAACCCCGCCTGGTCGACGACTACGTCCGCCATCTCGCCGCCGGGCTGCGCGAGTACAACGCCCAGCGGGTCCCCCGGGCCCGCATGCGGCTGCGGGCCGTCATCCACCAGGGGCCGGTGGAACTGGCCGACAACGGCTTCGCCGGCACAGCCGTGGTGGCCACGGCGCGCCTGCTGAGCGCACGCCCGCTCTACGAGGCCCTGGCCGCACACCCCGAGGCCGATCTGGTGCTGCTGCTGTCCGACGATGTCTTCCGGTCCACGGTGGCGGGCGGCCACACGGTACTGACACCGGAGGACTTCACCCGCGTCACCGTCCGGGTGAAGGAGTACGAGGCCGCGGCCTGGCTGCACGTGCCCGTGCTCGGCATACCGGCCACCGCGTCACACAGGCCCGGATCCGCGGAGGCGGCCGGGTCCGGGGAGACGGCGCGGAGGAAACCCGCGGCGGTCCGGTCCGGACCGGCCGGCGCGGGCGGGACCGGCGACGAGTACCGCGCCGACAACATCAGCGTCACCAACATCGCCGGCGCCGTGGACGCACGGGGCGCCGTCTTCGGCTTCGGGAGTGCAGGTGGTTGACGGACCGGAACCGGACGGCGGGCTGACCATACCGCCCGTGCCCGCACCCGACCAGGACACCGAACCATCCGAACCGTCCGGACCGCCCGCACCGGACGGCGCCGGGGGCGTGCCGGAGGCCGAAGCGGCCGCATCCGGCCCGGACGCGGCCGCCGAGCGGCGCCGGGAGCCGGACGAACACGAGGAGGACGAACGGGGATACGCCGATCTGCGCCACGTCCACCAGCTCGTCAGCAACAACTTCTACGGCACCGTCGACGCCGCAGGCGCGGCCTTCGGCTTCGGCGCCGCCCCGTCCCCCGGTCTCGCCCCCGGCGTCATCGAGCCCGAGGAGGTGGACGACGCCCTGCGGTTCTACGTCCCGCCGCAGCCCTGCTTCGAAGACGCGCTCGGCAGACTACGAGAGGAAGCGCTCGTCGTGCTGACCGGCCAGGACGACTGCGGCCGGGGCGCAGGCTCCCTGGCCCTGCTCAGGGAAGTCCTGGGCCAGGGGGCCAGGCTGCGCAGCCTGTCGCCCGCCAACGCGCTCGCCGGCCTGGCCACGGCGCGGGACCTCAGGCCGGGGCAGGGGTACGTCATCCTCGACTACGTCGGCGAGCTGAACGCCGCGGCCGTGCAGGCGTACGAGATCGGGCGGCTGAGCGGGGAACTGCGCCGCAAGGGTTCGTACCTGGTGATCACGGCGGGCGGCGCGACCAGCCGGCGGCTGGCGCTGCAGGACCACTGCGTGGCATGGCGGGCCCCGGACCCCGTGGAGCTGTTCGAGCGGTGCCGGCGACTACTGCCCGGCACCGCCCTTGCGCCGGACACCGAACAGGAGCTGCGGGAGCGGGTCGGCGAGCAGCGGCGGCCGGCGGATGTCGTCGCCGCGGCCGTGGCCCTGTCCCGGGACGGCGCGGAGGGCGCGCTGGACACCCTGCGAGACCGGTGCCGGGAACTGGTCGAGGAACTGTTCCGCAAGCAACCGCCCGCGGAGGACCTGATCCCGCTCGCGGCTCTGGCCTTCCTGGAGGGCATCCCCGAGCGGACGTTCGAGAAGGAGTGCGCCGCGCTCACCACCCATGTCCGCACCTGGGAGCAGAGCGGCGGGACGCCGGCCGCGGAGCCGGGCGACGAGGCCGGCACGGTGTCGCGCGGCGCGGTGACCCAGCAGTCCCGGGCCCGCTGGAGGGACCGGGCGGCGGGGCTGGTGAGGGCCGAGCACCGGCCCGGCTCGGGACGGAACACCGGACGCAGCGAGCGGTGCCTGGTCTTCACCGAACCCCGTGCCCGCGAGTTCGTCATCGCGGAGCTGCACGACCTGTACGGCTACGAACTCTGGTACCCGCTGCGCCGGTGGCTGGCCGAGCTGGCCCTGCTGGGCGACCTGGACACCCGTACGGAGGTGGCCCGCGGTGTCGCGTTCCTGGCCCGGCACGCGCTCGTCGAGGTCGACGAGAACCTGCTGAGGGTCTGGTCCGACGGGCCCGCCAACCAGCGGGTGACCGCCGCGCTGACGCTGCAGTTCATGTGCGACGTCGAGCATCTCGCACCGCAGGCCCTGAGCACCGCGCTGAGCTGGACGGCCAACAACGGATCGGGCCGGGCCGTGACGGCGGCCATGGCGCTGACGGGACGCCTGGGCTCCCTCTACCTCATGGAGGCGCTCGGCCGGCTGTGGTTCCTGACGCAGCGCGGGGAGCGGATCGCTTTCTCGGCCCGTCGCTCGCTGGTCCTGCTGCTGCAGACCGCCGAACAGGAACCGGAGCGCGCGCTGCTCATCCTCCGGTACGTGCGGACCATGATCGCAGAGGCGACGCCGGGGTCCAGGGAGCTGTCGGTCGCGCTGCGGAACGCCGTTCAGCTCCTCGCGGCCGACCGGCTGGACAGCGCCGAGCCCCTCACCGCGGCACTTGTGCGCACCGTCCCGGACAGCCCCCGCCACCTGGGGTTCCTGTGGGCGGACATCCTGCACAGCGGCAACCGGAGCCTGGCGGTCGGCGAGCTGTGCCGGACGCTGGTGCAGCTGCGGGACGACCCGTCCGTCACCGACGCCGTACGCGGGCTCGGCGAGGCCATGCGGAACGCCATGAGCGAGCGCCGGTGGGCCGCGCTCCGCCGCCACCTGTCCATCGCCCTGAAGCACCCCGACTACGCGATACCCGGCGCCCGCCGACTGGCGCAGGTGCTTATCGGGTCACTGCGCGGTGGAGCGACGGCGGACTCCCGGCACTCCACCGCGTCCCTCCCACCCATTCCTCCGCCCACCCCCGCTCTCACTTCCGTCCGAGGAGGCCGAAGCAAGTGAACTACCCGGTCATCGCCGAGCACATCCTGGCCACGGTCCAGGGCGCCTGGTGGTCTCGGCGCCGTCGCCGCGACGACGTGCCGCAGCTGCCGCCCGGCGCGGTCCACGTCTTCAGGGTCGGCGGAAACTACCGCGCGTTCCCCGAGGGCATGGTGTTCGATCCGTCCCACCCCGACGTACTCGACGCCTCCTCGGTCAGCCTGATCGACACCCGGGCGCGCCTGGTCGAGGTGGAGCGCACACTCCCGTCGGTGAGCGAGGCGGACAACTTCACGGTGCGGGCGTCCTTCACCTGCCAGGTGACCGATCCGACCGTTGTCGCCCGGCAGGGCGTCATCGATGTCACCGTTCCGCTGCGTGCCTACCTGATGGGCGACGCCGACCTGCCGAGGGTGAGCGCCGGGCACCGCGTGGAGGAGGTCAACGCGGTACGGACCGAGGTCGGTCACCGCATGACCGCCTACAGCGCGATCGTGCCGCCGCGGGTCGCGGGCATGAGCGTGGAGTTCGTCAGCGCCGAGGTGCACGCGTCGGACGACCTGCGGGACTGGGAGCAGAAGCTGCGCGACGAGCGGAGGTCCTGGGAACTCCAGCGCGGGCAACGCGACTTCGAGACCCAGGACGCACTGCGGATCGCGGAACTGCTCTCCCAGGGGTCCGACCACGTGGACGCCTTCGGCATCGCCCGTAAGGAGATCGACGTCACCGAGGCGGCGGCCCGCATCCACCGGACAGCCGAGGAGGAGTCGGCCCGCCGCCACAAGGCCGAGACCTCGGACCGGGCCCACGCGCAGGCGCGCGAGACCGCGGAGACGCAGGTGCGCCGCGACATGCTGCTGACGCTGCTGCGCCAGATGGGCGGGAGCGAGTACGTCGACTACCACCAGGTCCTGGAACAGGTCCTGAGGGAGACGGGCGGCAACGCCGCGCCCGGCATCGGGGCCGCGGCCGGCGCCACCCGCATGGTCGAACCAGGGTCGGCGTACCCCGGCCGCACGGCTGCGGACCGGAACGGCTCGCGCGACCCGCAGACCGGTTTCGTCAAGGACGAGGACGATCTCGTTGACTGACCTCCTGACGAGCCATGTGACGGCCCCCGGCACGCCGGATGGCCAGGGTCCGGGCGAGGACGCCGCCGCGAGCACAGCGGACGACCGGGCCGGCGCCCGCACCACCGGCACCGGAGCCCCCGCCCGCACCGCCCGACGCTCCCGCGGTTTCGACGCCGCACGACGGCTGCGCGTCCTGACCGGCGTCGACGAGGAACTGCTGGACAGGGTCAGGTACGAGCGGAGCAAGTACACCGCCCTCGGTGGAGTGGTGCTCGGCACCTCGGCCATCGCGGCTTTCTCCATGTGGAACTTCGCGACCGAGGCGCTGGGCAGGGTTTCCCTCATAGCCATCGTCCCGACGGTCATCTGGATGCTGTTCGTGCTCAACCTCGACCGCTGGCTGGTCACTCCCCAGCCGAACGCGCGGCGACGGGTCGGGCCACTCCTCACACGCCTGCTGGTCGCCCTGATGCTCGGCGCGGTGATCGCCGAACCCCTGGTGCTGCGCATCTTCCAGACGGCCATCGAAGAACACGTCGCCGACGAACGCACGGACGCCGTCGACCGGTTGCGCACGAACCTGATCCGCTGCAACCCCGTGCCGTCCACGACGCGGACCGTCTTGCCGAAGGGCTGCGAGGGGACCTACGTTCTCTCCTTCGGCAAGACGCCCGGGGAGCGGGCCGAGGAACTGGCGACCCTTCGCTCCGACGCCGAAGCACTCCAGGAGCGGGTGGACCGGGACACCAGCAGGCTGGAGGACATCGACTCCGAAGTCCGGGACGAGTGCCGTCGGCTGGTCCGCATAGCCGCCACCGGCCTGTACCAGCGGACATCCGAGTGCCTGCGCCTGCGCGAGAAGGCACAGGACTACCGCACGACCCACCGCACCGACGAGAACGAGAAGCGACTGGCCCGCATGAACAGCCGCATCTCGAAGATGGAGGCCAAGCAGACCGAGTCACGCGGCGACTTCCTCAAGGCCCGAGCCGAAGGCGTCGAGCGGCGGCTGGAAGAGGAGCGCGCCAAGCAGAAGGAGATCGGCGTCCTGGAGCGGATGCGGGCGCTCGACCGTCTCGCGGCCGGGAACCCGGTGCTGTTCGTGGGCATCTGGCTGGTCCGCCTGCTGTTCGTACTCCTCGACGTACTCCCTGTGCTGGTCAAGTACCTGAGCGGCGAGTCCGCGTACGACCGGATGCTCACCAGCGCCAGCAACAGCGCGGTCAAGATCCACGAGGAGGAGGTCCGGCTCGCCGAGCGCCGGGCCGTGGCGAACCTCGAGATGGCCCAAGACACCATCGAGCAGGAGGTCCGGCGCCACCGGGCCGAGTCGGAGGCCGCGTTCCGCGAACACACGGCAGCGATGAACATCCGGACCCGGCAGGCGGTGAGCGCCTTGGAGGAGGAGATCCGCCGCTCGTCGGCGGTCTGACGCGCCCGCCTCCAATGGGGGCACAGCACCACGGCCGCCCCGCACGCCGGGGCGGCCGTCCGACACCGACGGAACGGAAGGGCAGAGCATGACCACACCCGGAGGCGATGCCGACGCAGCCCCGGACGCCGCCAGGGATCCGGACACCGCAGCCGCTGCCGACCGCGGCGCGGAACTCGCCAGGATCCTGCTGGCCGAGGCCCGTGAGGAACTCGTGAAGGCAGACAACAAGGCCGGCCTCATGCTGGCGTCCCTCGGGGCGTCCCTGACCGCCCTGCTCGGCGCGATCGGCAGCGGCGTCATCGCCCCACGGGGGTACGCCGTAGTCCCGCAACTCTTCCTCTGGGTGGGTTGCGCCGCCTGCGTACCGGCGATCGTCCTGCTCGGCCTGGCCGTGACCCCGCGGCTCGGAAAGTCCCACCACTTCCGCACCCACTACTTCGGTGACGTCAGGCTCGCGATGTCGGTCACACACCTGGAGCGTACGGTCCGCCGCACCGACCCGGTGTCCCGGGACCTGAGCCAACTGGCGGCCCTGTCCCAGATCGCCTGGACCAAATACCGCTGCATACGCCACGCGCTGGCCTGGAGCACGGCCTTCTACACGCTCACACTGCTGGGCATAGTGGCGGGAGCGTCGACATAGCAGCGCACCGGCCGGGCAAAGACGGGTCGCCCGACCGCAAAGCGCTCGGGCGGGATTCGCCCAGCTCCCAAGCGGCTCCCGAGAGCGCCCCATGAAACCGTTCAGGGGCCCGACCCGCTCTCGCGGATCAGGCCCCTGACCTGGTGTTTCGGCTGTCGGGGTGGCGGGATTTGAACCCACGACCTCTTCGTCCCGAACGAGGTCCGGTTGGCGAGCCGTGCCAGCACGGATGACATTTCCCCTGGTCAAGGCGTCAGGCTGTCGTGGTCTCGGGTGGCTCCGGAGGGTTTCCGGGGGCAGGTCGGCTCCCAGGCGGCTCCCAGTCCGGTCCGCGCCGCCCTGGCCGAGTCGCGCCCTACCTGGGAATCGTCCGGTCTGATGCCATGACCGGGAAGAGCAGGGAGGGACACTGTCGGGCTGGGGGTGCTGTGGGGACGTCCACGCGGTGGAAGGGGCCGAATGGCGACCGGTGGAGTTCCGCTGCGAGACGGCTGGCGCGCTGGCGGGCGGACTCGCGCAACGCGGATCAGCGTCTGGAGGAGATCGCCGCGGACCATCTGCGTGCCCTGCACGAGACGCTCCGTGCCGATCGATCGGCTTTCGGCTTGTACGACGCGGCCTGTGCGGCCGGTGAGCGGCTCGCCGGGGCCCTGAGCTCGCTGGCCACTGAGGGCGCCGAGTCGGCGGACGCGCTCGTCGCACGTCTCGTCTTAGAGGTCGGCGGAGAGGGCGGCACACTCGCCGACGCCGCGGTGCGCAGGGGTGTGGCCGCTGCGGTCCGCGATGTCCGCGACAGGCACCCCGAACTGGACGACGCCATGGACGCGGGTGCCGCGCACGGCGGCTTCGCCTGGGACATCCTGTGCGATCTCTACCAGGTGTTCTTCGCCGATTTGGTGGGGGAATTCCTCCGGTCCGTTGTTGCCGAGCACGTCAAAATGGCAGTGCCGGTGCTCATCGCGACCGATCCGGAAGGCAGGATCGCCGACTGGGTCGCGGAGAAGACGGTGGATCTGGTGCCGAATCCCTGCGAGGTGGCCGCTGAAGCGACGGATCTCCCAGAGACCGTGGACACCGCGCAGCCGGTAGTGGGCGGTGCACAGGATCCGTCAGCCGTGCTCCCCAGTATCGCCGCGTCGCTGGTACCGCGGGCGGTCGGCAGGGTACTCGGCTTGATCACTGACGAGGCCACCGGAGAAGAGGGAGCCGCGGCATGACCGGGTCCGACCATTTCCTCTGGTGGCGCGGCCACCGCGGGGACCGGCCTCGCGATGCACGCTGGAAGGAGATCGGCGAGGAAGCCTTCCAGGAGAAGGAGCGCCGCGTCACCGGCCGGCACCACCTGCCCGGTCCAGTCCCCGACTGGGCCGAGGACCTGTTCCGCGTCGCCAGGGCCGCGTTCATCGCCGACAAATACGTACGCCGGACCGGCGTCCAGGACCGGTGGACCCGCCGCATCAGCCTCACCGTGCCCGTCACGGAGTACGAGCGGTGGCAGAGCGCGGCTGTCCGCGCCCGCTTCACCGCGCTCCTCCAGATCCTCACCGGGGACCTTTGGAATGTGGACTTCCGGCCTCTCGCCGGTCATCGGGTCGAGGAGGCGATGATCTTCCCCGGTGACTCTCGCGCCTCGGAAGTCGCGCTGTTCTCCGGTGGGCTGGATTCCCTCAGCTGGGCCGCCACCCGCTCGCGCGCCGACGACCCCCGGCCGCTGCTGCTCGTCATGTTCCGTGAGATCGGCCTGCTGCGTCTCCAGCAGCGGGTGTACAAGGCCGTCGAGCGACTGGGCGGACCACGGCCGATGATACTGCTACCGATGAGCCAGACCCCGGCGGGCGACGGCTCCGGGCTGCGGCTGGAGACCTCCTCCCGCACCCGCGGCCTGCTGTACGCGGCGGGAGCGATCCGTGCCGCCACCGCGCACGGAGTGGCCACCGTCCACATTCCCGAGAACGGCCAGGTCGCCCTCAATCCACCTCTGACGCCCGCGCGTTCGGCCGCCTGCTCCACCCGTTCCGTGCACCCGCGGACGCTGGCCGGTCTGAACGCTGTGATTGCCGCCGTGAGCGACGCCGGGAGCGCGGTACGAGTGGTCAATCCCTTGGCTCAGCTGACGAAAGGCGAGGTGTGCAGGGCAGGGCGCGACGCGGGCCTCACCCCGGCAGACCTGGAGTCCACCCTGAGCTGCGGCAAGCCGCCCACCCGCCGCAGCGGTGGCCCTCCCATCGCCAACTGCGGCGTCTGCTTCCCGTGCCTGGTGCGCCGCTCCGGGCTGCTCCACGCGAACGGCACCGACGGTACCCGGTACGAGGCATCGCCATGGGCGAACAACTTTCCCTTCAACCGGGGCACCGACTGGCGTGCACTGCAGCGGTGGCTGCTCGGCCGGTACACGCTTACGGATGTGCTCACCGATACTCCGTTGCCGCCGGGTACGGATCCGGCATCGGCGCTCGATGTCATCAGGCGCGGGCGTGAGGAACTGGCCCGGCTGCTTCAGCCGGCGGCTGCGGCCGAGGCAGCCGGTGCGGCGTAGACGGCACCGGCGAGACCTGCTCGCACCGGACCGGAATCGGTCCGCCTCGGCCGCGGGGGACCTTGCCTCCTGCTGTCAGTGGTGTGCTCACCGGTCCGCAGACGTCCGGACCGGCCTGGACCGCCCCGTGATACATTGAGTCATGTATATTGATACATTGATTGATGTATATGAAGGTGGCGCTCATGAGCAGAACCGTCATCGACCTCGACGACGACGCCTTGGAGGCAGCGGCAAAAGAGCTGGGCACTTCCACGAAGCGGGACACCATCAACACCGCCCTGCGGGAGATCGTGGCCCGCAACCGCCGCCTGCGGGCCCTGCACGAACTGCAGGACCTCGCGGACGAAGGCGCTCTTGACGCCGAACTCCTCCTCGACAAGCGCAACTACCGAGGTGGTTCCGCCCGGTGAGCGTGGCCGACTACCTCATCGACACGTCGGCCCTGGTCCGTCTCCTGCTGCGCCGGGCAACCGAGGACTGGGAGCAGCGGGTGGGCGCCGGACTGGTCGCCCTGTGTGACCTCACCGAACTGGAAGTGCTCTACTCCGCACGTTCCGAGAAGGACCGTGAAGCCGTCCAGGGACGACTGAACCAGTTCACCTGGTGCCCCATGCCCGACGGCGTCTACCGGCGCGCCCGCGTCGTCCAGCGCGGGCTCACGGCCAAGGGGGAGCATCGCAGCGCCGGAGCCGTCGACCTTCTCGTGGCCGCGGCCGCGGAAGAAGCAGGACTCACACTGCTGCACTACGACCGAGACTTCGAAACCATCGCCCGCACCACCGGGCAGCCGGTCCGGATGATCGACATCAGGTAGGCGGCCGGCTTCCGGAGCCCCGGGCTCGCACCCTGAGCATCTGCTGTGCGCCTTCAGGCGTTCCTGCCTCCGGCCGACAGGTCGTCCACCAGAAGGTCGAGGGTGGCCTCCTCGTGGAGCGCGACGCCGAAGGCGGTCATGGCGGGGGCGAGACCCGGATCCCAGGTCGCGTTGACGGGCTGGCCGTCGAGCGGCAGCTGAGGGATTCCCTCGGTCTGGCTGTGAGCGGCCAGGTGCTCGTAGTCCTCGGCACCCATGCGCCATGGCTGGGCTCCGTAGCGGCGGATGATCCGGTTCGCCAGAGCGATGCCCGGCCAGTCGAAATCTCCGTGGTACGCGAAACGGCAGCCGGTGGCGGCGAGGGCGTCGAGGAGTGTGAGGACCACCGTGGTGGCGCTGCCGGAAGTGCACACCAGGGGGCGGACGCAAGCCGCGTCGGCCGCGGCCTCCACCACGCGCGGATTCTCACAGACGTGGATCGCTGTTCCGGCGGGCAGTCGCAGCCGCAGGCCGTGCAGATCGCGCAGTGTGAGGTGGGTTTCGGCGTGATGGGCGGCTCGCTCCCGCAGGGCCTGCTCCCGCCAGCCCCCGCCGACGGGCCGCAGCCCGTAGGTCAGCACTGTGCTGGAGACCTCGTCCGGTGTGACGGACACCAGCCGCCACAGTGCGCGCCGGCCGGCCGCGTCGCCGGGGAACTCGGTGCCATGGGCGAGGGCGATGCCGCGCTGGACGAGACGTGCGAGCCAGGTGCCGTCGTCCAGGCCGTGCGCGGAGCCGGTCGTCATGGCGGCGAGTTCTCCTCGGCCTCGGGTGCCACCCCGCTCCGGGCCGAGCAGGACGGTCAGGACTTGGACCGCCTGCTGAAGCGTTCGTACCGCCGTTTCGGGCGGCACTCCTCTCGGAACGCCGGTACAGCGCAGCAGGCCGTACCACTGCCGGGCCCAGTCCTGGTCGGCGAGCGGAGAGGCGTCCAGTGCCGAGGTGAGCGACGACCAGACGTGCTCGCGCCGGGCCGCGATGCCCGCGCGGACGGCACGACGGTCGGTGAGCGGCGGGCCCAGTTCCTCAAGGACTCCTGTGAGCCCGAGTCCGGCGGCCGAGGCGCGCAGTCGGGCGTCGAGCGTGTCGAGGTGCACGGTCACGGCGGCACCCGTGAGGGGTTTGCCCAGCAGGAGGGACAGGTCGTTGCGCTCCCGGGGGGTCACCGAGGTCAGCCGGAGGGAACCGGTGGCCTGTAGGCCGTTGCCTTCCAGGCGCTTGCGTACCGACTCCCAGAGCCGGGTGAGCCCGGGACCGGCCAGCCAGTCCCGTGTCGTGGCGGGCAGCTTGCTCATACAGACACCAGACGCCGATGCCGGCCGTTCCAGGTGTAGTGCAGAGTGGCCACCCCGCGCGCATGGGGATCACGGAGGCACTCGTAGATGTGCAGGGACGGCACCTCCGGCCAGTTGCCCATGAGCCGTTCACTGGTGAGGACGAAGTCGAGATCGAGGTCGACGAGGATGCGCCCCAGTCGCCCGTGGGTGGGTTCGTCGACCTTGGCGAAGGCGTCGTCGAGCAGGATCAGCCGCGGTGCTTGCGGCGCCGACTCCGCGAGACTGGTGAAGTGGGCGGCGGCCGCGGCGAAGAGCACGAGGTAGGAGAGCACTCGCTGCTCGCCCTGGCTGAGCCCGGTGCGGCCGGTGAGCTTGCGCCTGCGCCCCGGGGCGGCGTCCTCGACCACGAAGGTGTGGAAGCGGAACCAGTCGCGGTAGTCCAGCGCGGTCCGCAGATGGGCGGCGTAACCGGCCGACGGATCGGCCCGTCGGGCGTCCTCGATCCGGCGTTGCAGTACCTCGCGGAGCTGTTCGGTCTGCTCGCGTGTGCGCAGACTCGACGGGCTGCGCAGCAGCTCGACGGCGGCCCTCACGTCCGCGTCCACGTCCTCGTCCAGCTTCCACAGTAGTTCCACACCGAGACCGTGGGAGGTGCGTACGGTCCGCAGGGTGTCGTTGAGAGCCGCGACCAGATTCGCCGCGGTGACGACCTGGGCCGAGAGGTGGTCGCCGAGCTCGCCGGTCAGGAACCGCTGGAACACCTCACGTTCGCGCTCGGTGAGCCGCCCCCGGGCCTCGGCGGCCTGGACGGCGATCCGCTCGCCCACGGCCGCGACATCGTGGGAACCGTGGTCGTCGATCAGACGGCACACCTTGATCCCGTCGCGTTCCTCCAGCTGTGCGTCGAACCCGCCGGCCAGTTGGTCGCGCAGGTCGGTGTGCCGGTTGAGCAGGGTGCTGTCCGACACTTCGCCTTTCGGGCGGCCGAGGGCCTGTTCCACCGCGTCGGCCAGAGCCTGTAGCGCGCGTAGACGGTTGCGGACGTCCGAGCCGGGATCGTCCGCCACGTCCTCGGGCAGCGCGGACCGGTCCAGTCCGGCGCCGCGTACCACCTCCGGCCGGCCGAGTGCGCCGCGAAGGATGCTGCCGGTGCCGATGACCGCCGTCTCCTGGCCGGCCAGATCACCACGCAGGCGCTTCTCCTCCTCTTCCGCACGCACACGCAGGTCGTGGAGTTCGTCGCGAGTTCGTCGTGCCGCTGGGACAGCCTGGACAGCGTGTGCGATGCGTTGCCTGGTCTCCTGCTCGCGGGTGAGGATCTCGTCTTCGGTCGCCCCGATGGCCTCCTCGCGGGTGTGCAGGTCCTGTTGTGCGGTACGCAGTCCGGTGAGGCGGAGCCGGTAGTTCTCCTCCGCGGCCAGGCGGTCGTCAAGGGCGCGTTCGTACCGCTCGGCATCGGCGTGATGGGCGCCGAGCCGCTCGCCCGTGCTGCCGACTGCCCTGCGCAGATGTCCGATGCCGGTGAGCAGGGCGGCCAGCGCGGTGCGTACGCGTTCCAGTTCGGCGGGGTCGCTGGGCAGGTCATGGGCGGTGGCGGTGGCATTCGCCTCGGCGCGCGTCGCTACGGCGAGAGCGCGTGCTTCCTCGGCCGACCGGGCCGCGCGGGTCGCCTTGGCGGTCAGGTCGTGCAGTGCCCTCTCGTCCGAGTCGGTTCTGTTCCAGGCGTCGGCGAGACCTCGTGCCCGGGGGAAGTCCTGCTCCGCGCGCCTGAGGGCCCGGCGCCGGGCATCGGCCTCGGCGAGTTCGTGACGGGCGTCGGCCAGCCGCTGCCGCGTCTGCGTGAGCCGCTCCTCCAGTTCGGCGAGGATGCGTCGCCGGGTCTCGGCGCGTACGGCGGCTCCCACGTACTCGGCGACCTTCTTGTGGTGCCGGCCGCTGAGGATGCCCAGACGCCAGCTTCCGTCGTAGTACACCGCGTCGTGAGCGTTCGTTTCCTCGGCAGGTGCGAGCGTGATGGCGACCAGCAGGCGTTCTACCTGCTCGGATGTGACGCCGCACCCCGCTTGGGGCGCAGGGCGCAGGGCCGAGGCGAGGGTCGGCCCGTCCGGCAACGCGGGGCCGGGGCGCAGCAGAGTGTCACGGGTGCGGGGATCGACAAGGGCGCCGTCCGCGCCGACCCACGCGTCCAGGATCCCGCCGGCCTCCAGCGCCGCCTCCAGACCGGCCCGGTCGGCGGGATTCAGGTCATCCGTGAAGTCCACCAGCCGGTAGAAGGGTGCTCCGCTGCCCGGTGTCCTTTCGGCGACGCGGTGGTAGGGAACCGGCGGCTCGGGATCGGTACGCCGCTCCCAGTCCTGCTTCTGACTCGCCAGGCGGTCGAGTTCTTCGCCGAGCCGGCCGGCGGCGAGTGCCAGGGCGTCCCGGTGCCCGGTGAGTTCCTCGCCGTAAGGCTCCAGTGCGGCGTGAGCGGCTTGCCGCACCTGGCTGTCGATGTCGGGCGGGAGCGTGCGGTCCGCGAACGGGGCGTCGGTGGAGCTCTCGCAGGTGACCGCGGTGCGGACGGCGTCCAGCGACGGGCAGTCGGGTCCGACGGCGGCCTGCGTGCGGGTGACCCACTCGGCGACCTGGTGGGCATATGCACCGCTCTCCTCGGCGACCTTCTCGCGGCCGGCCTCAAGCCGGCCGGCGGCCTCTTCCGCCTCACCCTCCAGCCGTTCCCGCTCGGCATCGGCCTGCGCTGCCCGGATCCGGACCTCCTCGGCCCGCTTGATGAGACGCGTCACCTCCTGGACCATCCGGGTCCGGTTCTTCACGACCGTCTCGGCGTCCTCCAGTTGAGCCTGCCAGGAGCGCAGTCCGTCCCGCACCGTGGCCGTGTCCACGCGGACAACCGGCCGGTGCTGCACGATGTGCGTCTCCCCGTCCGGAGCGGTCAGCTCGGTCTCGACGGCCTGGGAGCGGACCGTGCGGGGCAGAGCGACTGCCTCGCCGAGATGGCCGGTGGGAAGCCCGGCCTTCTCCGCCTGCGCCAGCAGTTCCCGGTGTTCGGTGCCCAGTTCGGTGAGCCGGCTCCCGAGGTGCTCGACACCGTCGGCCAGCCGCTCGGCCGCGCCTTCTTCTGCGCCATGTGCGTTGCCGAGGGCGGTGTAGGAGGCCACGGCGGCGGTGTGCAGCGCCTCCACCGTGCTGCGGCGCTCCGACAGTTCGCGCAGGCTGCGGTAGGCGCGGCTGGCGTGCAGGGCGGCGAGATCGGTCCGGGCGGCCTCCTCCTCCTCGCGCAGGGTTTCCAGCCGGGCTTCCGACTCCTCTTCCTGTGTCCTCAGCTCGCTGGTCCGCTGTGCGGCGTCTCCGGCTGCCCGGCGTCGCTGCGCGAGGACGTCCAGTTCCCGGCTCACCGCCTGCGCGAAGGTGCGCAGGACTCCGGCCAGGTAGCCGCGGTAACTGGTGAGGAAAGTGCGCAGCGCCGCATCGGTACGCTCCAGGCGGCCGAGCTCGTCGCGTACGGTGTCGAGGTCGTGGAGGTTGCGCGCCACCTTCTCGACCACCTCCTCGTCGAGTCCCGGCAGGGTCTCGCTCAGCAGCAAGGCCAGGCCCCCGTGCTCGATGCGGTCCCCGACGGTGGGGCGCCGCAGCCGGTGGAGGAGCTGGGTGAGGTTGCGGTAGCGGGTGGCGTCGGTGATGCCGAACAGTTCCCGGGCCACCCGGGAGCGGTGGAGGACCGCGCGTTCGGTCGTGTTGTCGGAGCCGACGATCTCCTTGAGACGGTCGACCGGCAGGGGCTTGCCGTTTTCGACCAGGTGCAGGTCCTCGCCGACGCGCAGCGGGGTGACGAAGAACGTCGGCAGCGCCTTCTGCGTCGACTTCGAGGCACGGACGGCGGCACCGAGCGTGAGGTGGCGGGGGTCGCCGTCGTCGGTCGTGCCCCGGAACTCCACCCACAGGTAGCCGAGCCGGTTGGTCTGCTCGAACCCGTCCAGCATCAGCCAGGCGAGAGTGGTCCGGCCGGTGCCCGTGGCATCCAGTGCCCGGGAGTCGCCGTCCAGCAGATACGGGAGCAGCATCTCCAGGGCCTTGGACTTCCCCGCGCCGTTCTTGCCGCGCAGCAGCAGCCGCCCGTCGCCGAAGGCGAACTCCTGCTCGTCGTACTGCCAGACGTTGTGGATGCCCGCGCGGTGCAACCGGAAGCGGGTGCCGGCGGTCGTCGCGGAGCCGGAACGCGGCAGCGGGACAGGGGCACGTGCATCGGCGGTCATAGCGGCAACTCCTCCTGGATGTCGGCGCCCTTGCCGGTTGCGGTGGCCGGGCGCACGGTGACGTGGGTGGCGTAGCGTGCCGCCGCGGCCAGCAGCACCCAGCCATCGCCGCCGGGCCGCGCCCCGCGGACATCGGTCACCGTGCGCCCTTCCGGCGCCTCTTCGGCGTACCCCTCCGGCAGCCCTTCTCCCTCGGCGCGCAGCCGGCCGGCGCGGGCCATCAGCCGCATGCGGACCAGCAGGTCCAGCACGGCCTCCCGCAGGGCGGGAATGTCCTCCAGGTAGCCGCGCTGCCAGTTGCTGCGCCGCCCGTACTCGGCGATCAGCTCGGCCAGCAGCTCATCCACCAGGCCGTCCGGGACAGCCACTCCGATGACGAGCGTCCCTCCGGTCGCCGGATGTCCGGGCTCCTGCGGCCGAAGCCGCTCCACGAGCCGCTCCACCACCAGCAGCGCGGCCTGCGCGACGGTCCCGGTGCCCGGCAGGTGCAGATCCGTCAGCTCGTCCTCGGGGTCCACCAGCGCCACTCCCTCGGCGCGGATCTCCATCTCCAGACCGAGGAGTTCGGAGAACGCCTGGGCCTCCCGGCGCTGCCGGGTGCGCAGCCAGTCGCGTTCGGCATCGGTCAGCTCGTCGAGATGGACGACGGGTGTCTCGACGAGCATCCGGCGCACATAGGTGCGCGGCCCGCCGAACCCCGGGTCCGCTGCCCGCCGGACCAGATCGGCTCCGTCGCGTGATTGGGAGAGCGGCCCGGCGACGACGACGCGGGCCAGCTCCCGATCGACCGTGATCAGGGCTTCTCCGCCCGCTTCCTGCACAAGCGCGGCCACATGGCCCTCGATCTCGATGAGGACGCCCCACTGGACCAGCTGACGCAGCGCCGCGACCAAGGTCCGCTTCCCGGCCGCCCGGCCCGTCTCCTCCAGCTCGATGCCCGCGTCTGCCGCAGCGGCCCTGATGTCGGCCACCAGCTGTGACAGCAGCATCTGCTCGGGGGCGGTCACCAGCACTGACAGGGCCAGCGCCAGGCAGGCGTACGTGTGAGGGGTGAAGGGGGTGCCGGTGGAGCGCTCCAGCCGGTGTCCCGCGCCCGCCCCCAGGCCGGCCTTGAACAGCCGGGCGTAGGAGCTGTCCACCAGCAGACGGTAACCGAGCACCTGCTGGAAACGCTTGCCCAGCCAGTCGGCATGCCTGCGGATCAGCGGGAAGAGGTCGGCGTGGGGACCGTCCGACGTGACCAGCGGGTGGGCGAGCAGCAGCCGGGCGGCGCTGCGGCGCTCGGCGGCCAGGGCGACGTCGTGTGCCGAGGGGAGGGTCATGACACGCTCACCTCGGCTTCGCCGTCGGCCGTGGCGGAGATGCGGCCGATGTCGAGCTCCAGATCCTCCAGCAGCAGATCGCCGTCGGCCGAGTGCAGGACGCACCGCGTCCCCGCGGTGCGTCGCACGGTGAGCCGGATGCCCAGCTCGGCGTCCTCGCTGTGCGCCGCGTCGAGGTCGAATTCCGTCGCCCGCTCCCCGTCCGGGCCGGCGTGACGCCGGAGCTGAGCGTTCCCGAGTGCGGTGGCCAGCAGCTCCAGGAGCAGTCCGAGCGCTGCCGAGGTGAGACGCACCTCGGTGAACCGGCCCGAGGCGCTGCGCAGTTCGTCCGCCGCCGCTGCCCGGTCCGCGGCCCGCTGACGGGCGGCCTCCCGCAGCCGCTGCTTCTGCGCGGAGTGGTCCTCCGCCGAGGACGTCCGGCCCCGCGGGGCGCGGCTGCCCCTTTCGCGCAGGGCCACCGGCACCTCGACGACCGGGCCGGTCCACCAGCTCGTGGCAGCGGGCACCACCTCGTCGGTGGCCGGGGGTATGCCCAGGTGACGGGCGCCGTACAGCCCGAAGGCGGCGACGGCGATGTCGTGCGCATCCTGCGGTGCCGCTTCGTCGAACCATCGGGCCAGCCGCAGCAGATCCCTGCGCCGGGACATCTCCCCGGTGGCCGACCTCAGCATCCGCTTGGCGTTGGCGAGCAGCGACTGCAACGCCCGCAGGGTGGCGTCCCGCAGCTGGTCGACCTGGCTGCCGTGGCCGTCGGTGTCGCTGAACCAGCCGCGCAGGCCCTCCCAGTCCGCCAGTTCGCGCCCACGGCTGCGCTGGATCCGCGTCTCCGGACGGCCGTCGCCCTGAGGCGACAGCCCGGCGAGACCCTGCGCGTGGGCGTCCAGCCGGGCCAACAGGCCCGGAAGGTGCGGCCACAGGGTGTCCAGCGCCCCCGAGATACGGGGTGCGCGGAACGCCACGTCCTCCGTGATCGCCTCGACGTAGTCGAGGAGCAGCTCCTTGAAGCCCTGGTACTCGGCGCTGTCCAGGTCGTACCGGGCCAGCACCTGGCCGAGGTAGGCGTAGAAGTCCCGGACGGAGTCCGCGAACTCGGCGAATTGCACGAACAGTGTGCTGACTCGCTCCAGCCCGCCCTGCGGTTCGATGCCGCCGGGCGCGGTCACCAGCTCGGCCAGCTCCCGGAGCCCGCGCTCGACCAGTGCCAGCAGTTCGTTGCTCACCTCACGGGCGGCGTCGGCCTCGGCCAGGACCCCGTCGGCGTCCCGCTGGATGCGCTCGCCCAGCTTCGACAACTGGTAGCGCGAGCGGGACCGCTGGTACTCGCTGATGCTGGACGCCTTCACCGTGTGGCTGCTGCGCAACAGGTTTCCCCACTGCACCAGCTTCTCCAGCCGGTCCGTGAGGGTGTCGGCGTCGAGCCCCGCACCAGGGCCACCGGCCTCGCGCAGCTTCGCCACGATGTCCGGGACGGCCAGGTCCGCCAGCAGGGTCCCACAGAAGACCCGCATGATCGCGACGTGCTCCAGCCGCTCGGGCGCGCTGAGGTAGGTGTACGCGTCCAGCCGCCGACGAGCTTCGCTGTGAGCGTCCTGCGCTGCCTGATCCTGCGGTACGGCGTCCCGCGTTGCCCCGGGTGCGGGTGGCTCCATGCCTGCGAGGTTACGCGGCGCGTTCGCCTGCCACCGGTGAGTGGCTGAAAATGCCCCGGCTCCTGCCCAGCAGGGGCTCCGCTCCCGTCCACAAACCGGTTTCGGCCGCTTCCTCTCGCGATAGGCTCGACCAGGCACTTTTGCATCGTGGCCCGTGAGGAAAGCCTGGGGAGGCCGGACGGTGACAGCTCAGTCAGGCACGTCGGCACCGAGGCCCGGCGCGCCCAAGCCCGGTCCGCCGCGCCCCGCCCGGCAGTGGTTTCAGGAGCGTCCCTCGCCGTACCCGTGGGAGCAGGACGCGCTGGAGCATGTGCGTGTTCTCATGCCGCAGGCCGAGCCCTTCCGCGCCTGGGCCACGTTCTCCTTCACCGCGATGTCCGGCCGCGTCAACGAGTGCGACCTGCTGGTCGCCGTTCCCGCCGGCCTCTTCCTCATCGAGATCAAGGGGCATCCGGGGCAGCTCCGCAACACCGGGTCGACCTGGAACTTCCAGGGACCCGACCGTATGCGGACCATCAACAACCCCCTGCACCTGACCGACCTGAAGTCCAAGGAGCTGAAGAGCCAGCTCCAGTGGGCGGCTCGCAAACTGGGCCTCTCCGAGCGGGTGGTCCCGCGCGTCGAGCCCGCCGTGTTCCTGTCGTCGCCCGACCTGGAAAGCCACCTGGACGAGGTCCAGCAGATCAAGGTCTACGGCCGTGACGACGGCGGCAGCGGCCTGAAGCGGATCTGGCAGGACTTCCTCGGTCTGCCTCCGGACCGTCCCGACCGGCGCATCACGCCGGAGTTCTCGCGGCACACCCTGCCGCAGCTGCTCAAGGCGATCGGGATCCGCCAGTCCACAGCCCACCTCCGCTTCGGTGACGCCTGGAAGATGGAGGCGCACCCGCTCGATGCCGGACCGTCCTGGGAGGACCGCCTGGCCACCCGGGACGACGGCCTCGTGCAGGAGGAGGGCCGGGTCCGTATCTATCTGGTGAGCCAGATGGCGACGGAGGCGGCCCGCAGAGCCACTGAACGCGCCGCGCTCCGCGAGTACCAGGTGCTGCAGGGCATCACCCACCGCGGCATCGTCGACGCGCTCGACTACCGCGAGCACCAGGGCGGACCGGCGATCCTCTTCCGCCACCGCCACGGCGATCTCCGCCTCGACCAGTACCTGGACACCTACGGCGGCAGGCTCACGCCCGAGGTCCGCCTGGACCTGGTCCGGCAGCTCGCCGAGGCGGTCCGCTATGCGCACAACCGCTCCCTCTATCACCGGGCGCTCGCGGCCCGCTCCGTCTACGTGTCGTTCCGGGCCGACGGGGCCAATCCCGAGCTGCGGATCACCGACTGGCAGACGGCGGCGCGGGACTTCGACAGCAACGCCACGTTCTTCCGCTCCATCGGCGGCTCCGCCCTCGACGCCGCCCTCATCGAGGACGCGGGCCGCATCTACCTCGCCCCCGAATCGGATCAGCCGTATGCCGACCCTGCTGACCTCGACATCTTCGGTCTCGGCGCACTCGCCTACCTGATCCTCACCGGTCGGCCGCCGGGCACCCAGCGCAGCGACCTCGCCGAACGGCTCCGCAATGACGGGGGGCTGCGCCTGTTCGCGGTGGCCGACGGCCTGCCCGACGCCCTCGACGACCTGGTGTTCCGGGCGACCCGCGCCGACGTCAACGAACGGCTCGGTTCGGCCGAGGCGTTTCTGGACCTGCTGGACGAGGCGGAACGCGCCAGCATCCTCCCCGACTCACCGACGGCGACCTGCGTCGACCCGCTCGAAGCGGTGCCCGGGCAGGCGCTGGACGCCGAGTGGACGGTACGCCGGGTTCTCGGCACCGGCGCCACCGCCCGCGCACTGCTCGTGGAGCGGGCCACCGAGGACGAGGACGGCCGCACCCAGATCGACGAGCACGTCTTCAAGGTCGCCCTCGACGAGGAGAAGGCGGGGCGGCTGCGCGCCGAGGAACGGGCGCTCCGCAAGGTCGGCGGCGGCTCCGTCGCCCAACTGCGCGGCGAGGGGCTGCGGGAGCTCGGCGGGCGGACCGTCCTGGAGCTGGAGTACGCCGGCGAGCAGTCGCTCGGCGAGCGGCTGCGCGGCAAGGGGCAACTCACCTACCACGAGCTGGAGCGCTTCGCGGACGACCTGTTCCACGCCCTGGACCAGCTCGCCGCGCAGGGCGTCCGTCACCGCGACATCAAACCGGACAACTTCGGCATCCAGCGCCGCAAGGACCGCACCTGGCAGCTCAAGCTGTTCGACTTCTCCCTGACGGACGCCTCCGACCGGGACGTGAAGGCCGGCACGCGGGGCTACCTCGACCCGTTCCTCGGCTCGATGCGCCGCGCCCACTACGACGACCACGCGGAACGGTACGCCGCCGCCGTCACCCTCCACGAGATGGCGAGCGGGGAGCGTCCGCTGTGGGGCGAGGGGCAGCTCGATCCGCTGACCAACGAGTCGGCCGAACTTCACGTCGCCACCGAGCTGTTCGAGCCCGCACTGCGCGACGGACTCGCCGCCTTCTTCCAGCGTGCGCTGCACCGCGACACCGAGCAGCGCTTCGACACGCTGCGGCAGATGTGGGACGCATGGCGGGCGGTGTTCCGCGCGGCCGACGCGGCCGCGCCCGCCACGACCCCCTCCACCGTCGGCAACCCCTCCGACGACCCGGAGGAGGCCCGCGACCGCGCCGCGGCGGCGGCCGACCTGACGACACCGCTGGACGCCGCCGGCCTGTCCCCGCGTGCCGTATCGGTGGCGGGCGGACTGGGCGCGACGACGGTCGGGCAACTGCTGGACATCCAGCCGTACGCCATCTCCAAGGCGCGTGGCGCCGGCGCCCTCGTCCGCAAGGAACTCAACCGGCGCCGCAAGCAGTGGGTCACCGCGCTGCGCCCGGCGGCGCCGTACGCACCCCGTCGGCAGGCGTCGGACGACGCCGCCCTGAAGCAGTCCGCCCCCGGCGCCGACGAGGCCCGCATCCTGTCGATAGACGACATGGCCGCGCTCCTCGCCCCCGAGCCGGGCCGCAAGGGGTCCCACCGTGCCGACGTCGTACGCCTCACCCTGGGCCTGCCCCCGGACGACGGCGGACTCTCGCCGCTCGGCGCCTGGCCCGTGCAGGCCCGTGTCGCCGACCACCTGGGCATCAAGCAGACCTCCGTCTCCCGGCACCACCGCAATGAGATCAAGAAGTGGGCGGAGGCGGACTGGCTGCCCCCGGTCCGCACCGAGCTGACCGAGATCATCCAGTCCGTGGGCCGGGTGATGACCGCAGATGAGGCCGCGGTCGAACTCCGGGCCCGTCACGGCGCGGGGGCGGACACGCCCGAGCGGACGCTCGCCAGGGCCTTGGCCGTCGTCCGGGCCGCCGCCGACGCGGAAACCACCGAGCGCCCGGACGAGGATCCCGCCGGGCAGCACGAGCCCCGGTTCGCCGTGCACCGGCGGGGTGACACGGTTCTGCTCGCCGCCGAGTCCCTGCCGGGCGCGGACGACCCCAGCCCGCGGGAGCTGGCGGACTACGCGGCGCTCCTCGGCCAGGCCGCCGAACGACTGGCACGGCAGGACCCGCTGCCCGGCCGCGGCGAGGTCCTGCGCGTCCTGCGCTCCGTGGCCGCACCCGACGGTCTCGCTCCGCTCGCCGACACCCGTCTGGTGTCCCTGGCCGCCGCGACGGCCCCCGGCGTCGCGGCCACGCCCCGGCTGGAGCTGTACCCGCGTGACCTGAGCCTGGAGCGGGCGCTGCGCATCTCCCAGGCGGGCGCGGGCGTCCGCCGCGACCGGGGGATCACCGTCGCCGAGCTGGTGGCGCGGCTGCGCGCCCGTTTCCCGGGCCTGGACCTGGTGTCGGGTTCCCGGGAACCCACCCATGTGGAACTGCTGGACGCCCTGGAAGGGGCGCGCTTCGACCTCGTCTACGACGACGAGGCGGAGAAGTTCTTCCCCCGAGTGCCGGAGTCGCGGGGCCCGTGGAGCTCCACCGGCGCCCTCACCAGCTACCAGCCGCCCACCCCCATCACCCGGGCCGACCGGGAGGACCCGCACGGCCCGCTACGGGAGCGACTCACCGCCGTGGCGGGGCGGGGCGGTTTCCTCGCCCTCACGGTGAAGGCGAAGGCGTTCGCGGGAGCGGCGGAGACCGTGGCAGCCGCCTTCCCCGTCGAGGCCGTCGACCTGTCGGCCGTGTTCCTCACCGCCTTCCGCGCCCTGGCCGCCGAGAAGGGACAGGACTGGCAGAAGGTCCTGCGCGCCGACAGCCTCTCCGCTCCCGGCAACATCAAGCCGGGGCTGGCGTCCTTCGTCCGGGTGGTCTGGCAGCACGTGGAGGAGGCGGTGCTGGCCCGCGCCGACGTGCCGCGCACCGTGCTGTTCCTCCACGACGCCGGCCTGGTCGCCCGGTACTGGGACGAGGGCGGTCACGCCTTCCTGGTCCGGCTCCAGAACGCGGCCCGCCGCCCCGCCGACGCGCCGCACGGCCTGTGGCTGCTGTGCACGGTCGAGACACGCGCCCAGGAGCCGAAACTGGACGGCCGGACGGTGGAGGTGATCGGCGGCGATGGCGAACGGGAGCACTTGGACAAGGAGTTCCTGGACTCGCTGCGGGTGCCGGCAGCCACCGGCTGACGCAGCGGGTCCAGGCCGCCGGTTCAGGACTTGCGGGGCACCCCGCCCTTGCGGCCGATGTTGAACGCCAGCCGGTACACGTCGGGGAGGTCCAGGGCGCCGCTGGTGCGTTTGGTCAGGACGCCGAGTTCCACCAGTTCCTCTATCAGCGCGAAGGGATCGTCGGTGGCACGGGGGCCGCTGTTCTCGTCGTCGTTCTCCCGCATACGGCGCAGGATCTCCGCCAGTCCGCCCTGCGCCCAGTACTGGCGGACGACAGACGGCTCCATGGGTACCTGTCCGCCCTCCAGCTGCTCTATGGCGGTGGCGGCCCAGCCGATGTCCTCCTTCAGCTCGTCCACCCGGACCCGCGACGCCTCGTGCAGGCTCTCGCGGAGCGCCTCGTAGTGCAGCGGGTACGACTGTGTGGCATATCGCTCCGCCGTCAGGTCCGCGGCCGTGCGCAGGGCGAGCAGCCACGTCCTCGGGCTCACCCGTCCCTTGCCGTCCTGGAGGTGGTTCGGCACCCAGGTGAAGGTGTGGCCCTTGCGCCGGTCGGTTCCCATGTAGGGCCCGGCCAAGGTGATGAAAGCCTGCTCCTGGCACTTCTCGTCGGCGATCAGGTCGACCGGTGCGATGAACCGCCCCTCACCTTGCACCTCCCACGTGCCGTACTGCGCCCGGAACTTCTCGGCCTCGCTGCTCGGATGATTGCCCAGCCGGTGGAAGAGCAGCCCGTAGAGGTTCTCTCGGCTCCACGTCAGATCAGCCGCGTTGGCCCCCAGTTTCGAGGCGTCCGGGAACGTCTTGGGCGCGCTGTCGTACATGTCCGGGCGTACGAAGATCTTGGCGCGCAGCGCCCCTGTGGTCAGTCGCAGTTCCAGCGCCACCTGGAACAGCGCCGACACCAGCCGGTCGGCGGTCCTGCGGTCGGCGTGGAGGTGGTCCAGGGCGTCGAAGAGCAGCACGCGCGTCTCGCCGCTGTCCCGGGCCTCCCGGTCGGCCTTGCCGAGCGCGTCGTCGTACGCGTCCTCGTTGGCCGCGGCCCAGCGGATACGGTCGGGCCAGTCGGGAATGCTCGCGATCTGCGGCACCTCGAGCGCCATCATAACGACCGCGCGCCAGAAGTTGTCATAGCTCTCGGGATCGATCACGTCCCGCAACAGCCTGGCGATTTTCCGCTTGCCCGGGTAAGGGGTCTCACTGTTGCCGCCTGTCCTGAACGCGGTGGTGACCCGGACCCGCCGCAGCCGCGGCATCATGTACGACCGCGCGGCCACCTCCCTCAGCTCCGGATCGATCAGCGCCTTCGCCCAGTACGTCTTGCCGGTGCCGCGGGCGCCCCGGACCACGGTCACGTCGGGGTCGAGCGCGAGGCGGTGGCTGGACGGGGTGAACAGGCGTTGCCGGTCCGGGCCGTCCGTGTCCGCGTCAAGTGCGGCACCGAGGGCCCTGGAGATCAGGGTGCGGTACTCGTCGGTGGTCGGCGGGGCGGTCATGAGGACTCCGGGGCGGGGTGCGGTAGCGGCAGCAGACGCTCCACCGTAGTCGTGAACGTCCGGTACGCGGCCTCGACGAACGGCAGCTCGGGCCAGTCCCGGCTGCGCAGGGGGTCCAGCCCCACCAGGTCGTTGCCGAAGAGGATCGGGATGGGTGCGTGCGGCGCGTCGTCGTCCTCCACGGGAGGGTGGTACAGCTCGTCGTCCTCGTCGTCCGTGTCGAGCTGGTCGTAGAGGGTGTCGGCGAACAACTGCTGGGCGCGGTCCCGCAGGGCGGGCAGCCGCTTCGCGTCCCCGGCGGAGTGGAACATGGCCGCCACGATCCGCAGCCGCTCCCTCAGCTCCCGCGCCAGGGCGGGCCGCTGCTGCCACTGCGTGAACAGCATCTCGTAACCCTCCCAGGTGGAGGGGTTGTCCACGGCGAACAGCAGCGCCAGCCCGCTGAGATGGGTCAGCGTGACCGCCGCGATGTCGTGCATGCCGGCCCTGCTGTCCAGCAGGACGACGTCCGGGCGCCGCGACAGCTGGGTCACCTGGTCCTCGCAGGCGGCGATGGCCTCCTCCAGCCGCGCGGCGAACGGCCGGTCGCCGTCACCGGGGTTGAGCCCGGCGAGGTCGCTGTAGATGCGGTTCAGTTTGGCGAGGTAGTCGTACGGTTCGCCGCCCCGCTCCAGAGGCCGACCGCCCGCGGGGGCGAGCCACACCTCGCCGTTGCCGTCGACGGGCAGTGCGGAGCTGCGTGCCACCAGTTCCAGCCCGTCGGCGTTGCCGACGCCGCCTTCTATCAGGTGGTCGACGATGCCGTGGCGGGGGAGGCCGGCGGGGTCCTCCAGCAGGTTGGAGACGCCCGGGGACTCCAGGTCGAGGTCCACCACGAGCACGCAGCGGCCCGTTCCGGCCAGGTGCCGGGCGAGGACGGCGGTGGCGGTGGTGCGCCCCACCCCGCCCTTGAAGCCGTACAGCGCCACCCTTCGGTCCCGGCGCCCGAGGGCCCCGTCGGCAGGGGTGCGGACGCTCCGGGCCCAGTCGGTGCCGATGACGGTCCGCTCCAGCACGTGGACGCTGCCAGTGGAGCCTTGCCGTGGGCTGACCGGTGCGCGGTCCTCGGCGTCGAAGTACAGCTCCGGTGCGAAGAGCCTTTCGCCGAAGAGGAGGGGTTCGAGGCCCGTGAAGGGGCGCGTGGCGGCCACGAACGCGTCCCGGAGGGCGACGACGTCCGGGTCGTCGTGAGCGAGGGCGCGCCCCCGGTCATCGATGAGCAGACAGGCCCGGCCGAGCACGTCCCGGGTGACGACGACGTCCATGCCGAACTGCGCCGCCGCCCGCCGGGCGTGGTCGAGGGCGGCTTGCCAGGCGGTGTCGAAACGCGCGCGGGAACGGCTCATGCGTGGGTCCTCGTGCCCAGGATGCCGGCCTGTTCATGGGCGGCGATGAGGTCGTACGCGGCCCTGAGGTGCTGGACGACGTCCGCGTCGGTGATCGCGGTGCCGTCGCAGTAGCGGTCCGCGACGTCCCAGTCGGCGAACGGGTTCTTCCAGATGAGCTGCGTGAACAGCGCGCCCGATCCGCCTCCCCGGCGGCGGTGGGCGACGGCGGTGAGGTGTTCCCACAGCTCGGGGAGGTGCCCGTGCTGCTTCTTCCACCTCATCGTGTTGCCGACACGGTACAGAGCCTCCACCTCCGGATTCTCCGGCATGTTCCGCGCGTTGAGCCGGGACCCCAGGAAGTCGATGAGGATCGCCTTGACAGCGCACTCCGCCGCCAGGCCGGCGAGATGATCGGCGGATATCCGCAGGTTCTTCTCGGCGGCCAGCCTGGCCGCGCGATAGTGGTTCCTGCTGGCCACTGCGAACGCGGGTGGCTGTGTCGCGGAGGGTGTCGAGGCCGTCACGACGATCACTCTAACGAGCCGATCAAGAGGCTCGCGGCGGCTTTTTCCAGATCGCGACGACCCTGGGCCGCCGTACGGGGGCGCGGGTGCGGCAGGATGGGAGATCCGGTCCGCGGCTGACGCGGTGGGGCGCTGACGCGGTGCAGGGAGAAGGAAGCGAAGAGTGACGGTGACGACTACGGGCACGGACAAGGCGACCCTGCTCAAGGATCTGAAGAAGCTGGTCGTCGCACTGGAGGACGACCTGCGGGCCCGCAGCGAGTCCGAGGAGGAGTTCCGCACCCGCCTGGACCGCGAGTGGCGCGAGGCGAAGGAGGCGCGGCGCACCGCCCTCTCCTACCCGGCCTGGCGTGACGAGCGCGTCACCCAGGCCGCCGTGGCGTGGGTGCTGGGCTGTGTCTTCGTCCGCTTCTGCGAGGACAACGGCCTGATCGACGAGCCGTACCTCGCCGGCCCCGGCGAACGCCTCGCCGAGGCGGAGGCCCGGCATGAGGGCCACTTCCGCACCTATCCGCACCACAACAACCGCGACTGGATCATCGAGGCGTTCCGCCACCTGGCGAGCGCCAACGAGACGGCTGCTGGTCTCTTCGACGAGCGGCACAACCCGCTGTGGGGGCTGACCCCCGGCTACGAGACGGCGACGGAACTGCTGATGTTCTGGCGCCGCTGGGACGCGGATGGCGAGATCCGCTATGACTTCACCGACCCCGAGTGGGACACCCGCTTCCTCGGCGACCTCTACCAGGACCTCAGCGAGCACGCCCGGAAGACGTACGCGCTGCTGCAAACCCCGCAATTCGTCGAGGAGTTCATCCTCGACCTGACCCTGGAACCGGCGGTCGCCGACGACGGGCAGGGCTTCGGCCTCAACCCCGTGTGGACCGGCCCCGACGGCAGGGAGCGCCGCGGCCTGCGCACCATCGACCCAGCATGTGGCTCCGGCCACTTCCTGCTCGGCATCTTCCACCGCCTGCTGGACAAGTGGCGCCAGGCGGAACCCGGCACGGACGACTGGACGCTGGTGCGTCGGACGTTGGAGTCCGTCCACGGCTGCGACAAGAACCCCTTCGCCGCGAGCATCGCCCGTTTCCGGCTCCTGGTCGCCGCTATGCGCGCGGCGGGTACGCGGAGGCTGGCGGACGCGCCGCCGTTCCCCATCAACGTGGCCGTGGGTGACTCGCTTCTGCACGGCCGGGACGCGGCGGGCATCCAGACCGACCTGGACACACTGTTCGCGGAGTCGGTGGTGGGTCAAGAGGAGGGGGAGACGTATGCGTACGCCACGGAGGATGTGTGGGAGTACGCGAAGAGGATGGACCTGCTGGGGCGGGGGTCGTATCACGTGGTGGTGGGGAACCCGCCGTACATCACGGTGAAAGACAAGCAGGAGAACGAGAATTACCGGGCGGCGTACGACGCGTGTGCGGGGACCTATGCGCTATCGGTGCCGTTCGCGCAGCGGATGTTCGAGCTTGCGGTGAAGGGGCCCGGCGGACGGCTGGGTGGTGGTGGGTTCGTGGGTCAGATCACCGCGAACTCTTTCATGAAGCGGGAGTTCGGCAAGAAGCTGATCGAGGTTGTCTTCCGCAACCGGGTCGAGCTGTCCCACGTGATCGACACCTCGGGCGCCTTCATTCCGGGGCACGGCACACCCACGGTGATTCTGGCGGGGCGCAACCGGGTTCCGAGTCCGGATCGCACACTGCGGGCGGTGCTGGGCGTGCGAGGTGAGCCTGCACAGCCCGAGGACGCATCGCAGGGCGCCGTGTGGCGGGCAATTGTCGAGCAGGTGGGCAAGCCGGGGAGCGAGTCGGAGTGGGTTTCGGTGGAGGATGCGGCGGCGGCTGCCTTCTCCACGCATCCATGGTCGGTGAGTGGCGGTGGGGCAGCGGAGCTGTTCGTGCATTTCGACCGGATTCGTCGCAGGTTGTCGGATGTACTGCTGGAAAGTGGCCGAACCACGCATACGGGGTTGGACGACGCGTTCTACCTGCCATACACGGCTACGCATACCCGAGGGCTGGCGGACGGGTGCGTGCCTGTCGTGCTGGGTGATGGGCTACGGGACTATGTCCTGACAGCGCCGACGAGGACCTTCTTCCCATACTCGTCGGACGGGGAGCCGCGAGACCTGGATCAGCGCGAGCACGAGTTTCTCTGGCCCAATCGAACCGTGCTGCGGCAGCGCATCGACTTCGGTGAGACGCCGGAGCAAAGAGGGCTGCGTTGGTACGACCACAGCATGTTTTTCCCACGCCGTTTTCGGAGCCTGCTGTCCATTGCGTTCGCGTTTGTGGCGACGCACAACCACTTTGTGCTGGACCGGGGTGGGAAGGTGTTCAACCGTTCCGCTCCCGTGATCAAGCTGCCCCAGGGTGCCGGGGAGGACGAGCACCTGGAGCTGTTGGCGGTGCTCAATTCTTCGGCGGCTTGTTTTTGGCTGAAGCAGGTCAGTCAGTCCAAGGGAAATGGTGGTATCGGCGGCGGAATTTCGGACGAGTTGTGGGAGCACCGGTTCGAGTTCACCGGCACCAAACTGCAAGAATTCCCCCTCCCAGCCAAGCTCCCGCGCCATCTTGGCTGCCTCCTCGACACCCAAGCGCAGAAACTCGCCGAGTTTGAGCCTTCGGCCGTGGCCGCGACTGTCGTACCCACGCGGCGAGCGCTGGATGACGCGGAAGCCGCGCACGCCAAGGCACGCTGTCGCATGATCGCCCTGCAAGAGGAGTTGGACTGGCAGGTCTACGGTCTCTACGGGCTGCTCACCGACCGTGAGGTCGCCCGGACCGTGACCCTGTCACCGGACCCCGAGGCCATCCCCGAGGTCAAGCTCGGCGAGCGCGCCTTCGAAATCGTCCTCGCGCGGAAGGTCGAGGCCGGGGAGGCGGAGACCGCCTGGTTCACGCGCCACGGTTCGACCCCTACCACCGAGATCCCCGCCCACTGGCCCGACTGGTATCGCGAGATCGTCCAGGCCCGTATCGACCTGATCACCAGCCGCAAGGACATCGCCCTCATCGAGCGCCCGGAGTGCAAGCGGCGCTGGGCTACCGAGCCGTGGGAGAAGAAGGAACGCGCCGCGCTGCGGAACTGGCTGCTGGACCGCTGCGAGGACGAGGACCTGTGGTTCGAGTTGCGTGAGGGGATGCGCCGCCCTCGGACGCTGACCATCAACAACCTTGCCGACCGGCTCGGTTCCGACCCCGACTTCACCTCGGTGGCCGCGCTCTACGCCGCCGACCACCTGAAGAAACCGGACCTTCCCCTGGCGCAGGCCCTCAACGAGATCATCGCCGACGAGCACGTGCCCTACCTCGCCGCGATGCGCTACAAGGACTCCGGCCTGCGTACCCGCCGCGAGTGGGAGAAGGTCTGGGAGAAGCAGCGCGAGGAGGACCGTACGGGCACGCGGCTCGACATCGACCCGCCGACCAAGTACAAGTCCTCCGACTTCCTCAGTCCGTCCTACTGGACCCATCGCGGCAAGCTCGACGTCCCCAAGGAACGGTTCATCTCTTATCCGGAGGCGGGCCCGGACAGCGACTCCACCCTGTTGCTCGGCTGGGCCGGCTGGGACCACAAGGACCAGGCACTGGCCCTCACGGATCTGATCGACAGGCGTGTCAAGGGTGACGCCTGGGGTGTCGACCGGCTCGTCCCCCTCCTCGCTGGACTGCATGAGGTCATGCCGTGGGTGCACCAGTGGCACAGCGAGGACGACGACGAGTGGGAAGGCTCACCGGCCGAGGACCTGGAGTCGGAGTACCGGAAACTGCTGCGTACGCACGGCGTGAGCGAGGCGCAGATGAAGGACTGGCGTCCGGTACGGAAGACACGCGGACGGAAGGCCGTACCGCGTCGAGAGACGACCGAGCAGCCGGAGCTGGACGACGCGTAGCGCAGGCAAGGGGGGAGAGCCGCTGTGCTCTCCTCCGCGCTGCCGGCCAGCGACTCAGCGGGCGGTGCCGGAGGCATACGTGGTGAATGCCGACCAAGCGGGGCGTGACCGGTCGTACGGGGCCGGGCAAGACGGTCTGGGCGGAGCTGGACCTCACGACAGGGACCCCGCCGGACACGCCACGTGAGCGCACCCCGGCCACCCGCCCCCAGACGATCACCCACCGTGATGCCCCACCCCGAAGGTGTCACAATCTCCTCTCCCACCGTCGGACTCACCTGGCAAGATGGGCGTCGCGCCAACGCCTGAGGGGGGCGCTGTCCGGGCCGGCCGCCAGCACAGTGAGGGAATGATCGCCTGATGTCGACCACCGAGCTTTTCCTCCGCGATGTCATCGACATCAAGGAGGACGTCCATGCGGGCGATTTCAAGGTCGACCTCTCCCAGGGCTTCCACGAGGCCGACGAGCGGGTGGCGGAGTACGTCGTCACCGAGCAGTTGCAGAAGGCGTTCCGCAAGGCGCTGGGCCTCGTCGCGAAGGCGGTCCGAACGGGCGACTCGCACGCCGCGTACCTGCACGGCTCGTTCGGTGCCGGTAAGAGCCACTTCCTCACCGTGCTGCACGCCGTGCTCAACGGCCACGAGGGGGCTTTGAACAAGAGGGGACTGACAAAGGTCGTCGTCGAGCACCGGGACTGGCTGGGCGGCAGCCGGTTCCTGATGATCCCGTACCACCTGGTCGGGTCGACCGATCTCGACTCGGCGCTGCTCGGCGGCTACGTCCACACCGTGCGGGACCTGCACCCGGAGGCGGCGACCCCCGCCGTCTACCGGTCGGACGCGCTGCTCGCCGACGCGGACCGGCAGCGTACGTTCCTCGGCGACGACGACAAGTTCCGGCAGTGGCTCGGTGCCGGGGCGGCGGCCACCGCCCCGGGCGGGGCCGGGGTGTCCGGTGCGGATGACGAGGACGACCTGCCGGGCATCGACGGGGAAGCCGAACTGCCCGGCACGGGCGGCTGGAGCACCGCCGAGCTGGACCGAGCCTTCGCCGCGCCGCCCGGCAGTGAGGAGCGGGAACGGCTGGTGTCGGCGCTGCTGACCGGGCCCATGGCCGCGTACACCCAGGCAGCCCGCGGCGACGCGCAGTCCTTCATCCCGCTGGAGAACGGCCTGAAGGTCATCTCCCGCCATGCCCAGTCGCTGGGCTACGACGGCGTCGTCCTCTTCCTTGACGAGCTGATCCTGTGGCTCCAGGCGCACATGGGGGACCAGGACTTCGTCCGCGACCAGGTGCAGCGGCTGGTCAAGCTGATCGAGTCCGCTGACAGCGGCCGGCCCGTGCCGATCGTGTCCTTCATCTCCCGTCAGCGCGACCTGTCCCAGCTCATCGGCTCAGACGTGGCCGGCGCCGACGTGCAGAACCTGGAGCAGCAGGTCGACTACCTCGCCGGCCGGCTGGACGTCGTCGAGCTGGAGGACAGCAACCTCGTAGAGATCATCAAGCACCGGGTGCTCGCCCCTCGTCCGGGCATGGAGCAGGCCCGCGACGACGCGTTCAAGGTCGTCGAGTCGTCGCGGGACGAGGTGCGGCAGGTCCTGCTCGACGCGCAGGGACGCACCGAGGCGAGCTGGGACGACTTCCGCACCTTGTACCCGCTGTCCCCGGCGCTGCTCAACGTGCTGGTCGACCTGTCCGGCGCGCTCCAGCGCGAGCGGACCGGTCTCAAGCTCGTACAGGAGCTGCTGCGGCGCCACCGCGACGACCTGCGGCTCGGCCAGCTCGTCCCGATCGGCGACCTGTGGGACGTCATCGCCACGCGGACCGGTGAGGCGTTCACCGCGAAGCTCCGCAAGGAGTCGGAGATCGCGCACCGCTTCCACGCCCGCGTCCGCGAGCACCTGCTGACCAAGTACGGCTCCGAGGACGACAAGCGGTTCCGGACCGACGACCGGCTCGTCAAGACGCTGCTGCTGGCCTCTCTCGCCCCCAACGTGCCCGCCCTGACCCGGCTCACCGGCGGCCGGCTCGCCGCGCTGAACCACGGCACCATCAGGACCCGGGTGGGCGACGCGGGCGCTGTCGCCGTCAAGCGCCTGCAGGAGCTCCAGGCCGAGGGCTTCGACGGCGAGCTGCGCAGCGAGGGCGACCCCGCCGACCCCGTCTTCCACCTGCACCTGTCCGACCTGGACGTCGAGCCGCTACTGGAGGAGGTGCAGGGCGTCGCCGACCAGGATGGCTACCGCCGCCAGTGGATCAAGGATCAGCTGTGGGCGGCGCTGGACATCCCCGACACCCAGGCGTTCGTCTGCGAGCGGACCGTCGTCTGGCGCGGCACCAAGCGCACCGTCGAGTTCGTTTTCGGTAACGTCCGTGACCCGCACCTGCCCGACGCCGAGTTCGCTCCGCAGACCGAGGGCAACATCCGGTTCGTCTTCGACTACCCCTTCGACGGCCACACCCACTCGCCGATGGACGACGTGCAGCGGGTAGAGCGGATGAAGCGTGCCGGGAAGACGGCGCCGACGATTGTCTGGCTGCCGCACTTCCTGTCCGAGCAGAAGGCCCGCAACCTCGGACGCCTCCTGAAGATCAGCTACTTGCTGGAGCGCGACCGGCTCGACGACCACACGGCGACCCGCCCCGCCGAGGAACGCATCCAGATCCGCAACCAGCTCAAGGCGTCCCGCGACAGCCTGACCACCCAGCTCACCGACGCCCTGCTGCAGCTGTACGGCATCAACAAGGCCGATCCCGGCACCACGGGCGCCGAGGTCCCCGAGGGCCGCCACCTGATCTCGCTCCAGCCCGGCTTCACCCGCACCCGACCCGAACCGGCCGTCGGCTTCGAGGAGAACCTCTTCCTACTCGCCGACGGGCTCCTCAGCGCGCGCCACCCCAAGCACCCCGACTTCGACCCGCGGCTCACCCGTAAGGCCGTCACCACCAGCGAGCTGAAGACCACCCTCGAATGGATCACGAGGGCGATGGAGGACGGCTCCCGGCGCGTCGTGGTCGACAGCCGGCACCTGTCCGTCGTCCGCCGGATCGTGCACGCCCTCCAACTCGGCGAGGTGCACGACGGGCCGCTCAACGTCACCACCGACTGGCGCCTGCGCATCAACAAGAAGGCCGCCGAGACCCCCGACACCGGCCCGGACCTGTCCGTCGAGGACATCCGCGACTGGATCGAGGAGCTCGGCTACACCGGCCTCGACCGCCACGTCAGCAATCTGATCATCGCCACGTACGCCCTGCTCGACGACCGCACCTGGGTCTACCAGACCTCGCCGCTGCCCAAGGCACCGGAGCTGGAGCGGATCGGCCCCGGCTACGGGCTGAGGGCCGTGGAACTGCCCACCGAGGACGAGTTCCACACCGCGATCGGCCGCGCCGGGACGATCTTCGGCAGGACCGTCTCGCGGGTCCTGTTCGCCCGCAACGTCGCCCGGCTCGCCGAAGGCGTGCGCGCCGTCGCGGAGGAACACCGCGTGGCCCTCGGCGAGGTGCGCACCCTGCTGACGGAGCACGCCCACCACCTCGGGCTGACCGGCGCCGACGCGCCCCGCCTGAAGTCCACCAAGGCCGCCGCCGACCTCGTCGCCCGGCTGCTGCGCACCACCGAACCGGCCGTGTGCGTGCGGGAGCTGGCCGCCGCCGCGTACGACGTGACCGACGAAGAGATCGCGGGCGCCCTGCGGCAAGCCCCGGAGGTCGCCGCCGCGCTGCGCGCCACCCAGTGGTCCCTGCTGGAGGACGTGCGCCGCACCCTCGCCGTACGCCAGGACAGCCTCGGCGAGCGGGCGGCCCTGTTCCTGGACGAGGTGCAGCGCAGCGCCCGCGAACACGAGCAGACCGTCTCGCTGGTGCCCGTGCTGGACCGGCTCCCGGACACCGTCATGGCCCTGATGCGCGAGGCCACCCGCCTCGCCCAGCCGGCGCAGCCGGTCACTCCGCCCGTGGCGCCGGTCACGCCGGAACCGACCGCCGAGGACGTCAGCCTCACCACCCACGGCAAGCCCCCCGTCCCCTCGACCCCTGTGTCGGAGCAGCCCGCCACGCCGGACGACTCCTCCCGCGGCGGGGGCGGCGCGGAGGCCGTCGTCCCGGCGCAGGCCGGTCGCCGGCCCGCCGTTCACCTCATCGAACCCACCCAGCTGGAGGCGTCGCTGGCCACCACGGTCGCCGAGATCGACGCGGAGATCCGCGCCTACCTCGCCGCCCACCCCGGCACCCGCATCCAGGTCACCTGGCAGCCGGTCACCGACACCGGGGCCGGTCCCGACGGCTCCGCCGGTACCGCGGCGGAACCGGGCGAAGGGACCGCCGGCTGATGGCCCCGGCCCTGCCCCGGGTGGGCCGTCGCACCGTCGAGGCCCTGCTCGCCGCGAACACCAAGGACCTGGGCGAGCGCAGCCTCGTGCTCGTCCACGGCCAGTACGCGCCCGGCGCCCCGCCCCGGTTCACCGTCACCCTGGACGGCGAGGCGCGGCGGGTCCAGGTACGGGACGAAGCTTCCGTCCTCGGCGTCGTCGCCGCCCTGCACGAGCACCGGAGCGCGGCCACACCCTCCGACGTGCTCGTGGTGACCACGGGCGTCGACGACGAGCAGCTCGGCTGGGACGTCCGCGGCAGGGCCGTACGGCGCAAGACCCTCACCGTCGAGAACGCCGAGGTCGTCCTCCAGCGCTTCGGCGCCACCGCCCTCGACCCGCGGATGTACCGCGAGCGGTGGCTCCTGGAAGCCCTCGTCGAAGCGGAGCCCGCGGAAGACGGCTGGCCGCGCGTCAGTGGAGTGCTGACCCGGGACGCGGCCCTGCGCGCCCTGACCGCCGAACGGCTCGGCCTGCGCGCGGTGCACGGCTCCTCGGGCCAGGACGGGCAGGTCACTCTCGACGCCGACACCCTGCTCGCCTGGTCGCGCACGCCCGCCGGTCCCCGGCGTTTCGCCGAACTGGGCGCCACTGAACGCGCCGAACTGAAGAAGTGGCTCACGGAGGTCGCCGGACCGGCCGTCCCCGTCCTGCTGTCCCTCGCCGAGGCCGGACTCGGCCACGACGCCCTGCCGCTCGGACTGCTCGGCGCCGCACTGCGGGATCCCGCCGCCCAGCCCGACACGGTGCTCGCCCTCGGCGGACTGTTCGGGCAGGTCATGCCCCGGCGGTCGGAACTCGCCGTGTTCACGGATGCCGTGGAGGGAACCCTCACCCGCTGGATCGCCGACGCCCGGACCAGCCATGAAGCCCGCCTGCGCGTCGTCGCCGTACTGGACCGGGCCGACGAGCTGGCCGACAAGGCGGGCCTCACCCCGGGACTCACCGCGAGCCGCTTTCTCCCCTCCAGTTTCACCGCGCAACTGCGCCGGACCGTCGCGGAAGCCCGCCGTTCCCCGGCCGCCGGCGAAGCCGCGCTGGCCGACCTGCTCGGCCACACCCTGGCCGGCCTCCGCCCGGACCACGTCCAGGTCGCCGAAACGGCCGTACGGGTGGCGCGCTGGCTCAGCGGCCCCGAACCCGCCGTCACCGGCGTGGCCGCCGCCGTGCGGGCGCACGTCTCCGACTGGGGCTGGGTGGACCGGGCGCTCACCGTGCTGTGGGCGGGCGACCCCGACGGCGACCTGGAGACCGGACGGGACCTCCGTGCCCTGTACGAGCAGGCACGTGAGCGCAGGCAGCGCCTCGATCAGGAGTTCGCCCGGAGGCTCGCCGCCTGGGCCGCGCACGCCACCGCCCAGCACCCCGACGGCTGCCTTGTCGTCGAGAACGTGCTGGACACCGTCGTATGCCCGCTGACCGCCCAGGCCGCTCCGCTCGTCCTCGTCCTCGACGGCATGAGCAGCGCGGTCGCTGCCCAGCTCGGCGAGGAGGCGGAACGCGACGGCTGGCGAGAGATCGTGCCGCGCCCCGAGGCAGGCGAGATCCCGGCGCGGCTCGCTGCCGTCTCGATGCTGCCCTCCCTCACCCGCGTCAGCCGTGTCTCCCTGCTGGCGGGTGAAGCGGCGGGCGGTGGCCAGTCGGCCGAGACGAGCGGGTTCACCGCCTTCTGGAAACGGCGGCGCAAGGCGGCGGCCCTCTTCCACAAGGCCGCCATCGGCGGCGAGGCGGGCCACGCGCTCTCCCATGACCTCATGACCACGCTCGCCTCCGACGCCGTGGTGGGCGTGGTCCTCAACACCATTGACGAGGCACTGGACAACGGCCGGCACGGCCGCGGCACCACCTGGTCCCTGGCCGACGTCACGTACCTGCGTGAACTGCTCGCCGCCGCCCGCAGCTACGGCCGCCCGGTCGTCCTCGTCGCCGACCACGGGCACGTCCTGGAGCGCGGCAGCCGCACCGACGGCCCGACGGCCGCCGCCGACGGCGCGGAGTCCGCCCGCTGGCGCACCGGCGATGCCGTGGGGGAGGGGGAGATCGCCGTCCACGGCCCGAGGGTGCGCGAGGGCGGGGGAGCGGTGATCCTGCCGTGGCGCGAGGACATCCGCTACACCGGGCGGCGCGCCGGATACCACGGCGGGGCCTCCCTGGCCGAGGTGACCGTCCCGGTGCTCGTCCTGCTCCCGGCGTGGGAGGAGACCCCGAAGGACTGGGTGCCGCTGCCGCGAGAACTGTCCACGCCGGGCTGGTGGCGGACGCACGTCACCCGTGACGAGCCGGCCCCCGCCGCCGTACCCGCCGAACAGCCGGCGGTGCCCTCGCCCGCGCGGTCCACGGCGCCCTCCGAGAGCGCGCCGACCTCCGAGGCGCGGCTGTCCGCCCGGACGGAAGCCGCACCGCCGGTGGCGCAGTCGCTGGGGACCACGGTGGTGAGCAGCGAGGTGTACGCGGCCCAGAAGGAGTACGTCCGCAAAGCCCCCGAGGCGAAGGTGGTGGCCGCGGTCATCGACGCACTCGTCACAGCGGGCGGGACGATGTCCCCGGCCGCTCTCGCCGCGGCGATCTCCGCGACCGGGCGGGTCCGCCGCAACATCGAGGGTTTCGTCGCCACGGTGCAGCGGCTGCTGAACGTCGAGGGGTATCCCGTCCTCGGATTCATCGACGGCGGGCACGCGGTCAAGCTTGACGTGCCGCTCCTGCGCGAGCAGTTCCTGCCGAAGCCGAAGGGCGACGAAGCGGACGAGCAGACGGACGAGGCAGCGAGTCGGGGGGAGGAGCAGGCGTGACCAACCCCGCCTCCGTGAGCGCGGTCCGGCGCCGCGAGGTCATCGACGCCCTGCGGCGCGGCACGGTCCCGCAGTCCGGTCTCGACCTGTTCGCGGTCGGACTGGACCGGTTCGAAGCCGCGCTGGACGATGACCTGGCCACCGTCACCCGCGGCGGTGCCGCCTTCCACGCCGTCCGCGGTGACTACGGCTCCGGCAAGACATTCTTCGCCCGCTGGCTGGCCGAGCGGGCCAAACGTGCGGGACTCGCCACCGCGGAAGTGCAGATCTCCGAGACCGAGACACCGCTGCACCGGCTGGAGACCGTCTACCGCCGGCTCACCGAGCGTCTGACCACCGCCACCCACCAGCCCAGCGCACTGCGGGCGGTCGTCGACTCGTGGTTCTACACCCTGGAGGAGGAGGTCCTCGACGGCTCGGAGATCGACGAGGACGACGAGGAAGCGCTCACCGCGGCCGTGGACACGCTGATGGAACGCCGGCTCGCCGACGTTGCCCGCACCACGCCCGCGTTCGCCTCCGCCCTGCGCGGCTACCGCCGTGCCGTTACCGCCGGGGACGGCGCGACGGCGGAAGCCCTGATCGCCTGGCTCGGTGGCCAGAAGTCCGTGGCCGCCTCCGCCCGTCGGGCCGCGGGAGTGCGCGGAGATCTGGACCACTTCGCCGCGCTCGGCTTCCTCCAGGGACTGCTGACCGTGCTGCGCGACTGCGGCCACCCGGGGCTGCTCCTCGTACTCGACGAGACGGAGACCTTGCAACGGGTTCGCGGCGACGTCCGGGAGAAGGGCCTCAACGCACTGCGCCAGCTCCTCGACGAGATCGACGCCGGGCGCTTCCCCGGTCTCTTCCTCGTCATCACCGGAACCCCCGCGTTCTACGACGGCCAGCAGGGCGTCCAGCGGCTGCCGCCCCTGGCCCAGCGGCTCGCCACCGACTTCACCACAGACGCCCGCTTCGACTCGCCCCGCGCCGTCCAGCTTCGCCTGCCCGGCTTCGACCTCCCGAGCCTGGGAGAACTCGGCCGCAAGGTGCGGGACCTCTACCGGGGAGCGGCCCGCCATCCGGAGCGTGTCACTGCGCGGGTCGACGACGCCTACGTGGGCGAACTCGCTACCGCCGTCACCGGAGGTCTGGGCGGCAACGTCGGCATCGCCCCCCGCGTCTTCCTGCGCAAGCTCGTCGCCGACGTTCTCGACCGCGTCGATGAGTTCGAAGACTTCGACCCGCGCAAGCACTACCAGCTCACCCTCTGCGCAGGTGAGTTGACGGACACCGAACGCAACGCCACCGCCGACCAGGCGGACGACATCGAGCTGGAACTGCCGTGACCGCCGCCGACGGCCTGGAACCGGCGTTGGTCCACCACATCGTCAACACCCTGGGCTGGAAAGACCTGCGCCCGCTTCAGAAGTTCGCTGTCGCCCCGTTGACGGCAGGAGACGACGCACTGTTGCTGGCCCCGACGGCCGGTGGCAAGACCGAAGCTGCCTGCTTCCCCCTCCTGTCCCGGATGCACGCCCAGGACTGGTCCGGCACGTCGGTGCTGTACGTATGTCCCCTCAAGGCACTGCTGAACAACCTGCTTCCGCGCGTGGAGACCTACACCGCCTGGCTCGGCCGGACCGCGGCCTTGTGGCACGGCGACACACCGGCCGGCGCCCGGCGCCGCATCCTCGCGGCCCGGCCCGACGTGCTGCTGACCACCCCCGAGTCGCTGGAAGCCATGCTGGTCAGCGTCAACGTCGACCACGCGTCCTTCTTCTCCGGGCTGCGGGCCGTGGTCGTCGACGAGGTCCACGCCTTTGCCGGCGACGACCGCGGATGGCACCTGCTCGCCGTACTGGAGCGCCTGCAGAAAGTGGTGGGCCGCTCCCTTCAGCGCGTCGGTCTCTCCGCGACCGTCGGCAACCCCGATGCCCTGCTCACCTGGCTCCAGGGGTCGGGAGCAGGGCGGCGCCCAGGCCACGTGGTCGCGCCCCACCTGGCCGAGGCACAGCCGACGCCGGCTTCCGTACCACCAGGTGACATCCAGCTCGACTACGTCGGTTCGCTCGACAATGCGGCCACGGTCATCAGTGCCCTCCACCGTGGCGAGAAGCGGCTCGTTTTCTGCGAGTCACGGCGCCTGGTCGAGGAACTGGGCGCCAAGCTGCGGGCCAAGGGCGTGACTACGTTCCTTTCGCACGCCTCCCTCTCCCTCGACGAACGCAGACGTGCGGAAACCGCGTTCGCGGAGGCGCGCGACTGCGTCATCATCGCCACGAGCACCCTGGAACTGGGGATCGACGTCGGTGACCTGGACCGGGTCATCCAGATCGACGCCCCCACCTCGGTCGCCTCCTTCCTGCAACGCCTCGGCCGTACCGGGCGCCGCCCCAGAACGACCCGCAACTGCCTCTTCCTCACCCTTGAACAGGGCGGACTTCTGGCCGCTGCGGGGTTGCTGCTCCAGTGGTCGCGAGGCTGGGTGGAACCGGTGACGGCGCCGCCCGAGCCCCGGCACATCGTCGCCCAGCAGCTGCTCGCCCTCTGCCTTCAGGAACACCGCGTCGGAGACCGGCTCTGGCAGGAGTGGTGGAACGGCCTGGGACCGTTCGGAGGGTCGGCCGAGCCGATCGTCCGCCATCTGGTCGAGGAGGGATACCTGGACCAGGACGGCGGCATGCTGTTCATCGGCCCCGAAGCCGAACGACGTTTCGGCCACCGCCACTTCATGAACCTCACCGCCGTCTTCACCGCGCCCCCGCAGTTCACCGTCCTGCAGGGCCGCACTGAGATCGGCCGCACCGACCCCGCCCTGCTCACCGAGCGGGTTGCCGGCCCCCGCAGACTCCTCCTCGCCGGCCGCAGCTGGCAGGTCACCTACATCGACTGGCGCCGCAAACGCTGCTTCGTCGAGCCGGTCGACGGCGGCGGAAAGGCCAAGTGGAGCGGCACGGGCTTCGGTCAGGGCACCTCCTTCGAGGTCACCCGCGCCGTGCGCGAGGTGCTGCTCGGCACGGATCCGCCCGTCACCTTGACCCAACGCGCCACCACAACACTCAAGGAGGCACGTGAGGTCTTCCTGGAGAAGGTTCACCCGGGCGGCACGTTGATCGTGCGCGACGAATCGGGGCAACTTCGCTGGTGGACCTGGGCAGGCCACCGGGCGAATGCGACGCTGGCCGCCACGTTGGAGGGGATCGCGGTGCCAGCCCAGCGCATCAACGATCACTGGGTCCGTCTGCGCGAAGACCTCACGCCGCCAGTGTGGAAGGAAGCCCTGAGCGAGGCGCCGGACCGGCTCTGCCTTCCGGCTGTCGATGAACGGGCGGTGCGGGGGTTGAAATTCGGGGATGCACTGCCGCCGCGGCTGGCAGAGGCGACGCTGTCGGCCCGGCTGGCCGACTTGGAGCCCGCCGCAATTGTTCTCGTTGAACCCGTGCGTTTCGTCTACATAGGTGAATAGGGCACTAGCTGTTCAGGTAGGCAACCGGTCCAGCGCGAGCTGGGTCAGTGTTGTTACTGGCTTCCGGTATCAGTCGATGCGGAACGATCACTGAGCACGGTCGCGGATTACAGGTTGGGGGTAGCGAGTGGCTGATCAGCCAGTATTCGTCCTGGGAAATGCTCTGCAGGCACTGGAGCCGGCCGCGTTCGAGACCGAGGCGGAGTTCCAGGAGCTTCTCGCACGTCATCCGCGGGTGCTGGATTTCGGCTCCCTGGCAGACGGGCGGCCGTTGCGGCTGGTACTGGTGGCGCGGGAGATGGGTGTTTCGACAAGCGCGGAAAGCTGTCCTGCGTACTGGTTGGATCACCTCTTTGTCGACGCCGACGGAGTGCCGACGCTGGTGGAGGTTAAGCGGACGAGCGATACGCGCATCCGGCGCGAGGTGGTAGGCCAGATGCTCGATTACGCGGCGAACGGCGCTCGTTACTGGCCTGGAGCGCTGCTTCAGCGCTCGTTTGAAGAGACATGCATCTCGGATGGCCGATCGCTGGGAGAGGCGTACGGGGAACTTCTCGGCGACCGCTCCCCGGAAGAGTTCTGGTCGATGGTCGAGGAGCGACTGGCCACCGGGCAGATGCGGCTGCTGTTCGTGGCGGACCGGATTCCACCGGAGCTGAGGGCGATCGTCGAGTTCTTGAACAGGCAGATGCGGCAGACCGACGTGTACGCGGTCGAGCTGACCCAGTACCGAGGCGACAGTGACCTCCGCGTCCTCGTCCCACGCATCCATGGAGAGGTCGCCACAGCAGCGAAGCCCTCTTCTAGGCACCGCACTTCGCAGCGGACCACGCGTGCCGACATGGACGCAGTGATCCGGGCTCGGCTCGCCCCGGAAACGAGGCGGATCGCGACCGCTCTGCTCGATCACGCAGCAGCCAGAGGACGGCTGGAGGGCGGAACGGCTAAGTATCCGAGCATGTCTGTCTACTATCCGGTCACTGGCCGACAGGTGCCGATCTGGACGCTGTCTCTGTACGACAACCCAGTGAAGGGCGAACTAGCCTTCAGCTTTGGATCAATCACCCATCACCTCGGCCTCGACCGTGCAGTAGCGTTTGCGGATTCTTTGCCCGCCGTTCCCGATTTGGAGAAGAAGTTGGAGATGCAGCGGGAGAAGGGATACAAGGGCTGGCCGTCGGTCTCGCTGTCCGCCCTGGCCGCCGAGCCCGGCGCACTCGAGGGAGTCCTGGCAGCAATTCAAGGACTCATGGATGGCAGGTAGCCTCTGTTTGGGTGGCTCGGTGACAGGCATCGGCAGCAAGGAGCCGGCGAATCGCTTCAGGATCGGTGGAGGTTTGGTTCCGCGATAGGGGCGCGTCATGACATGTCTGTCCAGGTATACTATTGAGCCTCGCTGTTACGCGGTGCGCATGACCGCAGGGCCGCTGCCGGGGTATACGACCGGGTGGGCCGCAATGAAGACAGCCCGTCGGACTGGTCGCAGTGCTACTCGGGCATGAATGCGCCATGGATGCTTCGACGGCGGACTGGGCCATGAGGGTAGGAGAGGCGGAACTCGCTGCCGTGCTTCCGCGGCGGTGGGTGCACTCCCAGGGGGTTGGGGCTCGTGCGGCTGGGCTGGCGCGGATCCTGGGGAAGGAGGCCGAGCTCCTGGTGGCCGCTGCCACGCTGCATGACGTGGGGTACGCGCCGCGGCTGGCCGTGACGGGGTTCCATCCGCTGGACGGGGCTCGGTTCCTGCGTGATGAGCATGGTGCGGACGAGCGGTTGGTGCGGTTGGTGGCGAACCACTCGTTCGCTCTGCTGGAGGCCGAGGAGCGCGGGATGCGGGATGTGCTGGAGGCGGAGTTCCCGTTGCTGGAGGACCAGTTGCTGGTGGACGCGCTGGTCTACTGCGACATGACGACGACGCCCGACGGGGAGCGGACCACCGCCGAGGAGCGGGTGGCCGAGATCCGGGGCCGCTACGGGGACGACAGCGTGGTGGGGCGGTTCATCCGCCGGGCGGCGTCGGGAATCTTCGCCGCGGTGGGCCGGGTGGAGGAGGCGCTGGCGGCTCAGTCCAGGCGGGGGTAGGTGCCGGCGAGGTAGTCGCCGATCTGCTGGCGCATGCTGGGGTGGATGTCGTACCGGTCGAGGTCGGCCGGGGGAACGAAGCGGACGCCGTCGGCCTCGTCGTTGACCGTGGGCTCACCCCCGACGGGGCGACCGATGTAGGTGGTCTCGTACTGCTGGCGGATCTCGCCGTCGGTGTAGGCGACGATGTGGTGAGGGTTGGTGTAGACGCCGAGGAAGCCGGTGATCTCGGCGATGATGCCGGTCTCCTCCAGGCACTCGCGCACCGCGCACTGGGCGGCCGTCTCGCCGATGTCCTGGGCGCCGCCGGGCAGGGCCCACTGGCCGGTGTCGCGGCGGCGCTGGAGCAGGATGGCGCCGTCCTCGTCGACGACGAGCAGGTTGCTGGCGGGGATGAGGGTGTTCGCCTTGGGGGCGTCGGGGTCGTGGTAGTACTCAGTCCTGCCCATGGGCGGCCATCCCCTCCTGGTCGGGTGTCCAGGGCCGGGCACCGGCCCAGACGGCGTCGAAGCTCTGAGCGTAGTTGTCGAACCACCCGGCGGTGTCGACTCTTCTGAGGTGGAGCAGGGGGTTGGCGCTGGCCGGCTGACCCCAGATGTGCGGATCGGCGGGCAGGTGGTCGTCGTAGTGGAACGTCGACGTGTAGAACGTGGTGGCGTGTAGCCGTACCTCGTGCCTGTGTGGTGGTGGGCTCACCGCCCGGTCAGTGTTCGCCCAGGGCGGCGAGGTGGTCGGCGAAGCTCTTCGTCAGGCTGTCGAGGAGGGCTTCGCCCTTCTCGGCCGTGGCGTGGGAGGGGTAGCCGATGACGCCCGATGCGGTGTACTCGGTCATGCCCAAGGTGAGCAGGAAGCGGCGTTCGCCGCCGTCGTGGTCGGCCTTCTCGTAGCCGGGGCGCACCAGTTCGGGGGCGGCGTGCAGCAGGATGGAGGTCTCGTACTCCCCCGCGTGCATGTCGCCGTGCTTGTCCGAGACGAGACCTGCGTCGCTGCGGGCGCGGTCCACGTCGCCGCTCAGGGGGAAGAGGCTCATGCGCGGCCCGTCGACGTTCGCCTCCTGGACGATGTTCGACAGGATGTAGTTGCCTCCGTGGCCGTTGACGATGACCAGCTTCTGGATGCCGGATCGGTCCAAGGAGGCTCTGATGTCGTCGATCACTGCATAGAGGGTCCTGGCGCTGATGCTGACCGTACCCGGCCAGGAGCCGTGCTCGTGGCTGCACCCCATCGTGATGGGCGGCAGCAGATGGACCGGGTAAGCATCCGCGATGCACCGCCCGTAGATGGCCGCGATGGCGGTGTCGGTGATCAGGGGGAGGTGGGGCCCGTGCTGCTCGAAGGAGCCGACCGGGAGCACGGCGACCCGGGGCCGCTGCTCCTGGACGTCGGTGCTCGTGGCTGTCGGCAGCAGGTTCACGGGGCTCCTCCGGCTCGCTAGAGGTCGGCGCCGTCCATCCTGTCCAGCGCCGCGTTCAGTTCTGAAATCTCCACCAGCTTCCGCCATGGCGCAAGGCGCTGCCGCAGGCGGGACAGCTCGGCTCGGATGCGTGCCGATCCCGTCCGCTCTGCTATGTCCAGGGCTTGCCGTGCCGCCTCGTAGGCGCCTTCCACGTCCTCCAGGGCGGCGTTCGCTGTGGCGAGACGGGCGAGGCACAGTCCTCGGTCCCGCTCCTGCACGGCGGGCCAGTGGCTCAGGCTCTTGTGGAAGGTCGGCACGGCCTCGTCCGGCCGGTCGAGGTGTAGGGCGCAGTCGGCTCCTTCCATCTCGATGTACGCCGGCGAGCAGTATCCGGCCAGGGGGTCGGAATCGTCTCCCTCGTCGGTTGCCGCCATGGCGTGTTCGATGGCGAGAGCGGTCTCGCTCCGCTCTCCGAGGCGTGCCTTGCTGTTGGCGAGCTGCCGTAGGACGACCGCATGCACGCGGGGGGAGAGACTGGTGGCATGCCGTAGTGCGGCGGTGGCGAGACCTGCACCGTGCCCGGCGTGGCCGGCCTCGGTGGCGATGTTGCCGCGCCGCTGGAGGACGTACGCGATGAGCATCGGATCGCCCAGTTCCTGTGCGTAGTCCATCGCCGTCCTGGTCCAGCGCACGGCTTCGTCTGTGCGGCCGGTGTCCTGGTACAGCCATCCGAGGAACTCGGCGTACCGGGCGCCGACCCGCAGCACGTCCGCGCGCAGCAGACCGTGGGACTCCTGGCACATCTGCTCGATCAGGGGCATCTGGCTCCGCACCGGCGCGACCAAGAACCGAGGGCCCACCAGCGGTTCGGCTTGGGCATGCTGCCGAAGGACGGACGCCAGGTAGCCGAGCATCTCCGTGCTGACCGGGGCGGGCAGCTTGCTCCGCGGCGAAGGCGCGGACGATGGGTCCCGTGGCCCTGTTTCCTCCACGTGGGAGGGGAGGCCGAGCTCGGCGTCGGTTGCCTGGTACGCCTCGCGGAACAGCGGCCAGTGATCACGCCCGACCGGTCGCCGTCCGTTCTCGTACATCGAGACCAGAGTCTTCAGACTGGCACGTGTCGGCGACTCCACCCCGAGCCGCTCCGCCGCGGCCGTGAGCGCGTCGATCAGGTCCGCCTGAGTCCACCCACGTGCGTGTCTGGCTTCCTGCAGCTTCGTCCTGGCCTTCATCGCACCCTCGCAGCCCGTGGTTGCCCGGTCACCGCATGATGATGGCAAGACCGCTTCGCGTGTGGGGAGTTAACGGTTAACGAGGGCGTCTGTTAACCCTGTCCACTGCGAAGCGGCCCCCATCAGGGCTTACTTGCCGTCGTGCGAGGCGGCCAGGGACTCGAATCTTGTGCAGCCTCACCGCGCAGCCCAAGGGACTCGGGGCCGGGAGGCGGTGTGATGCCATCCCTCAGCCGAGTGCCTCGGGTCGATGGCGGCATCCGGAGAACCCGCGATGCGCCACTTCAGAGCACCGTCCGGGGCGATGCCGTATGACTCCCCTCGCCGCCGGGCGGTCCAGGTGGCCCGTCCCTCTCCCACGCGCGGGGCGGGCCACCACCTACGGCCGAGGATCGCTGGAGGTCCGATGACGAACAGCGCCATGCACCCCCGCCGGGTGCCCACCACGCCGACCACCGGCCGACGCGGCGCGGGAGCCGATGCGTCCGATCCAGCTCCGCTGCCCGACTGGCTGACCACCGGGGCCCTTGTCCTGGACACCCGCACCGGGCAGAGGGGCGAGGTGCAGAACTGGCCCTACCCCTCCTCAGCGGCGCCCACCCGGGCGTGGCTGCGCCCAGTGGGCGGTGGCCGGGAGTGGACGCCACGCATCGCCGACCTCCGTCCCGTCGACACCGAGGAGCGGCCGTGAAGCCGCTCGCGCTGTGGGAGCGGTTCGCGTGGGCGTCCGGGACGTGCTTCCGCTGCGACCGCACCGGCACGGAGGTCGCACCGATCGGCACGATCAGCGCGCGCGGCATCGATGTCGAGATCCGAGCGTGCCGGGCGTGCGTGTTCCACCTGGAGCAGCTGCACTGGAGCCTGGTGATGCGACAGCAGGGCGGTGGGCGGCATTCCGCCGCCGGAGGGTCCGGGCCCGATCCCGTGCGGTCTCCCGAGACCGGGGCCGGACCGGCCGCCGGCATACCGCGTGTGGGGCCTCGCCACCCCCACGACCGCGGTCCGGCGCCTCCCTCTCCCCAATGGGTGCTGCGGTGGCCGGGCACCGGTTACCGGCCCGTGGGCCGACATCGGCGGGCGTAGCGGCCAAAGCCCTTCTGTGTCTCGGCGGTTGCTCCAACCTTGGCTCCGCGGAGCGCCGACCGCTGTGCGAGGCCCCCACACCGATGGCGACTCCGGACACAAGCACCATGCCTGCCGAAAGGGTCACGCCCGGCCCGATCACAGTCCGAAAGGGCTGCTTCGCCGCCGCGCCGGACCGTCTACCCTGCGGTGCATGATTCGTGCGGTGGTGTTCGATGTCGGCGAGTGCCTTGTTGACGAGACCCGGGAGTACGGGACGTGGGCTGACTGGCTGGGGGTGCCGCGGCACACCTTCGCGGCGATGTTCGGGGCGGTCATCGCGCAGGGGAGGGACTACCGGGAGACGTTCCAGGAGTTCCGGCCCGGTTTCGACCTGACCGAGGAGCGGGAGAAGCGCGCGGCCGCCGGGCAGCCGGAGTGGTTCGGTGAAGGCGACCTGTACCCGGACGTCCGCCCCACGCTGGCGGCTCTGCGCGAGGCCGGACTGTGGGTGGGCATCGCGGGGAACCAGACCGTCAGGGCCGGCGGCCTGCTGCGGGGGCTGGACCTTCCGGCCGACATGATCGCCACCAGTGACGACTGGGGTGCCTCCAAGCCGGACGTGAAGTTCTTCGAGCACGTCATCGAGGCCACGCCCGCCGCGCCGGGCGAGATCCTCTACGTCGGTGACCGGCTCGACAACGACATCCGCCCGGCCGTGCGGGCGGGCCTGCTGACGGCCCTGATCCGGCGTGGCCCCTGGGGCACGATCCAGCAGCGCGATCCGGACGCGGACGCGATCACGACGATGCGCATCGACTCGCTCGCGGAGCTGCCGGAGAAGATCGCCAAGTTCAACGCTGAAGCGCGCTGACCGTCGTACCCCAGTCGTAGAGGCGGTCGTCGAGGTCCCGCACGCACTGCTCGTCCTGCCAGGGGGCGAGCGTGCGGCGGACCTCGCGGACGCGGTCCATGCCGGTCGCGTACCAGGTGACCGCCAACTGGTCAAGGGCCTGGACGGCGTATCCGCACGCCTCCCGCGGCCTTCCGTCGGCGGCCTCGACCGCGGCGAGGTCACCGAGGACGACGGTGCGCTGCTTGTCCGACTCGGGCGGCAGGGCGTCGAGCACCTCGTGGAGTGTCTTGCGCGCCTGCGGTATGTGGCCGGCCTTCAACTGCGTGTTCCCTTTGAACGCGGACAGGCGGACAGGACTGAACCAGTCCAGCCACTCGGGAGTGGCGTGCTCGCTTCCCGCGGCAAGGGTGTCCTCGGCACGACGGATCAACCGCAGCGCCGCGTGGGGGTCTCCGCAACGGGTCTCGCACTCCGCCTCGACGGCGTCCAGCCATGCCCAGAGCTCGGCGGACGCCTCTCCGCGGCGGGCGTAGGTACGGGCGGCCAGCATGCGCTCCATCGCTGCCTCCCGGTCGTCCGCCCAGCCCGGGATGAAGGCCATGTGCGCGAGGATGGCCGCTCCGAGCAGGGGATCGTTCGCTTCGCCTGCCGCCTGCAGAGCCAGGAGGAGGGTCTCCGAGGCCCGCTCCGGTTGCCGCAGGTCGAAGAACTCGATACGGCCGGCCAGCAGGTAGGACTCCGCCAGGGAGGCGGCGAGGGCCCGGCGGGCCGGGTTCGCCGTTTCCGGGAGAAGGGCGCAGCCGAGACGGGCGTGCTCCAGGACCGCGGGGTGCAGTACGGCAGGCGCCACGGACCAGTAGAAGTGCCGGTGCGAGCGTGTGACGGCCGCGAAGTCCCCACCGATGGTCGCCGGTTGTGTCGCGGCTTCGGCCCGAGCGGGCACGGCGGCCAGACGTGTTCCGGACAGGGGCGCGCGGGGGGTGTTGTCGCTCGCTGTGCCGGGCCGGGACCGCGAGCTTCCCCAAGGAGGGACGAATCCGAGGTCCTCCATGCTCTGCCCCAGGAGGTGAGTCAGGACTCGGTGCACGTCGGGCTGCGGCCAGGGCGGTGTGGCCGACTCCCAGCGCCGGACCTGCCGGACGCCGACAGCCAGACCTCTGATGCCGAGCTTCCGCGCCGCCTCGGTGATGGCGTCGGCCAGAGCCTGCTGGGAGTTGTATCCGGCAGCCAGGCGAGCGGCCTTGAGCCTGGTGTTGCCTGCGGGACGGGACATGGATCTCCTCCGGGGCGAGCTCCTGCCAGAGAGTGACGGGTAGTGCCGCTGCGGCGGCGGAAAATCGTCCACCGAGCGCCGACTAAGTCCTCTGCAAGCCCTGCTGATGACCTGTCAGAGTCCTCGAACAGGACTTCGCGAGACAGCATGATGTCACCTCGTCGCTGCGAAGTCAGGTCCCGTCACGCGGCACCGCGCACCGCAGCGCTGCGGGACTGGCGAGGAAAGCCGGCGTCATCGACCCCGGACGCCGCAGGACCGCCAGGTGCCGCCCCGCCCACACTCCCCGGGCGGGGCGGCGCCCGGCGGGCTCCGGTGGGCGCAAGGGGATGTTCCAGCACCATCCGGCGCAGAGAGAGGAACAGCCGTGCCTCAGGCCAGACGAGAGAAGAAGGACCACCTCATCTACGCGGACGTCGTGGACTCCAAGTCCAAGGCGGGCGTGTGGATGGGTGAGCGTGCATCCTTCCAGGAGAAGCAGAACCGCATCATCGAGGCGCTCAAGGAGCAGACCGACTGGGTCGAGCTGAAGAACGCGATCATGGTCATCGGCACCGAACCGGCCGGCATCACGGTCATCGCGCCGAACCCGACGCTGCCCGGCGTGATCGTCCTCGCCGACGGCGGCTCCCCGGCCACCTCCGCGAAGCTCCAAGCCGCCGCCGAGGAGAGGGTCCGCGCGGTCATGGGCGAGCTCGGGATCGCCGAAGAGGAAACGGCGGCCTGACCACCATGGCCGTCCCTCGGATGCTGTGGGGGAAGTACTTCCGGTACGAGCGGGCCGGGGAAGTGGTTCTCCTCGACCCGGTCGGGCTGGACAGTGTGTTCATCGACTCCGGCGAGGTCCGCGACCTCGCCGGGGTCCCCCCGACCGCGACCCACCAAGCCCTTGCCGGGCTCGGCTTCACACCCGGCGGTCCCGCGGCCGACCGGCGCGAGGCACTCCACGACCGTCTCCGACACCTCGGCCTGGACGCCGTACCCCGCCGCATCAGCGGCCTGCGCGTGGTCCTCACCGACCGCTGCAACATGGCCTGCACCTACTGCTTCGTCGACACCAACACCGGCAAGCCGGACATGACGGAGGACGAGCTCTCGGACGGGCTGGAGTTCCTGTTCGAGCAGAACGCCGGGCAGGAGGAGGTGTCCGTCCAGTGGTTCGGCGGCGAGCCGACCATCCGCTTCGACCTGATGCGGTACGGCGACCGGCTCGCCGACGACCTCGCCGACCGCTACGGCGTGGCCAGGATGCGGCGCACGGTCGTCACCAACGGCGCCCGTCTGACCGACGAGGTCCTCGACCACCTCGTCGCGTACGAGTACGGGGTCGGCATCTCCATCGACGGCCCTCCGGGCATCAACTCCGCGAACCGCCTCCTGCTCGGCGGGCGGCCCGCGGACGACCGGATCCGCCGCAACGTCGCCCGGCTCGTCGAGGCCGAGGGGCTTCACGTGGGCTGCAACCTCACCCCGACGGCCGCGAACATCGGACGCCTCGCCGAGACCGTCCGGTGGATCGTCGACGACCTCGGGCTGAAGTTCGTCTACGTCAACACGCCCATCCCGACGGCGGGCCGCTGGCAGGTCAAAGGCGCCGATCTGGCCAAGGAGCTGTACGAGGCGCGCCTGGCCGCGCTGGGACGGGGCGGGATGCTGTTCTCCGTCCTGGACCGCGCCTTCCAGGCCCTCGACACCCGCCGGCCGATGCTGTTCGACCACATGCAGGGCGACCGCAGTCTGAACGCCGCCCTCCTGCCCGGCAACCGGGTCAGCCTGTGCGACATCAACTTCACCGAGCCGTCGTTCCTGCACACGCTCGACGAGCTGCGGGCCGACCCCGGCCTCCTGGCCGGCGTGGCGAAGGAAGTCGCACCGGTACCCGAGTGCGGTGACTGCCCGGCGCTCGCCGTCTGCGGCGGCCCGTCCCGCAACGAGCAGGCCCTCGTCGGGGGCGACACCCCGGACCCCGAGATGTGCGCCTTCTACACGAGCACCGTGGAGATCGCCGTGTGGGACGACACGGGGGTGCAATGAGCACCCAGGTCCGTACGGCACTGATCTCCACGGCCGGGCACTGCAAGGTCGCCTGCGGGTTCTGCTTCCGTGCCGACCGCGCCCACGGCTTCCTGGACACCGCGACCTACACCCGCACCCTGTCGCGGCTGAGGGAGGCGGGCGTGGAAGGGGTGTGCCTGAGCGGTGGGGAACCGACCCACCACCCGCGGCTCCGGCAGCTGGTACGGCTGGCCCACCAGTTCGGCATGGCGGTGTCGATGGTGACCTCGGCCCGCACCGCGGCCGAGGTCGCCGCCCTCTCCCGGGTGGCGCGTCTGCTGGCCAACGTGACCGTCTCCGCCGACTCGCGGGGCGCGATGGCGCTGGGACGCACCACCCGTACCGCGGCCTCGGGGATCGACACACTGCGCGCCCTCGGCACCGGGACGAAGATCCTGCACGTCACCTGCTGGGACCTGAACGACGAGGAGTGCCGGGAGCTGGCCGGCCTCGTCTCCGGGGCCGGGGTGGAGGTCCAGTTCAGTCCCGTCGTCCTCGACGAGCGCACTCTGCGCCGTGAGGGCGGATCGGTCCAGGACTACCTGGCACGGCAGCAGCTCGACGCCGAGCTGCTGGGCCGCCACTTCGACCTGTCCGACCGCTACCGGGCCTACCTCGGTGAACTGCGGGGACTGCAACTCCCCGCAGGCGGGGGCGAGCGGTGGCAGTGCCGCTCGGCGACCGCGTACGTCTCCGCCGACGGCCGCATCCGGCGCTGCCCCTACGGCCAGGCGTCGGTCAGCGCGCACGCTCCCCGGGCCGCGATCGGACAGTTCCTGACCGCTCCGGCGCAGGACCGCGTGACCCCGGACTGCGCCGCCATCTGCCGCCGCCCCTCCGCCGCGTCCGACGACCGCAGCGCGTCGTGCGCCGCGGCGTGAGGGCGACCCGACGCACCCCGATTCCATGGACCGCTCTATGGCGATCACGACACCCGACGACTTTCCCCGCCGCTGGCGGCAACCGCCGAACTTTCCACTGGAGGTGCCCTTCGACCACACCTTCCTGCCCGCCGTCGACATCCTCGACCACATCCGCAGGGACGAGCAGGTCCGGTTCACCGTCCTCGGGGACGACGACTGGCAGGTGCGCATGGACCGCACCGCCGCATTCCGCACCGCGCCGATCGAGGAGATCGCCACCTGGACGTTCCGGCTGGTGCACTTCAACCTCAGCCGCTTCTACGACGACCTCCTGGACGGCTTCCAGGAGGAGGTCATGATCCCCTGGCGCACGCATCTGTCCGCCCGGGGATTCACCTGGCAGCGTCTGGCGCCCATCCTCTTCCTGTCCACCGAGGGCGCGTCCTCGACCTACCACAACGACAACTCGCACGGCCTGGTCTGGCAGGTGCACGGCACCAAGACCTTCCACAGCTACCTCGACCCCGACAAGCACCTGACGGCCGACGCGGCGGTCATCGGCGAGACCACCGGCGAGGACCCGCCCGCACACGATCCGGACGACCGCCAGTCCGTCACCATGCGGCCCGGCGACCAGCTGTGGAGCCACGCGCTGACACCCCACTGGGTCACCACCGAGTCGGCGCTCGCCATGAGCGTCACCCTCTCCCACGGCGGCCTGTGCCACCAGGGCCGCTTCTCCGAGCGGGAGCTGGCACTGCGGGCCTACTGGGACAAGAACCCGGGTGAGGCGTGGACGCACGACCTGCGCAACGTCCGCTACTGAGACCGCGTCCCCCGGCACGGGCGAGTGCCCCGTGCCGGGGGACGCGGTGCGCGGCCGGTTACGGCGTGAGCCGGTTCGGTCCGCGGAAGAGGAAGGTGGCCTCGCGGATCGAGTCCAGGCCGAGCATGACCATCAGCACTCGGCCGAGGCCCATGCCGAGTCCGCCGTGCGGCGGGCACCCGTACCGGAACGCGTTCAGGTAGTCCCGCAACGGCTCGGGGCTCATGCCCTTCTCCGCGGCCTGCTCCAGCAGCACGTCGTACCGGTGCTCACGCTGCGCTCCGGTGGTGACCTCCAGTCCCTTCCACAGCAGGTCGAAGCTCAGGGTCACGCTCGGGTCGTCGGCGGGCCGCATGTGGTAGAAGGGCCGGATGCCGACCGGGTAGTGCGTGATGAACACGAACTCGTGCCCGGTGGCCTCCTTGATGTGGGCCGAGATGCTCCGCTCGCCCTCCGGGTCCAGGTCCTCCTTGACCCCCTCCGGGTCCCAGCCGCCCTTGCGGAGGATCTCGTGGGCCTCGGCCATGGTGATGCGGGGGAAGGGTGTCGTGGGGACGGTGACCTCGACGCCGAGGTGTTCGGCGATCGCCTCACCGTGCGCGTCGGCAACCCTGGCGATCGCGTGCGCGAGCATCCGCTCCTCGAACGCCATCACGTCCTCGACGCCGTCGATCCAGGCCAGCTCCACGTCGACGCCGGTGAACTCGGTCGCGTGCCGGGAGGTGAACGACGGCTCCGCGCGGAAGACCGGCCCGATCTCGAAGACCTTGTCGATCCCGGCCGCGATGGCCATCTGCTTGTAGAACTGCGGAGACTGCGCCAGGTAGGCGCTGCGGCCGAAGTAGCCGAGCTTGAAGACCTCCGCGCCGGACTCCGAGGCGGTGCCCATGAGCTTGGGGGTGTGCATCTCGGTGGCACCCTGCTCGTAGGCATACTCGCGCATCCCCTGTTCCAGGGTGGTCTGCACGGCGAACAGCAACTGGGTGGCGGGCCGGCGGCGCACGTCCAGGAAGCGCCAGTCCAGGCGTTGCTCCAGACCGGTGTGCTCGTCGATCGGAAGCGGTGCGGCGGCCGGGTTCAGGACCTCGACCTCTTCCGGGACGATCTCCAGGCCGCTGAGCTTGACCTGGGCGGCGTCGACGACACGGCCGGTGACACGGACGGCGGACTCGGGGGTGAGGGCTTCGAGCCGGGCCTCCAGCGGCCCGCCGTCGCGCTTGTGGGTCACCTGCACCATGCCGGTGTTGTCCCGCACGATGACGAACTGCATCTTGCGCTGCAGGCGGAGCGTGTTCACCCACCCGCAGACGGAAACGGTACGGCCGACGTGTTCTCGCAGGTCGGAGACGTGTACGCGGCTGTGGATCATTGCGGTCCTCCGAAGGACGTCGTCATGATCCCTTGGGAGTGCGGGCGAGAAGGGCAACTCGCGGTGCCACCGCACTTTCGCCGCCACCTGGTGGCGGCCTCGTTCGGGCCCGGTGACGGGGGCCGGCCGGCGGGGCATTGGACCTCCGGGCGAGGTCGTTCCTCCCCGCGCTCGGGAGGGTCTTCACCGCGGGGCGCGAGGCCGCCTTCCCAGCTCCCGGCGGCTCTCTCTGCTCGCGTGATCCTGCGGCTACTCGTCTCCTTCAACGCGTTGCCCAGCAGGATACGGACCCCAAGAACATCGCCGCAATCAAGAACGTACGTGTCAACGGGAGGAGCCGTAGTGAGCGTGCTCGTGCGACGGGCGGTGGCCGCCGACGCCAGGGAACTGGCGCGGATGCGCCAACTTTCGCTGACCTGCCCCGAGGAGCCCTGGACCAGGCCGAGAGAACTGCCGGACGGCCCATGGATCGAGGAATGCCGAGAGGCGCTCGCCGCGATGCTCGACGACCGGGACACGGCCGCCGCTTTCGTGGTGGACGCCGCTCCAGGCCGTGTGGCGGCCTGTGCGCTGGGATTCCTTCTTCCCCGGCTCCCGGGCCCCGACAGCAGCAAGCCGTTCAACGGCGACATCAGCACCGTCGCCACCGATCCGGCGTTCCGCAGGCGCGGCTACGCGCGGGCGGTGGTGACAGCGCTCATGGACTGGATGACCGTACGCGGCTGCAAGCGCATCAGCCTGACCGCCAGCTCGGAGGGCGAGCCGTTGTACGCGTCGCTCGGGTTCACGACCGATGAGCCACGGATGTCCCGGCCGGCCGAATGAGAGAACGGCACGAACACGACCGGAACACCTCGCTCGACTGGCGCCCAACTTGCGACGACGTGGCGCTGCGGGCGTTGTGGCCCTGGAGATCAATGACTCGTGAGCGACAAGCGGAGGGCTTGGACACCATGGCAGAGAAGACCCCTGGCGCTTCGGACGGGTCGGCCGGCCGCAGCCGCGGCCTGGCCGCCGGACCCGGCGCCCCGGCCATTTTGAGCAACGAGCCGGGCTCGTTCGCGTGGGGGGTGCTGGCCAGGCGGCATCCGGTGCTGGTCCAGCAGGTGCGGGACGCCTTCCCGTACGGCCGCCGGCAGCACGAGGCCCTCGACGCCCTGCTGGAGGAGATCACCGGCGGTGTCATCGAACCTCTCGCCCCTTCGGAGCACGACCGGGGACAGTGGTCGGCCTGGGGGCGGGAGCACTTCGGGCGGTCGTGGTTCGACGCCCCGTTCCTGTGGGCGGAGAGCTACTTCTACCGCAGGCTGCTGGGCGCCGTCGAGTACTTCGGTACCGGCCCGTGGCAGGGAGTCGATCCCTTCGCCCCCTTCAAACAGGCCGAACTGCGCGAGGCGGCGGTGGACGGGGAACTGCGGGCCCTGGATGCGCTCGCCGACGCGCCGGCCGATGAGCGGGCCACGGCGCTGCTCCACGCCTCGCTCTGGGGCAACCGCGCCGACCTCGGCTTCCGCGTCACGCAGGGGGAGTCGGCCCCCGGTGACGCCACCGGTGGGCTGGTGGCTGACGACAGCGCCGTGCTCTGGCGGCTCCTGCCCGCCGGAGCCGGTTCCACGGTCGCCGTGGTGGCGGACAACGCCGGGCGGGAACTGGTCCCGGACCTGGTCCTCATCGACCACCTCCTGGCGCACCGGCACGCCGAACGGGTCGTGCTCCACGTCAAGCCCTACCCGTACTACGTCTCCGACGCGATGACGGCGGACGTCGTCGACTGCCTCCGCCGCCTTGCCCAGGCGCCCGGTGAAGCCGGCAGGATCGGCGGGCGGCTGTGGGAGGCCATGGCGGCAGGACACCTGGAGGTGCGCACCCACCCGTTCTTCTGTGCGCCGCTGCCGTACGCGCAGATGCCGGTGGACCTGCGGGAGGAGTTCGCGGCCGTCACGCTGACCATCTTGAAGGGCGACCTCAACTACCGTCGGCTCGTGGACGACCGGATGTGGGACGCCACGGCACCGTTCGCCGACCTGACGGCGTACTTCCCCGGTGCGGTCGCGGCGCTGCGCACCCTGAAGTCCGACGTCATCGTGGGGCTGGAGCGGAAGACGCTGGATGCCCTCGAAGAGTCTGGTGCGGACTGGCGCACCAGCGGCACCCACGCGCTGATCCAGGTTCGCCGGTAGACCAGCGCACACGCCGAGCGGCCGGGCACTGACTGCCCGGCCGCTCGGTCGTTGACCGGCCGGCCACCCCGGTGGGCCAGGGCTTATCTGCCGCGTCCCGGGGTCTTGGGGTGGGCGGGTGGCCCGCTCCGCGCTGGGCGGGCCTGCTGGGCAGAGGCGGCCGGGGCCTTGGGGTACGTGGCCGTCGCGGCGTCGGCCGGTAGGCCGGCGAGGTGGCGGAGGCGCCAGGTGAGGACGTTGCTGAGGGATTCGGCGGTGTGCAGTTCCCGGTGGGTGATGGCTTCGGTCAGCAGGGTTCGGGGGGCGTGTCCGGCCTGGTGGGCGTGGGTGAGGGTGGCGGCCAGGGCGAGCCAGCCCGGCTCGCGCAGTATCTGCTCGGCGAGCTGCGGTGCGGCGGCGTGCAGGAGGGCGGCGGACCAGTCGCGTACGGGCCGGGCCAGGCGCTGGCCCTGCTCCCGGAGACGGGCCATCGGCTCTTCGGCGGCCGCCGTGTAGGCGGCGCGCAGGCAGGTGGCGGCCCGGTGGGCGGCTTCGGCCTGCTGGGCGTGGTGGCGCTGGACGTGCCAGTGAGCGGCGGCGGTGACCAGGAAGAACAGGGTGTCGATCAGCATGGCCGTGGTGGCGCCGTCCTCGCCTCGGCCGAGCGCTGGGCCGCTGCGGACCAGCTCCCGGGCCGCTCGTCGCAGGGTCTGGGCGTGGCGGAATTCTGCTCGCGTGTGGGAGCGGGAGGCCCGCTCGAACGTCCAGGCCGCTTCGCGTAGCTGCTGCCGGGTGTAGAGGGCGGAGGTCGTGGCCAGAGCGTCGAGGATCTCGCCGGTGGCGGCGATCTGTGCGGCAGCCGCACCGTCGTCGCCTTGGTCAAGGACGAGCAGTGCGGCCCACGCCGCGTGGGTGGCTGCGCGCCGTGCGGTGGACGGTGCGGGATGTTGCGGGGAGGGGCCCGGCTGGTCGGTGTGGTCCGGCGCGGATGCAGGACCGGTCGCGTCGAAGCGGGCGCGGATGCGGGGCAGGGACAGGTCGGGGGCGAGGGTGGAACCGGCGTAGAAGACGGGCTCGTGGTGCTGATTGTGGTCGCCGGGCAGGGCGACGGTGTAGCCGCCGAGATCGCCGGAGGGCAGGACGCGGGTGCGGACGAGGAGCCCGGCGGCGGCGAGCCGGCCGAAGAACTCCGCCTCGTCGGTGGCGCCGACCACGGCCTGGCGGACGGTCTCGCGCAACTCCTCCCGCGCGGTGCGGCGGCGGCCGCGGCGTTGGGCTTTGTGGCGTTCGGCGCTGGTGGGGCGCCGGGCGGCGGTGCCGTCGCCGGGGGCGATGCGGCGCAGGCCGTAGTCGGCTTCGATGAGGCGGGCCTCGGCCTGGGCGCGTTTGCCGGAGCGGTGGTGGTCGGGGCGGCGGCCGTCCTCGCGGACGAGAGTGGCGATGAGGTGGATGTGGTCGTCGGCGTGGCGGACGGCGGCCCAGCGGCAGCCGGCCCCGTCGCCGGGGTCGATGCCGGTGGCAGCGACCATGCGGCGGGCGATGTCGCTCCACTGCTCGTCGGACAGGATCGGGTCGTCGGGCGCGGCGCGCACCGAGCAGTGCCAGACGTGCTTGGCCGGGCGCCGGCCAGCGTCGAGCAGCGACAGGGGTTGGTCGAGGAGGTGCTGGAGGTCTCTCTTCGTGACCGAGGGGTCGCGGCCGGGGTCGGGGGCCATGCCGTCGAAGGAGGCGACCAGGTGCGGGTCGATGTGCTCCTCGTGGGTGCCCTTGCCGTATAGGTAGTGCAGGAGCCCGAGGGTGTTGCTGCCCTGCCGGTGGATTCGGGGGATCAAGCCGCCTCGCTCTCCTGCCCGTTGGCGACCCTGTCGGCTGCCCGTTGGACGGCCTGTGCGACGCGTTGCAGGTCGGCGAGGGCGGCGGCGAAGTGCGGTGCGTCGGCACCGGAGTTGAGGGCGCGGGCTATCTGGTTGACGTTGCTGCCCGCCCAGCCGAGCTGACGGCGCACACCGAACAGGGCCGTCAGGATGTCCCGCTCGGTGGCGATGGCCGCTGCGGTGCGGGATTGGTCGCGGGCGGCGGCCAGGGCGGAGTGGGCCAGGAACCCGGCCACGCTCATGCCGACGTGGTCGGCGCCGGCCTGGATGATGGCGAGTTCCTGGTCGTTGAGGCGGACGCTGTGCGCGGGGCGCTGCTTCTTGTCACGTGGACGCGCCTTCCCCTTCCTTGCCCTGCCCTTGCGGCTGGCCTTGCCCGGCTGCGGTCCGCCCTCGGTCGCAGCCCTCCCGTCCGGCGCCCCCTGGTGCTGGGCGGGCCCCGCCACCCCCGGGGCGGGGCCGGGTTCGGGCGCTCCCCCTGCGGGGGAGTGTCCGGACCTCCAACTTGCTCGGCCGGTGGCTGGGGCGGTCGCCTCCTGCTGCGATCGATGGGCGCGGTTGGCATGTGGGTGGTGCATCGCGGTGTCTCCGTGGTGGCTGTGGGCGGCGGGCGCCGGACGAAGGCGATCAGAGGTTCAGGGCGTGGCGGGCTCGTGATGCCGTTGCCGTCCTGCTCGCGGACGGTCCTTGTCCGGCGTATTCACTGGGAGCCGTGCAGCGGCTTGGCGGGACCGTATCTGGGTCCCGTCTTCGCTGGCCTTGTCCTGCGGTCCTCGGTCCCCGGGGCGGTTCGCGGTTTTCGGTCCCCGGGATGGTCCCGTTCCCGGCTCGGTCCCCGCCGCCTGTGCCTGCGGGCGGGGACGGTCCCCGAACGGGATCTGCTGTCGGTTTGCGGGGACCGTCCCGTGGTCGGCAGGCAGGCGGTGGTCCCGGGGAACGGAGCTGCGCAGAGGGGCCATGGGCGGCGGACCTGCGGTGATGCTGGTCCGCGGTCCCGGTGGGTGTGCGCGGTCCCCGATCTTCGGGACGGTCCTCGGTCCCACAGTCCCCGAGGGGGCTGCGGTCCCCAGTCCCCGGTCCCCAGTCCCCGGTTCCCAGTGCGGCCCGCGTTCCGGTCCCCGGCTCTGTTCGACGGGGACTGCGAGGGTCTGGTCGTCTTCTTCAGCGGCGGGCCGGTCCGCCGCCGTTCCGTTCGGGTGTGGGGTTGTTCAGCGGGTGCGTCCTGGGACCGGGGTCGGCGGAGGGGCGGCCACAGCGGTCGGCACCGGGGCGTGCGCGGGTGTCCGGCGTCGGTCGGAGCCGGTGAGGATGACGCGGTCAGTCATCTCGGCGAGGCGGGAGGCGACGCGGTCGCCGAGCGCGGTGCGCAGCTCGGTGATGGGGAGGTTGGTGGTGATCAGGGTGGGGCGCAGGTGCTCGTACCGGTGGTTGATCAGCCGGTAGGTGAGTTCCTCGGTCCACTCGCTGGCTTTGGCGGCGCCGAGGTCGTCCAGGAGCAGCAGTGGGCAGCGGGCCAGGGCTTGCAGGTCGCGTTCGCCGTCGTGGCCGGAACGGGGGCGCAGGCGGGCGTAGAGGTCGGCGGCTGTGACGGCTTCCCAGCGCAGGCGGACCCCGGCGGCCAGGAGAGTGCGGACGGCGCCGTACGCCTGGTGGGTCTTGCCGGTGCCGGTGGGTCCGGCGATCAGCAGGGACGGGCCCTCGGCGATGCCCGGGGCGCCGCCCGGCCCGGGGCGGCCGGTGCGGGCGATGGTGTCGGCCCAGGCGGTGATGTGCGGGTGGTCGGCCAGGGCGCGGCGGTAGCGGGCGGGTATGCGGGCGTCGGCCAGCTCCAGCGCGGTGACCGGCTCGTCGGCCGGTTCGTCCAGAGGCGCATCTGGGTCGATGCCGCGGGCGGTGAGGAGCGCGTTGAGCCGGTCGGCCAGCGGGCCGACGCGCTGCGGCGCGCGGGTGTGGGCGGTGGTCACAGCTCGCCTCCGTAGGCCGCCTCGACGTCGGCCGGGTTCGTCCACGGGCGGTGGGCGGCGGAGGCGGTCCGGGCGGCATTCATCGCCTCGTGGACGAGGCTGGGAAGTGTGCTGGGGTGCAGGCCCTTGGCGCGGTGGCGTTCCAGCCCGGACCGGATGTGGGCGGGGTCGATGCCCTCGGCCAGCAGCTTGCCGACCTCCCGGCCGAGGTGTCCCAGGACGTCCTTCGGGGGGCGGTGGGCGCAGGCGGTGACGTACTCGCCGATGAGCTGCCGGGCCGAGACGGTGTCGGGTGCGTGGGCGCTCGCGCCCCCCGACGGAGTAGTTCCTAGATCCATGATCCTAGGTCCTAGATCCGGACGGTGAGGTGTCACTGCCGCTGCCGGGAGGTCTCCGTGCTTCTTCACGGAGGGTTCCGTGAAACCGCCCTCACCTGCGGTTTCGTCAGCAGGTCCGGGATTCGGTGAGGGCTCGCGCATCTCACGGGAGCCTTCATGGAGGGTTCCGTGAGGCGTTGGTGCGGGCTCCGTGACACCGGTCCGTGCGGCAGGCGCGGTGGTGCTCCCCGCGGTGCCGGACGGAGCGCCGTGGTGCGGGCAGCCGGGGAGGCGGCTCTTGCTGGGCCGGTTGATCTTCTGGTGCTGGTACCAGGTGACGATGTGCAGGTAGCGCTTGTCGTCCGGGCCCTTGTAGCGGCAGATCAGGCCGGCGTCCGCGAGCTGGGCGAGGTCCTTCTCGACCTCGGCGGGCGTGTGCTCCGGGCGTAGGACCCACAGCTGTCCGGCGATGATCGCGGCGTGGTCGCGGTGGCGGCCCTGGTCGTCGGCCTGGGTGAGCAGGCCGAAGAAGGTCCGCTCGGCGGTCAGAGTGACGGCGGCCAGGGACTCGGAGACGAATGCTTCGGGCTTGATGGTGCGGATGCGTGCCAAGAGGAGCGGTCCTCACTCGGCGGGCGGTGGGCGGGCGTCCACGGCTCACCGTCGGTTGCGGCGGTTCGGGCGTGAAGGGCAGGGGGGAGTGGTCGGCCACTGGCGCGGGGTGCGCTGATGGCCGGTCGCGTTTTCCGGGGGTGTCGTCAACATAGCCACACCCAGGACATGCAAGTCCAGCCCGATACAGCCGAATCTCTGACGGCAGAAAAGCCGCCGCAAAGCGAGCCGTGAAGGGCGGTGCGAAAACGGTAGGGCACGATCGGCGGCTGACCAAATAGTTGCCTCAGGCGCCGAGCCGGAAGGGTCACATCGCCAAGCCGTTGACGGGCTCCCGCCGAGGAAGCTACAACACAACACCCCACGTCAGAGCCTCTTCCGAGTGCCGTTCAGTGTCGCGGCCCCGGGCCTCCCGGCTGCGGATAACCCTCCGCATGTGTTCCGAGCGAGGCGCAACATAGACCACGATCGCCGGTTAACCAAACCGGCGAATGCAGGCTAGTAATGGAGATATGGCAGCGCGATCACTGGAAATCGGCCCCGTAGGAATACGGGCCGCCCGGACTATCGAAATCCTCCGCACCGAGCGCGGCCTCGCGCAGCGTCAGCTGGCCGGCCGGGTGACCGCCCTCGGCCGTCCGATGTCCAACACGATGCTGTCCCGCATCGAACGTGCCCAGCGCCGCTGCGACGTCGACGACCTCGCCGCGATCGCCGAAGCCCTCCTCGTCTCGCCCCTCGTGCTGCTGCGGGGCCCGACCGCCCCGTGACGAGGCCCGTCCGGTACCGCTGACCGAGCACGCCCACCACCGAGTCAGGACCCGCCGCCCTTGCACCGACCTTCGCCCACGCCCGCGACCGCACACCTCCCGCACAACCCGGGCGACGCCCCTCTGCCGCGCCTCTACCGACCTGAGAAGATCGCCGAAGCACTCGGCTGCTCTGCCTGGTGGGTCAAGGACCGGGCCCGGCGGAGCCTCATCCCGCACACTCGCGTCGGCCGTGCCTACCGCTTCACCGCCGGCCACCTCGCCGAGATCATCCGCCTTCACGAGGAGATACCGGCACGGCCCGCCCAGCCGGCCGGGAACGTGGCCGCTCCGTCCTCCCCGGCTGCCTCGCGGGACGGATCCATACGGCCGCGCCGCCACCCCGCCACTTCGGTGAACCACCTGCGGGCCCGGCCACCGCGCCGGGCCCAGTACGACGCCACCGCGTAAACGCATCCCGACACGCAGCAGACAGAAGCGAAGGAGCCATCGGAAGTTGGGTTTCGCGGAGAAGCGCGGAAACTACTGGCGCGGCCGGTACAAGACCGCGCCCGGCAAGCACCTCACGGTCGTCGACGAGCGGGGCAAGGCGGTCAGGTTCGCCACCAAGGGCGAGGCCCAGCGTGCCGCGAGCGAGGCCGAGAACAGGTACCGGCGCGGCGACTGGCGCGACCCGGCGCTCGGCCAGGAGACCTTCGGCGAGTACGCGAACCGCTGGTACGCCGCCCAGGACCTGGCCGCCTCGACCATGCAGAACTACAAGCGCCACATCGAGGAGCACCTGCTCCCCGCGTTCGAGGACAAGGCGCTCGCCGGCATCCTCCGCTCGGACGTCGATCTGTGGGAGAAGAAGGAGAAGGCCCTCTACGCGGCCTCCAGCGTCAAGACTTGGCGCTCCACGCTCCACCTGATCCTCGAGGACGCGATCGACGAGGGCCTGATCACCTCCAACCCGGCGGCCAGACGCCGCGGACGCGGCAAGCGCGCCGGCCGCTCCCGCGACCGCGGCCCCGAGAAGACCATCACCGATCCGCTCGGCGCCTTGCTGATCGCCGAGAGAGCCGCGCTGCTCTCCGGCCGCGACGACGAGTTCGTCGCCGTGGTCCTCATGGCGTACACCGGAATGCGGTGGGGCGAGATCGTCGGCCTGGAGACCGAGTTCACCCGCCCCGGCGCCGTCCGCGTCGAACACCAGCTGTACGAGCTGGACTCCGGGACGCTGATCCGCTGCCCGCCCAAGGACGACAGCTACCGCACCATCGACGTCCCCGACTTCCTGTCCGCCCTGATCGCCGACCACATCGCCCGCACCAAACCGGCCCCGTGCCCCTGCCACAGCAAGCGGTACGTCTTCCGCGGCCAGGGCACGGCACGCACCGGCGGGCATCAGGGCGCCAAGCTGGCGGACGTCGCCCGCCGCGCCGGCGTCTCCACGGGAACGGTCTCCAACGTCCTCAACCACCCCGAGCGCGTCCGCGAGGACACCCGCGCCCGCGTGGAGACGGCCATCACCGAACTCGGCTTCATACACGGCGGCGCGCCGACGGAGAACGCAGCCCACTGGCGCCGCAACGGCTTCGCCACCTGGCTGTTCACCCCGGCAGCCTCGGGCTGGTACCCGAAGAAGGCACCCCAGGAGGCCCGGCCCGTCCCCCTGCTCGGCGAGCCCTGGCCCGGCATCCCGGCACGCGGCCGCGGCGCCGGCGGGCGGGCCGACGCCTGCTGGCTCCCGATCGCCAAGGGCCTCACACCCCACGGCCTGCGCCACACCCACCGGACCGTGATGGAGGACCTCGGCACCGAGAAGGTCCTCATGGATGAACGCATGGGCCACATCGACGGCTCCGTCTCGGCGCGCTACGCCCACGTCACTTCAGGCATGCGCAAGCGCCTCGTGCTGGGGTTGACCGAGCAGTGGGAGATGGCACTCGACGCCCGGCTGGCGATTCATCCCGCGTCCCCAGTGCGCGTCCTTAACGATCTCCTGCACCCGCAGGAGGAGTCCGCAGTCTGACGACGCCTACTGAGGTTGAACTCGTGATGTCGTGGGGTTGCTCAGGCGGGCCTGATGGTCAGGCCGGTCTCGGCGAGGCAGCCGTCGATGAGGTCGCTGCGGTACTGAATGTGCCGCAGGCCCCGCCGGATGCGCCGGACGAGGTGTTCGGGGGTGGTGAAGGCGGTGTTGGACAGCCAGCCGCGCCGCAGCAGGGACCAGATCGCCGCGGCCGGGTTGAGGTCGGGGCATAGGGCGGCAGGTGGAAGAGGGTCAGCCACTCGTGCTTCTCGGCGAACTCGCGCAGCCCGGCGGCCTTGTGCACGCTGAGGATGCCCCTATGTTGCGTCAAGCGGCAGTAGACGGGGCCGTGGAGGCCGTCGCCGACCGGATCTGGCGATAGATTTCGCGGGCGACGTAGCGTTTGAGGCAACGGATGATCTCGCGTTTCGACATGCCCTGCTTCGTGCGTCGTTCGAGGTAGGTGCGGGTGCGTGCGTCACGGCGGATGCGTGTCACGACGATGCGGTAGAGGGCCGCGTTGGCTTGGCGGTTGCCTCCGCGGTTCAGCCGTCGGCGCTGAGTCTTTCCGGAGGACTGCTCGACTGGACTGACGCCGCACAGAGCAGCGAAGGAGGCCTCGCTGGTCAGCCGCTCAGGGTTGTCCCCAGCGGCGATCAGCAGGGCGGCGGCACTATCGGGCCCGACGCCGACGAGGTCCAGGAGCTGCGGCTGGTGGGCGCGGATGGCTTGGTTGACCCGGCGGGTGAGTTCCTTCACCTCGGCGGTCAGCTGCTGGATGCGCCGGGCCAGCAACCGGAGTGTGGAGAACGCCGCGCCGCCGTTTTCGGGCAGGTCCGCGCACCGATCGATCAGCGCCGGGTTGCCGAGGTCGGACAAGGACTCGCGCAGCTCGGGATCGACGCCGAGCAGGACCGCCTTGAGCTGGTTCTTCGCCTGGGTGCGAGCCTTGACGGCCGACTCCTTCGCCAGGCGGAGAACGCGCATGTCGGCTGCCGGCCCCTCGCCCGTCTTGGGCGTGACGGCGGCACGTCCGGACAGCACCGCGTGGGCGGCGGCCTCCGCATCGACGGCGTCGGTCTTGCCCCGCCTGCGGCGCAGGCTGCGATCGGGCTGGTTGACCTCGATGACCTGGACATTCTCGTGGCGCAGGAACCGTGCCAGGGCCGCTCCGTAGGATCCGGTGCACTCCACGCCTGCTCGGCGCAGGGCACCGAAGGTGCATGCCCAGGCCAGGAGCCAGCGGTATCCGGCGGCGGTGGCCGGGAACTCCTGATGGGTCAGGAGCGCGCCGAGCACGGTGACCACGGCGGCGACGTGGACGTCCTTGTGGGTGTCAACCCCGAGGATCACGTCCTCTGCCGGTGGATCTTCCGGCTGTGCGGGCAGAGTCGTCCGGGGCATGCTGGTGACGGTCACGCGGCTCCTCGATCGGCATGGGGTTGATGGCCGACGCCGGACCGGTGGGCGGTCAGAACTGTGATGGTGCCTTGTGCGGCAAGGCCCCTATCGGGACACGCCTGCCGGTCCGGCGGCAGCAGGCACCGACCGGAACCGAGGTCGACAGATCCTCAACAAGGCAATCAAAGCCAGTTGTCCCACGGGTCAGACCCCGATCCCGGGCGGTACCCCATGAGTCTCACAGTTGTCCCGGATGAGGACGATGGGACCGCCGAGCTGCTGGTGGGCGGCGATCAGCAGGTCCCGGTAGTCGGTCCAGGAGAAGCTCTTACGTCCGTCGTGGCGACCGTCGTCCCGGCGCGGCCGGTAGATCAGTTTTGAGCGGTGGCCGGGTTTGTAGCAGGTCAGCGCCGCGATGGAGATGCGTCTGCGGGAGCGGCCGCGGACCCGCACCACCGGGGTTCGACCGCGCTGTGACCAGGTTTTCGCCTGCGGCGGCGTCATGGAGAATCCGGCCTCGTCCTCGAAGACGAGCCAGGCTCCACTCACCGCCGCGAGTCTTCCGCGCGGGGCCACACCTCCTTGATCCACCCGGCCACCGACTCGTTGTCCCGCTCGATCGCACGTCGGGCCGGCACCTGACATGACCAGCCATTACGGACCAGGAGCTTGCGCACACCTTGGATCGTGTAGGTCAGGTGGAAGCGCCGGCCGATCACCGTCTTCACCCGGCTCAGGGTCCAGCGCTGGTCTTCCCAGCCGTGCGCGGCCGGCCTCTTGACCAGCTCCGCCTCCAGTTGGGCGAACTGCTTCTCGCTCAGCCTCGGCAGTGACGTCGGCCCCTGCGACCGCAGCGCCCGCGGACCGCCCTCGTCCCACATCTGCCGCCATCGCTGCACCGAACGAACGCTGACCCGTAGGTCCTTGGCGATCATCGAGCTCGCCTCGCCCCGAGCGAACCTCTCGGCTGCCTTGAGCCGTAACTCCTCGCGGAACTGCTGCCGTTTGGCGGTCAGCCCGCCCCCTTGTGTATACCGCATGCCCCGGTGATACCGCACGAGCGACGAGCCGTCAGCCCCTACGACACCACGAGTTCAACCTCAGTAAGTGATGCGCGACACCCGCCCCACGTGATTCACGTGTGGGGCACAGTACTTGCGTCGTGTAACCGCTGCTTCGATTGTCTGGGATCAGATAGCGAAAGCTTGACTCCCGTACGAGGCAGTGACAATGGTTCATGACCTTTGGCGCGTTCGAGCGGCTCCTCGTCGCATAGGCGGACGGCGTGAGTGCGCATCGAACTGGATAAGTCCGAGCCCGAGGAGGAGCCAGTAGATGTCCTCGCCATGGCAGACTAGAGGAAGGAACTGGGCCCGGGCTGACGGCGCCTACCGGAACGTACCGCAGCAAGATCGCGGAACCGCAGGTCCCCGGCAAGGCGGAGGCGCCGAGCCGGAGGATTCGCCAAGTAGTCGTTCATGCGCTCCCAATCTTGCCGGTCGATCGGAAGGGCCTCATACCAGGCAACGCCGCGCATGTTGCATCCGGCGCACAGGAGGCCACGGACACACCCTCCGCAAATGAAGTCCCATGGCTGACAGCACTGATGGTCGTGGTCGACGTGCCAGTACGAAGTCTCTTCGTCTCCTCGGGGCCCCTGCCCACACAGTGCACATACATGGTGTTGGAGTTCCAGGATGGCGTGCATGTCGCTCGCCTTCAGGTTGTACCGCCGCGCCTGACGCGCTACGACGCTACAGCTCAGGCAATGGCCCCTAACCCGTCCGCGGACGCCAAACCTGTAGGGGGCATCGCACGCCTCACAGGCCATCAATGACTCGTCGGTGAGCGGAATCCCGTAAGACATGCCCTGACAGTAGCGGGAGCCACTGACACCAGTTCACTCCCGATCGCGAAGGCTTCACTCACCGCGCACGGGAAACGCGGAGGGTGAACTCTATGTGAGCGGATCACTGCCGAACAGATCGAGACCCTGGGGCCGACGTTCATCGGGCGGACATTGCCCGATTGCCTCCTTGGCAGGCAGATCGCGGGTTGGTGCGCTGAGTCCTCAATACGGAGGATGGCGGCCGCTGGCGCTCTCCTGCCTTTGGCTGCGGGTGGCCTGAGGAAGCCGTTCCGCGCTGCTTCCGCAGAGCCGCCGGTTCCGGCTGGTCCGGATGATGACCGTGTTCCGGGTGGGGGCGTCCGCGTCAGTGATCTCCGCCTGACACTTCCCATTTTGCTGGGCATGGTGATCAGGCGCCGCTCCTTGAGCGCGCGGTCGGTGAGAGCGAACCCGGGGCTGCCCGATGTGACGGAGCCGGTTCTGCACCCGACGCGAGTGAGGGGTGTGAGCTGCCGGTCACTCATCCCGCTGGGAGCCCCTGGGGAGCCGCTCCCCGAAGTTGGCTCCCAAACGGCTCCCAAAACGGGGCGACAAAGCAAACCAGGCCCGGTGCTGATCTCTCAGCACCGGGCCTGACCTGGTGTTTCGGCTGTCGGGGTGGCGGGATTTGAACCCACGACCTCTTCGTCCCGAACGAAGCGCGCTGCCAAGCTGCGCCACACCCCGTGTGCAACGAGGACTACTTTAGCCCACGCCCGCGCTCAGGAGAAATCCGGTTTCCGGGCTGCGGCGGAGGTGCGGCGGGTGTGGTCAGGGGCGCTCGATCAGGGTGAGGAGAGTGGCCTCCGGGGGGCAGGCGAACCGGAAGGGGGTGTAGCGGTTGGCGCCGCAGCCCGCCGAGACGTGGAGGTAGGAGCGGTGGCCGTCCGCCTCGTGGTGGGACAGGCCGCGGGCCCGGTCGGTGTCCAGGTCGCAGTTGGTGACCAGGGCGCCGTGGAAGGGGACCCGGAGCTGGCCGCCGTGGGTGTGGCCGGCCAGGATCAGCGGGTAGCGGTCGGCGGCGAAGGCGTCCAGGACACGCAGGTACGGGGCGTGGACGACGGCGAGGGGGAGGTCCGCGTCGTGCTCGGGACCGCCGGCCACCTCGTCGTAGCGGTCGCGCTTGATGTGCGGGTCGTCCAGTCCGGTGAGGGCGATCTCCTCGCCGCCGTCGAGCTTGATCCGGCCGCGGGTGTTGGACAGGCCGACCCAGCCCGCCGCGTCGAACGCGTCGCGCATCCCCTCCCACGGGTTGTGGACGGCGCCGACGGCCGGGGGGTTGCCGTTGAGGCCGTGCCGACCGCTGGCCTTCTCCATCAGGTAGCGGGCGGGGTTGCGCAGCCGGGGGCCGTAGTAGTCGTTGGAGCCGAAGACGTACGCGCCGGGGAACTCCATCAGCGGGCCGAGCGCGTCCAGGACCTCGGGGACGGCCTCCGGGTCGGAGAGGTTGTCGCCGGTGTTGACCACGAAGTCGGGTCGCAGCCCGGCCAGCGACTGGAGCCAGCGCTGCTTCTTGCGCTGGCCGCCGACCATGTGGATGTCGGAGACCTGGAGCACGCGCAGCGGCCGCATCCCGCGCGGCAGTACGGGCACCGTGACGCGCCTGAGCCGGAACGAACGGGCCTCGATGCCCGCCGAGTAGGCGAGGCAGGCCGCGCCTACCGCCGTGATGCCGAGGGGGATTCTGAGGGAGAGCGGGTATCGCGCAGGCATGGGCCCATGGTCGCAGACATACGGGCGGGGTGCGGACTCACGGGCGACGGGAACGGCCCCGGGCCGGGCCGGGGGGTGGGGGGCGGAAGAGGACCGGAGGCGGCACGTGAGCCGGTGGGGAGGAAGGGTGTGGGCCGGCGCGGCACAATGCGGTGGGCGTCGGGCTCCGCCTCCTGGCACACTTCCGGCATGACCACGCTCAAGACCCGGCTCCAGGACGACCTCACCGCGGCGATCAGGGCGCGCGACGAGCTGCGCTCCTCCACTCTCCGCCTCACGCTGACCGCGATCCAGAAGGAGGAGGTGGCGGGTGAGAGCGCCCGTGAACTGTCCGACGCCGAGGTCGAGAAGATCATCACCCGTGAGGCCAAGAAGCGGCGCGAGGCGGCGGACGCGTTCGCCAAGGGCGGGCGCGCCGAGCAGGCCGAGCGGGAGCGCGCGGAGGGCGAGGTGCTCGCCGAGTACCTGCCCAAGCAGCTCACCGACGAGGAACTGGACGCGCTGGTGGCCGAGGCCGTGGCGGAGGCGAAGGCCGCCGGGGCCGAGGGGCCGAGGGCCATGGGCGCCGTGATGAAGATCGTGAACCCGAAGGTGGCGGGGCGTGCGGAGGGCGGCCGGGTGGCCGCCGCCGTCAAGAAGCGCCTGGCGGGCTGACCGCCGGCCCGCGGACCTGAAGGTCCACAGGCCTACGGGCCCACAGGTCCGCGGGCAGGTGGAGGAACGGCGGAGGGGCCCCGGTGCGGGGCCCCTCCGGTGTGTCCGTGTGCTTGTCCTCCGCGCGAGCCGCGCCGGCTACCGCGGGGTCCAGCCGCCGTCCTGGCCGGAGGTCTGCCAGCCCCCGTTGCCGTTGGTGCCGTTGCCGCCGCCGGCATCCCAGCCCCCGGTGGTGGAGGTGGCACCGATGCTGTCGCCGCCGCCCGTCTCACCGCCGGTTTCGCCGCCGGTCACACCGCCCACGGTGGTGCCCACCGTTGTGCCGTCGGTGGTGCCGCCCATGGTGCTGGTGCCTCCGCCCCCGCCGGGGCCCCCGTTGCCGCCTCCGCCGATGAGGCCGGGCGGGAGGGTGACGTCGGGGAACCGGTTGCGGGGGCGCCGGTCGCCGGGCTTGTTGTCGTCCCCGCCGCCCCGGTCCTCCTTGTCGCCGGTGGCGGCCCGCGGCACCTGGACGTCGTTGAAGGACTCGACGGGCTCGCCCTGGAGGGCGCCGGTCATCGCGGTCTTCCAGATGGGGCCGGGCAGACAACCGCCGCAGACCTTGTCGTAGGGGACGCCGCCGATGGTGATGTTGTACATGCCCTTGCGCTCACCGACGTCGTCGCCGACCCAGACGGCGGTGGAGAGGTTGGGGGTGTAGCCGACGAACCACGCGTCCTTGCGGTCGTTGGTGGTACCGGTCTTGCCCGCGTTGTCGCGGTCCGACAGGCCGGCCTTCTCGCCGGTTCCGTCCTCGACCACGCCTTTGAGCATCTTGTTGACGGAGTCCGCGGTGTGCTGGGACATGGCCCGCTCGCACTTGGTCCTGGGCACGGGCAGCTTCTTGCCGTCGGCGTCGGTGACCTTCTCGATGGCGACCGGCGAGCAGTAGGTGCCGCGGTTGGCGAAGGCGGTGTACGCGGCGGCCATGGTCAGCGGGCTGATGTCCTCACCGCCCAGGGTCACGGACGCGTTCGCGCCCAGGGGCTTGTTGTCCCCGCGCTCGATGCCCATCTTCTCGGCCATCGTCAGGGTCTCGCAGAGTCCGGCCTTGCGCTCCAGCTCGGCGAAGTAGGTGTTGATGGACATCCCGAGCGCGCTGGTCATGTCCCAGGTGCCCTTCTCGGACTCCAGCTCGTTCTGGACGGGCCAGTCGTCGTATCCGGAGGGCTTGCCCTCGCAGGTCTTGTAGTCCTCCTTGTCGAAGACCGCCTTCCAGTCGCTCTTGTAGGTGAAGGAGGGACTGATGCCCTTCTCCAGCGCGGCGGCGGCGGTGATCGGCTTGAAGGTGGAGCCGACCTGGAAGCCGTAGGTGCTGCCGCCCATGGCGTTGTCGACCGAGAGGTTGATCAGGGTCTGGTTCTTGTTCTGGTCCAGGCCGTAGGGGCGGCTCTGGGCCATCGAGAGGATCCTGCCGGTGCCGGGCTCGACCTGGACCACGGCGGTGGCCACCGGGTCGTCCTCGTAGACCATGCTGGTGGCGGCCTTCGCCGCGGCCTTCTGCGCCTTGGGCGAGAGCGTGGTGCGGACCGTCAGACCGCCGCGCTTCCAGAGGTCCTTGCGCTCCTCCTCGGTCTTGCCGAAGACCGGGTCGGTCAGGATGATCTTGCGGACGTAGTCGCAGAAGAAGCCCGCCTTGTCGACGGATGTGATGCAACCGCTCCTGGGCTTGCTGACCTTGAGGCCCAGGTCCTTCTTCCTGGCCGCCGCGACGTCCGCCTTGTCGGCCGCACCCGTCTCGGCCATGCGATTGAGCACGATGTTGCGGCGCTTGACCGCCCGGTCGGGGTAGTTGACGGGGTCGTAGTAGGTGGGGGACTGGACGAGCCCGGCCAGGAGCGCCGCCTCGTGGAGCTCCAGGTCGGCGGCGTTCTTGGAGAAGTAGCGCCGGGCCGCGGCCTCGATGCCGTATGCCTGCTGGCCGAAGAACGTGATGTTGAGGTAGTTCTCGAGGATCTGCTCCTTGCTGAGCTCCTCCTCGATCTTGATCGCGTACTTCAGTTCCTGGATCTTGCGGCCGATGGTCTGCTGGGTGGCCTCGGCGACCTTCTCCTGGTCGTCGCCGGCCTGCTCCACGAAGACGTTCTTGACGTACTGCTGGGTGAGGGTGGAGCCGCCCTCGGCGACCCCGCCCTGCTGCGCGTTCCTGTTCAGGGCGCGCAGAACGCTCTTGAGGTCGATCGCACCGTGCTCGTAGAAGCGGGAGTCCTCGATCGCGATGAGCGCCTTCCGCATGGTGGGGCTGATCTTCTTCAGCGGCACCACCGTGCGGTCGCGGTAGTAGTCGGTCGCGATCAGGTTGCCCTCGGAGTCGAGGATCCTGTTCTTCTGGCTGAGCGGGGGGCGCTTGAAGTCCATGGGGATCTCGTCGAAGCTCTCGACGGTGCCCTTGGCGGCCAGCCCGAGGCCGCCGGCCACGGGCAGCGCGATGCCCGCCAGCACCGCTCCCGAGAGCACGCTGACGCCGAGGAACTTGGCGGCCTGTTGGGTCCCGGACAGCCCGCCACCCGAGCGCTTGTTTGGCATGAGGGCAGCCTACGTTCTCAATCGCCGGACAGGTGTGCGTGTGTTCGCCTACGCTGTATCACGTCTGACACGGTCGTTCGGTTCCTTGTCAACTCACGGTTCACTCCATCGAGTGTTGAGATGTGACCGAATTGCAATCCGCTGTCAGGAAACGTCCAGCCTCGACCTCTTGGGATATGCGCCCAATGTCTGTTTTCGGGCGATGGGTCGAAAGTATTCTTCAGTCACTCCGTTGGGTGATCTGCCACGCACGCATAGTCCGTTCGGGCCATTCAAGATTGGGCCCGTCGGGGGTGTTGCGCCCTGGCCACCTTCCGTAACGTCCTGCCCTGGCAGCGGTGAATATGCCGTCTGCCGCCGTGGGGGAGCCTCGATTCGGGAGAGGACGGCGCCGGCATGGGCTGGGTTACCGACTGGAGCGCGCAGGCGGCCTGCCGCACTGCGGATCCGGATGAACTGTTCGTACAAGGGGCGGCGCAGAACCGCGCCAAGGCGGTCTGCACCGGATGTCCGGTGCGTACCGAGTGTCTGGCCGACGCCCTGGACAACCGTGTGGAGTTCGGTGTCTGGGGCGGGATGACCGAGCGGGAGCGGAGAGCGCTGCTGCGCCGCCGCCCGACGGTCACCTCCTGGCGGCGGCTGCTGGAGACCGCGCGCACCGAGTACGAGCGCAGCGCGGGCCTGCTGCCCGTGGAGGTCGAGATGCGCGAGCACGACACGCGGCGGTACAGCGGCGACTACGCCGCCGCGGGCTGAAACCGTTCTCCGGGCCCGTCCGGGCCCCGGCAGGGCCCGGCGGAGGCGGAGGACGCGGGCCTACGTGGGCACGCCGCCGATGCGCGGACCGCCGGGCCGACGGGGCCCGCGGTACGGCTAGGCGGGCTCGACGCCGGGCTGCTCCGCCAGGCGCCCGCCGATCACCCGCAGCCCCTCCAGGTCGTGCACATCGCCGGGCAGCGCGGCGACCTCGGCCACCGGCACCTCCGGGTGCAGCGCGGCGAAGCGGTCGCGCGTGCGCCGCTCGCGTGCCAGGACGTGCATGCGCTCCGCGTGCAGCCTCAGCATGCCCGCGGCCAGCCGCTCGGCCGTCGCGGGGGAGGAGGGGGAGTCCTCGGGGAGGCCGCCGGAGTCGGCACCGCCACTGTCGCCGTCATCGCCACTGTCGCCGTCATCGGCACCGTCACCGTCATCGGCAGCGGTACCGGAGCCGTCGACGGAGCCCGGAACGGGCCGCCCGCCGCCTTCCTTCCCCTCGGGGGGATCGACGATGTCGTCCTCCTCGAGGTTCTCCGCGGCCGCCAGTGCCCGCTCCGCGCTGAGGTGGGCCGCCTCGCTGCCGTGCATCCGGTTCAGCACGAGCCCCGCCAGCGGCATCCGGTCCGCCGCCAGCCGTTCGACGAAGTACGCCGCCTCGCGCAGCGCGTCGCGCTCCGGGGCCGCCACCACCAGGAACGCCGTGCCCGGCGCCTGGAGCAGCCGGTACGTGGCGTCGGCACGGGTGCGGAAGCCGCCGAACATCGTGTCCATCGCCGCCACGAACGTCTGCATGTCGCGCAGCAGCCCCGTGCCCAGCAGCTTGTTGAGCAGTCCGGTGAACACCGACAGCCCGGACACCCCCAGGTTCACGAACTTCAGCCCCGCCCGGCCGCCGGCCTTCGCCGGGGCCGTCAGCAGCCTGATGAACCGCCCGTCCAGGAACGACCCCAGGCGCTTGGGCGCGTCCAGGAAGTCCAGCGCGGAACGGCTCGGCGGGGTGTCCACGATGATCAGGTCCCACTCGTCGCCCGCGCGGAGCTGGCCGAGCTTCTCCATGGCCATGTACTCCTGCGTCCCAGCGAAACCGGCCGACAACGACTGGTAGAAGGGGTTCTCCAGGATCGCGCGGGCCCGCTCGGGATCGGTGTGGGCCTCGACGATCTCGTCGAAGGTCCGCTTCATGTCGAGCATCATCGCGTGCAGTTCGCCGCCCGGCGCGCCGTCGACGCCCTCGACCCGGCGCGGGGTGTTGTCCAGCTCGGTCAGGCCCATCGACTGGGCCAGCCGGCGGGCCGGGTCGATGGTGAGGACGACGACCTTCCGGCCGCGCTCGGCCGCGCGTACGCCCAGGGCCGCGGCCGTCGTCGTCTTGCCCACGCCGCCCGCGCCGCAGCAGACCACGATCCGGGTGCCGGGGTCGTCGATCAGCGCGTCGACGTCCAGCACCGGAAGCGTGCCCAGCCCGGGTGCCTGTCCGTGCGTCTGCGTCTGTGCCGCACCCGTTTCGGCCGTCCGTGCCGTCACCTGGCCACCCCCTGTTCACGCAGCTGTTCGCGCAGCTCGCCGGCGAGCAGGTAGACGCCGGGCAGGTCGGCGCCCTCGGCCAGCAGCTCCAGTTCGTACGCGGGCAGCTCCAGCCCGGCTATCTCCGACCGCAACTCGCCCTCCAGCGCCAGCCGCTCGGCGTGCTCGTGGGCCTGGCGCAGCAGCGGGCCGATCAGCTGCTCGGCCTTGCCTCCGCGCCGCGCGCCGCCCAGGCCCGCCCGGGACAGCGCCTTGGCGATCTCGGTGCGGGACTCCTCCGCGGCCCGCACCGCCGGCCGGTCCAGTACCGCCGGCCGCGTCATGTTGACGAACACGCCGCCGACCGGAAGCCCGGTGGCGCGCAGTTCGGCGACTCCGTCCACGGTCTCCTGGACGGGCATCTCCTCCAGCAGGGTCACCAGGTGCACGGCGGTCTCGGAGGACTTGAGCACCCGCATCACGGCCTGGGCCTGGTTGTGGATCGGGCCGACCCGGGCCAGCCCGGCCACCTGGTCGTTGACGCCGAGGAAGCGGGTTATCCGGCCGGTGGGTGGCGCGTCCATGACCACCGCGTCGTAGACGAAGCCGCCGCCGCGGGTGCGGCGGCGCACCGCCTCGCAGACCTTGCCGGTGAGCAGGACGTCGCGCACGCCGGGCGCGATGGTGGTGGCGAAGTCGATCGCGCCGAGCCGCTTCAGGGCGCGCCCCGCGCCGCCGAGCTTGTAGAACATCTGCAGGTAGTCCAGCAGAGCCTTCTCCGCGTCGACGGCCAGCGCGTACACCTCGCCGCCGCCCGGCCCGACGGCGATCTTCCGCTCCTCGTACGGCAGCGCCTCGGTCTCGAAGAGCTGGGCGATGCCCTGCCGCCCCTCGACCTCCACCAGGAGCGTGCGTTTGCCCTCCTCGGCGAGGGCGAGCGCGAGTGCGGCGGCGACCGTCGTCTTTCCGGTCCCGCCCTTGCCGGTCACCACATGCAGCCTGCTCACCCTTCGGAGCCTAACCACCGGACGGGGGGAGTACGCGTGCGGATGGGCCATGGAGGTGCGCCCGGGCTCCGGCGGGGGCGGACCGGGACGGCGGGGGACACCGGGGGAGGGCGCGGGGCGGGCCGCGGGGCACGGGCTAAGGTCGGCCCCATGACGAAATGGGAATACGCGACCGTACCGCTGCTCGTGCACGCCACCAAGCAGATCCTGGACACCTGGGGGGAGGACGGCTGGGAGCTGGTCCAGGTGGTGCCCGGCCCGAACAACCCGGAGCAGCTCGTGGCGTACCTGAAGCGGGAGAAGCGGTGAGCGAGGCGCGCGGCTCGGTCGAGTCCAGGCTCGCGGAGCTCGGGCTGACCCTGCCGGAGGTGGTGGCGCCGCTGGCGTCGTACGTCCCGGCGGTGCTCTCCGGCTCCTACGTGTACACCGCCGGCCAGCTGCCGATGGTCGACGGCGCGCTGCCGGTGACCGGCAAGGTCGGCGCCGAGGTGACGCCGGAGGAGGCCAGGGACCTGGCCCGGATCTGCGCGCTGAACGCCCTGGCGGCCGTGAAGTCGGTCGCCGGCGACCTGGACCGGATCGCCCGGGTCGTCAAGGTGGTCGGCTTCGTCGCCTCCGCCCCGGACTTCACCGGTCAGCCCGGTGTGGTCAACGGCGCCAGCGAGCTGCTGGGCGAGGTGCTGGGCGACAAGGGCGTGCACGCGCGCAGCGCGGTGGGCGTCGCGGTACTGCCGGTCGACGCGCCGGTCGAGGTCGAGATCCAGGTCGAGCTGGCGCGCTGAGCCGCCGGGCGGCAGGCCCGCACCGGCCCGCCCGGTGCGGGCCGGTGCGAACGGGCACGGGCCGCAGTCGGCAGCGGGCCGCGGTGTTCATGGTGTTCGCGGTGCTCGAGGCCCGCACTCGAACATCGCGGCCCGCGGCCGTACGATCCGGCCATGCCGTCAACGCCGCCGTCATCCGCGTCTCCCGCCCGGCCGCCCGAGCCCCCGCGCGACGGGCAGTGGTACCCGCCCGAGTGGCCCGAGCGCATCCGCGCCCTGGCCGAGGGGCGGCTCACGCCCGTGCCCCCGCGCCGGGCGGCGACCGTGATGCTGCTGCGGGACGCCGAGGGCGGTCCGGCCGTCCACATGCTGCGTCGGCGCGCCTCCATGGCCTTCGCCGCGGGCGCGTACGCCTATCCCGGCGGTGGTGTGGACCCCCGCGACGAGGGCGCGGTCGCCTGGGCGGGCCCGGCGCGCGAGGAGTGGGCGCGGCGGCTCGGGGTGGAGGAGGCGGTCGCGCAGGCCGTCGTGTGCGCCGCCGTGCGCGAGACCTTCGAGGAGGCGGGCGTCCTGCTGGCCGGCCCGGATCCGGACACGGTCGTCGCCGACACCACCGGCGAGGACTGGGAGGCGGACCGCGCCGCCCTGGTGGCCCGCGAGCTGTCCTTCGCCGACTTCATCGCCCGCCGCGAGCTTGTCCTGCGCAGCGACCTGCTGGGCGCCTGGGCGCGCTGGATCACCCCGGAGTTCGAGGCGCGGCGCTACGACACCTGGTTCTTCGTCGCCGCCCTGCCGAAGGGGCAGCGCACCCGCGACGTCTCCGGCGAGGCCGACCGCACGGTGTGGATCCGCCCGGCGGACGCGGCCGCCGCCTACGACCGGGGCGAGCTGACGATGATGCCCCCGACGATCGCCACCCTGCGGCAGCTCCTGCCGTACGCCGGCGCAGCCGCGGCGCTGGAGGCCTCCGGGGAACGGGACCTGACGCCCGTACTGGCCCGGGCGAGCCTGGAGGACGACGGATCCGGCGGGCAGCGGGTGGTGCTGAGCTGGCCGGGGCACGAGGAGTTCACCAAGCACGTGCCGGCGGCCCGGCGGACGGCGGGGGGTGCGCCGTGACCGACGCCTCCGCCCTGCCCGGGCAGCCGCGCGGCGGCGCCATCGACGGCACGGGAACCGCCCGCGCGGTGTGCGTGCTCGCGCCGAACCCCTCGCCGATGACGCTGGACGGCACCAACACCTGGGTCGTCGCCGAGCCGGACTCGCCGCTGGCGGTCGTCGTCGACCCCGGCCCGCTGGACGAGGGACACCTGCGCCAGGTGATCGACACCGTCGAGCGGTCGGGCCGGCGGGTGGGGCTGACGCTGCTCACCCACGGCCACTGGGACCACGCCGAGGGGGCCGCCCGCTTCGCCGAGCTGACGGGGACGGCCGTACGCGCCCTCGACCCGGCACTGCGGCTGGGGGAGGAGGGCCTGGCGGCCGGGGACGTGGTGACCACGGGCGGCCTGGAGCTGAGGGTGGTGCCCACGCCCGGGCACACCTCGGACTCGCTCAGCTTCCATCTGCCCGCCGACGGCGCGGTGCTGACCGGCGACACCGTCCTGGGGCGCGGCACGACGATGGTGGCCCACCCCGACGGACGGCTGGGCGAGTACCTGGACTCCCTGCGGCGGCTGCGCTCGCTGACCGTGGACGACGGCGTGCACACGGTGCTGCCGGGGCACGGGCCGGTGCTGGACGACGCGCAGGGGGCCGTCGAGTACTACCTGGCGCACCGGGCGAGCCGTCTGGCACAGGTGGAGACGGCCGTGGAGGCGGGCCACCGGACGCCGCGGGAAGTCGTGGCGCACGTCTACGCGGACGTGGACCGCTCGCTGTGGCCCGCCGCCGAGCTGTCGGTGCGGGCGCAGCTGGAGTACCTGGAGGAGCACGGCCTGGTGTGACGGGCCGTGCCTCCGGGGTGTTCTTCCGAAGGGGAGGGGCCGGGGCTCAGCGCGAGCGCTTCGCCAGCCGCTCCACGTCCAGCAGGATGACCGCGCGGGCCTCCAGCCGCAGCCAACCGCGGCTGGCGAAGTCGGCCAGTGCCTTGTTGACGGTCTCGCGGGACGCTCCGACGAGCTGGGCCAGCTCCTCCTGGGTGAGGTCGTGCACCACGTGGATGCCCTCCTCGGACTGCACGCCGAAGCGGCGCGACAGGTCCAGCAGCGCCTTGGCCACACGCCCGGGCACATCGGAGAAGACCAGGTCGGACATCGAGTCGTTGGTGCGGCGCAGTCGCCGGGCGACGGCGCGCAGCAGCGCGGTGGCGACCTCGGGGCGGGCGTTCAGCCAGGGCTGGAGGTCGCCGTGGCCCAGGCCGAAGAGCTTGACCTCGGTCAGCGCCGTGGCCGTGGCCGTACGGGGGCCCGGGTCGAACAGGGACAGCTCGCCGATCAGCTCACCGGGGCCGAGCACGGCCAGCATGTTCTCCCGGCCGTCCGGGGAGGTGCGGTGGAGCTTGACCTTGCCCTCGATCACGACGTAGAGCCGGTCCCCGGGGTCGCCCTCGTGGAACAGGGCCTCACCCCGCGCGAGCGTCGTCTCCGTCATGGAGGCACGCAGCTCGGCAGCCTGCTCGTCGTCAAGCGCCGCGAAGAGCGGGGCGCGCCGCAGAACGTCGTCCACGAGTTCTCTCCTTGTCCACGTGCCCACGGGTCTGTCGCCCCCATGATGCCGGACGGTGAAACAGTGCGATCAGTCACAAGTTTGACGCACCCGGCGTCCGGCGCGTGCGCCAGGGGTCCGATTGGGCCCCGGATCGGCGGTGAGCGGGGCGGATGTCGGCACTCCCCCGTACGCTGGCCGGGTGTCCAACACGCCGGTTAGACCGGACGGAAAGGGGGCGTACGGGTGACGGTGTCCCGCGACCCATCCCAGGATTCCGCCGTGGGCGAACAGGTGTCCGCCGAACGGGTAGCGCAGGCGAAGCCGCCGGGAACGGCCGGGGGAGGGAAGAGGAAGGCGGGGAGCAAGCCGGAGACGCGGCTGGCCATGGTCCGCCGTGCCCGGCGCATCAACCGCGAGCTGGCCGAGGTGTACTACTACGCCCATCCCGAACTGGACTTCGACAACCCCTTCCAGCTGCTGGTCGCCACCGTCCTCTCCGCCCAGACCACCGATCTGCGGGTCAACCAGACCACCCCCGCCCTCTTCGCCGCCTACCCCACGCCCGAGGAGATGGCCGCGGCCGACCCCGAACGGCTGGAGGAGCTGATCCGGCCCACCGGCTTCTTCCGCAACAAGGCCAAGTCGCTGCTGGGGCTCTCCGCGGCGCTGCGCGACCGTTTCGGCGGCGAGGTGCCGGACAGTCTTGAGGACATGGTCTCCCTGCCCGGCGTCGGCCGTAAGACGGCACACGTGGTGCTGGGGAACGCCTTCGGCAGGCCGGGTCTGACGGTGGACACCCACTTCGGGCGGCTGGTGCGCCGCTGGCGGCTGACGGAGCAGACCGACCCGGAGAAGGTCGAGGCCGAGATCGCCGGGATCATCCCCAGGAGCGAGTGGACGATGTTCTCGCACCGGGTCGTCTTCCACGGCCGCCGTATCTGCCACTCCCGCAAGCCAGCCTGCGGCGCCTGCCCGATCACGCATCTGTGCCCCTCGTACGGTGAGGGCGAGACGGACCCGGAGAAGGCGAAGAAGCTGCTGAAGTACGAGATGGGGGGCCTGCCCGGCCAGCGGCTCAAGCCCCCCGCGGACTACCCCGGGCAGCCGGCGCCGCCGCCGGGCGCCTGAGCGGAGCGCGGATGAGAGAGGCACAGGAGAAGCACCGCGGTTTCGTCGCCGGTCCGGCCGCCGGTCCGGTGGCCGTCACCGACCGGGGGCTGCCGGACTGGCTGCGCCCGGTGGCCGACGTGGCGTCGACGGTGCGGGCACGGCAGCTCAGCCGCTTCCTGCCGCCCAGCGACGGGGGCGGACGGCAGTCCGCGGTCCTGGTGCTCTTCGGGGAGGGCGGCGGGAGCGCCGGCGGTGGAGCGGGGGCCGGGCCGGAGCTGCTGCTGATGGAGCGGTCCTCCAGCCTCCGCTCGCACGCCGGGCAGCCGTCCTTCCCCGGCGGCGCCCTCGACCCGGAGGACGGCGATCCCGAGGGTGACGGGCCGCTGCGCGCCGCGCTGCGGGAGGCGGAGGAGGAGACCGGGCTCGACCCGTCCGGGGTGCAGGTCTTCGGGCGGCTGCCGCGCGTCTACATCCCGGTGAGCGGATTCGTCGTCACGCCCGTACTGGGGTGGTGGAGGGAGCCGAGCCCGGTGGCGCCGGTGGACCCGGCCGAGACGGCCCGGGTCTTCACCGTGCCCGTGGCCGATCTCGCCGATCCGGCGAACCGCGCCACGGCCAGGCACCCCAGCGGCTACCGCGGTCCGTGCTTCCTCGTCAGCGACGCGCTGGTGTGGGGCTTCACCGCCGGGATCATCGACCGGATCCTGCACTTCGCCGGATGGGAGCGGCCGTGGGACACCGACCGCAGCGTCCCCCTCGACTGGCACGCATGAGACGGTGGGCGACGTGAACGTGCTGGACGTACTGCTGCTGCTCTCCGCCGTCTGGTTCGCGGTCGTGGGCTACCGCCAGGGTTTCGTGGTCGGTGTGCTGTCGGTCGCCGGTTTCCTCGGGGGCGGGCTCGCCGCGGTCCATCTGCTGCCGCTCCTCTGGAACGAGTTCACCGACGGCGCGTCGCCGGGGACGGCGGGCGCGATCGCGGCGGTGGCGGTGGTGATCGTGTGCGCCTCGGTCGGCCAGGCGTTCACCACCCATCTGGGCAACCGGCTGCGCCGGCACATCACCTGGTCGCCGGCCCGGGCGCTGGACGCCTCCGGCGGCGCCCTGGTGAACGTCGTGGCCATGCTGCTGGTCGCCTGGCTGATCGGCTCGCTGCTGGCCTCCACGGCAGTGCCCGTCGTCGCCCGGGAAGTACGCGGCTCCGCGGTGCTGCACGGGGTCTCCCGGGCGCTGCCGGAAAGCGCCGACACCTGGTTCACCGACTTCACCTCGGTGCTCGCGCGCAACGGCTTCCCGCAGGTCTTCTCGCCGTTCGCCAACGAGCCGATCACCTCGGTGGAACCGCCGGACCCGGCCCTGGCCGACAGCCCGGCCGTGGCCCGCGCCAAGCGGTCCATCGTCAAGGTTCTGGGTACCGCGCAGAGCTGCGGCAAGGTGCTGGAGGGCACCGGCTTCGTCTTCGACCGCGGCCGGGTGATGACCAACGCGCACGTGGTCGGCGGCGTCGACGAGCCGACCGTGCAGGTCGGCGGCGAGGGCAGGCTGTACGACGCCACGGTCGTCCTCTACGACTGGGAGCGCGACATCGCCGTACTCGACGTGCCGTCACTCCAGGCGCCGGCGCTGCGGTTCGTGGAGGACGACGCGGAGACCGGCGACGACGCGATCGTCGCGGGCTTCCCGGAGAACGGCGGGTTCGACGTCCGCTCCGCGCGGGTACGCGGCCGTATCCAGGCGACCGGCCCGGACATCTACCACCGGGGCACGGTACGCCGCGACGTCTACTCCCTGCACGCCATGGTCCGGCAGGGCAACTCCGGCGGCCCGCTGCTGACACCCGACGGCAGGGTCTACGGCGTCATCTTCGCCAAGTCCCTGGAGGACGAGAGCACCGGCTACGCGCTCACCAACGACGAGATCCGCCAGGACATCCTGCAGGGACGGGCGTCCCGGGGGCCGGTGGACAGCCAGGGGTGCGCGATGTGAGGACCGGTGTCCGGCCCCCCGGTTCCGCCGTCCGGCCCCCGGGTTCCGCCGTCCGCCACGGCTTCGGCGGCCGGACGGCGGCAGGGGACCGGAGTAGAACCGGCCGGAGAGGGACCGGTCGGCGTGGCGGATGTGCGGTGGGCGGCGTCAGCCGCGCGTATGGCGCAGCCGCGCACCCACCCAGCGGGCACGGCGGCGCAGGATGTGAGGGATGCCGAGCTGGGGATCGCGGAGATCGCCGAGATCGCGGTGGTCCCGCGCGGAGCGCGGGGGCGAGCCCTGCGCGCTGCTCTGTTCCCGGATGTCGCGTGACACGTCACGGTAGTCGTGCGTCCAACCCATACTCCGGACTCTGCCCGGGCCTCAAGGTCGGTAACCGCCCAATGGTCCGTCAATTGGCCTATGCGGGCGTCACGTGCTCTTATCATCGGTCCGGTTCGGGGTCCTTCAGCCAGTCGACGAGTTCGCTCGTGAACGCCTTCGGATCCTCCTCGTGAGGGAAGTGGCCCAGCCCGTCGAACAGCCGCCAGCGGTACGGGGCCTCCACGTACTCGCCCGAGCCCGCCGCGCTGCGGGTGCGCATCACCGGGTCGAGCGAGCCGTGCAGGTGGAGGGTGGGGACACGGACCGGCCGCTTCATACGGCGGTTGAACTGGAACCCGTCCAGGCGTGCCAGCGAGCGGACCATCCACCGGTACGGCTCGATCGAGCAGTGCGCGGTGGAGGGTACGCACATCGCCCGCCGGTAGACCTCGGCCGTCTCGTCCTCCGGCAGCCGGGGCCCGGACCACTCCCGCAGCAGGCGGCCGACCAGCGCTCCGTCGTCCGCCACCAGACGCCGCTCGGGAACCCAGGGACTCTGGAAGCCCCAGATGTACGCCCCGGCCGCCGTCTGCCGCAGGTCGCCCAGCATGGCCGCGCGCCAGCGGCGCGGGTGCGGCATCGACGCCACGGCCAGGCGCCGGACCAGTTTCGGGCGCATCACCGCCGCCGTCCACGCCAGGTAACCGCCCAGGTCATGGCCGACGAGGGCGGCGTCGGGCTCGCCCAGGGAGCGGATCACGCCGGTGACGTCGAGCGCGAGGTTGGCCGGGTCGTAGCCGCGGGGGGTGCGGTCGCTGCCGCCCACGCCCCTCAGGTCCATCGCGACCGCGCGGTAGCCCGCCTCGGCGAGGGCGGGCAACTGGTGCCGCCAGGCCCACCAGAACTGCGGAAAGCCGTGCAGCAGCATCACCAGCGGGCCCTCGCCCATCTCGGCGATGTGGAAGCGCGCACCGTTGGCGGCGACGTCCCGGTGTGTCCAGGGGCCGTCCATCCGGATGACGGAGGAGGGGGTGCCGGAGTGGTTCGCGCCCGCCGTGCCCGCTGCGCCTGTCCTGTCTGCCGTGTCGCTCATCTCCGCCGTGTCCGCCGTGTCCGCCGTGCCCGTGTCACCCGTGCCGTCCATGCTGTCCGTCATGTGGAAGAGCGTGTCACGTGCTCGACGGCCATGGGCTCCGCCTCGACGGACTTGGGCTCCCTCCGCGCGCCCGGAACGGCTCGGGGGTGAGGCTTGACGCCCGACAGTACGGCCGCCGACCGCCTGGCCGAGGCGATCGAGCGCTCGGGCGGCTTGATCTTGGACAGCTTGGCCTTGGCCAGCAGCAGGAGTACGAGCGCGAGCAGCAGGTACACGCCTCCCACGACGGTGAACGACCAGGCGAGACCGAGCCCCAGGTTGTGGATGCCGTAGGCCGCGGCGAAGCTGAAGACCGGCAGTGAGAAGAGCGCGAGGACGCCCGCGGCGACGGCCGCGCCGCTGCCGATCGCGCCGCGCTTGACGTCCTGCCGCAGCTCTGCCTTGGCCAGCGCGATCTCCTCGTGGACCAGTGCGGACAGTTCGGTCGTCGCCGAGGCGACCAGCTGACCGATGCTGCGGCCGTCGTCGGCTGGGCTCATCTCATACTTCCTCTCGTCGTGACGGTCGATGGCTCTGAGCCAGGGTCTGCATCATGCCGGACCGCGGTGCCCGCCGCCGCACACGGTGTCGGCGAGCCGCCCGTGCGCGGGCCGCCACAGCGGACAGGGGCGCCCGGTCACCGCGTGTGCGGTGCCGGGCGCCCCTGGTGGAGGGTCCGGTGCCGGATCAGTCCTCGCTGGAGGCGGCGCCCGGCAGCTTGGACTGGATGAGGGTCATCACCGTGGAGTCGGTCAGGGTGGTGACGTCCCCCAGGTCCCGGTTCTCGGCGACGTCGCGCAGCAGCCGGCGCATGATCTTGCCCGAGCGGGTCTTGGGCAGCTCGTCGACCGGCAGGATGCGCTTGGGCTTGGCGATCGGGCCGAGGTGCTTGGCCACGTGGGCGCGCAGCTCCTCCACCAGTCCCTCGTCCTCGGCGGCGCTGCCGCGCAGGATGACGAAGGCGCAGATGGCCTGGGTGGTCTGGGGGTCGGTGGCGCCGACGACCGCCGCCTCGGCGACCTTCGGGTGCGAGACGAGGGCGGACTCGACCTCGGTGGTGGAGATGTTGTGGCCGGAGACCAGCATCACGTCGTCCACCCGGCCCAGCAGCCAGATGTCGCCGTCCTCGTCCTTCTTGGCACCGTCGCCCGCGAAGTAGCGGTCCTGGAAGCGGGACCAGTAGGTGTCCAGGTACCGCTGGTCGTCGCCCCAGATCGTCCGGAGCATCGACGGCCACGGCTCGGTCAGGACGAGGTAGCCGCCGGAGCCGTCGGGCACCTCGTTGGCCTCGTCGTCCACGACCGTGGCTGCGATGCCGGGCAGCGGCACCTGCGCCGAGCCGGGCTTGGCCTCGGTGACGCCGGGCAGCGGGCTGACCATGATGGCGCCGGTCTCGGTCTGCCACCAGGTGTCCACCACCGGGGTGCGGTCGCCGCCGATGTTGTGGCGGTACCAGACCCAGGCCTCGGGGTTGATCGGCTCACCGACCGAGCCCAGCACCCGCAGCGAGGACAGGTCGAACTTCGCCGGGATGTCGTCGCCCCACTTCATGCAGGTGCGGATGGCGGTCGGGGCGGTGTAGAGGATCGTGACCTTGTACTTCTCGACGATCTCCCACCAGCGGCCCTTGTGCGGGGTGTCGGGGGTGCCCTCGTAGATCACCTGGGTGGCGCCGTTGGCCAGCGGACCGTAGACGATGTACGAGTGGCCGGTGACCCAGCCGACGTCGGCGGTGCACCAGTAGACGTCCGTCTCGGGCTTGAGGTCGAAGACGGCGTGGTGGGTGTAGGCCGTCTGGGTGAGGTAGCCGCCGGAGGTGTGGAGGATGCCCTTGGGCTTGCCCGTGGTGCCGGAGGTGTAGAGGATGAACAGCGGGTGCTCGGCCTCGAAGGCCTGCGGGGTGTGCTGCTCGGACTGGCGGTCCACCAGCTCGTGCCACCACACGTCCCGGCCCTCGGTCCAGGCCGTCTCCTCGCCGGTGCGGCGGACGACCAGGACGTTGCGCACGTTCTCGGTGCCCGGCCGGGCCAGGGCCTCGTCGACGGCGGGCTTGAGGGCGCTGGGCTTGCCGCGCCGGTAGCCGCCGTCGGCGGTGATGACGACGCGGGCGTCGGCGTCCTGGATGCGGGTGGCCAGGGCGTCGGAGGAGAAGCCGCCGAAGACCAGGGAGTGGGGGGCGCCGATGCGGGCGCAGGCCAGCATCGCCACGACCGTCTCGGGGATCATGGGCATGTAGATCGCGACCCGGTCGCCGGTCCGCACACCCAGCTCGATCAGGGCGTTGGCGGCCTTGGAGACCTCGCGCTGGAGGTCGGCGTAGGTGATCGCGCGGGTGTCGCCCGGCTCGCCCTCGAAGTGGATGGCGACCCGGTCGCCCAGACCTGCCTCGACATGGCGGTCGACGCAGTTGTGGGCCACGTTGAGCCGGCCGTCCTTGAACCACTTGGCGAAGGGCGGGTTGGACCAGTCCAGGGTCTCGGTCGGCTCGGTCTCCCAGCTCAGTCGGCGGGCCTGCTCGGCCCAGAAGCCCAGCCGGTCCGCTTTCGCCCGTTCGTACGCCTCCGCGGTGACGTTGGCGTTCGCTGCCAGCTCGGCGGGCGGCGCGAACCTCCGTTCCTCCTTGAGCAGGTTGGCCAGGCTTTCGTTGCTCACGACATCTCCCTTTCCCAGGGTGTCTGGTGTGTCCCGCGTCATAGCAGACCAGCCCTTGTCGCCCCCTGACAAGGGTTGTCCGTCAAGTGGTGTAGACCTCTTGCGCTCAGGGGTCGACGCCTGTCGGTGAGCGGTCGGTGAGCGGTCGAACGGCTTGCTTCCGCGATCTTCGCCCCGCTGCCGACCGCCGTTTTCCCGTCGAGCGCGGATCCGCCGGGACGACCGCCGCGCCGGGCCGCACGGGGAGTGAAGGCCGGTGTCCCACCTCCGCCCCCGTTGTCCGGATCATCCAGTGCGTACGCCTGCGCCTCGCCGATGTGGAAGTACATTCCATGCGGCTCCGGCGAACCCTCGGACGGTCGCCCGGCCGCACACGGATGGGCCCGCCGAATGCCCGGGCTGCCGCACCGCGCCGGCCGGGCGGAGCGCCTCCGGCGCTTCGGCCCTGCGGGGCTCCGTCTCCCGGGGGGCGCGGGCCCGGTGGGGCCGGCGTCGGTGGGACGTTCGGAGGGATTCCCGGGGGCGGGGTGGTGCAGGCGTACACAATCGCCTCCAGTAAGAGATCGCGTCACTCTCGGTAAGTACATGAATACACAAAGTTTCGATAAAGGAATCGTAATGTCGCTCGAGGGGTCAGGGGAGGGGGCGAAGCAATCGGGCTCACTGTTCACACCCGGGGGTGAATAAGTCATAGGAACCGCTCCCCTCGCTTGCGCCTCTCACCGTGCGTGTGAGGTTGGTCGCAGGCCGGACGCATCGGCCGGAAGAGCACGGAAGCGACGACGGAGGCGATGAGGTGGAGAACATGGGAGTCGCGCGGAGGCTGACCAGAGGCGCTGCGGGAGCGGCCGTACTGATCGTGCTGGCGGTCGGTTGCTCGAGCTCGTCCCCGGGCGTGTCGAAGGACGAGGGCCGTGCGAACAAGGACGGTCGGAAGGCGAAGCCCGCGGGCAGGGCCACGCTCATAGGCGACGGCTCCACCGCCTACATAGGCGCTCAGCCGAACCAGCCCGAGTTCGGGCGCCTGAAGCCCGGCGACAAGCCCCCGCAGTTCGTCGTCTTCTCCTGGGACGGCGCGGGAGAGGACAGCAAGAAGCTCTTCTCGCGCTTCCGCGAGGTGGGAAGGAAGTACGACGCGCACATGACGTACTTCCTCAGCGGCGTGTACGTACTGCCCGAGGACGAGGCCCACCGCTACGAGCCCCCCGGCCGCGGCCGCGGCGCCTCGGACATCGGCTACCTCAAGGACGAGAACATACGGGCCACACTGGAGCAGCTCCGCGGCGCCTGGCTCGAGGGGAACGAGATAGGCACCCACTTCAACGGCCACTTCTGCGGGGCGAACGGCGTCGGCAGCTGGACGCCCGAGCAGTGGAAGAGCGAGATCGAACAGGCCAAGTGGTTCGTGAAGAACTGGAAGACCACGACCGGCTGGAAGGACCTGGAGCCCCTCCCCTTCGACTACGACCGGGAACTGGTCGGCGGCCGCACCCCCTGTCTGGAGGGCCGCGAGAACCTGCTCCCCGCCGCGAAGGAGATGGGTTTCCGCTACGACTCCTCCGGCAACGGCACCCAGGTCTGGCCCGGCAAGGAGGGCGGCCTGTGGGACCTGCCGCTCCAGCAGGTGCCGATGCCCGGGCGCTCCTTCGAGACGCTCGCGATGGACTACAACTTCCTGGCCAACCAGTCGGGTACGGTCAACGGCGATCCGGCGCAGCGTGAGGCCTGGGGGCGCCAGATGCGCGACGGCCTGCTGGAGGGCTTCGACCGCGCGTACGACGGCAACCGCGCGCCGCTGATCATCGGCAACCACTTCGAGGGCTGGAACGGCGGCGTCTACATGAAGGCCGTCGAGGACGTCATCAAGAAGGTGTGCCCCATGGCCGACGTGCACTGCGTCTCCTTCAGGCAGCTCGTCGACTGGCTCGACGCCCAGGATCCGCGGATTCTGGAGAGGCTCCGCACGCTCGGGGTGGGGCAGGCGCCCGAGGGCGGCTGGAAGAAGTTCCTGACCGCCCCCTCGACGGCGGCCCCCTCCCGGCCCTCCGGCGCGTAGGCCCGGCCCCCGGTTCCGGTATCCCCGTACGCGCGGTGCGGCCGGCGCGCCCGAGGCACCGGGCGGGCCGGCCGCGCGACGCGCCGGCCGGGGCCGGGGAGGCGGGACGGGAGCCGGTTCAGGCGGTCCGGGAGGCGGGGGCCGGCTCCTCGCGGAGTACGAAGGCGGGATCGACCTGGGCCGCCAGGTCGGCTCCCGTCCTCGCGTTGCCCCAGCTCTCGGCGTTCTTCAGGTGGAAGTGCACCATCTGCCGGGTGTAGCGCTCCCAGTCGCGCAGCCCGTACGAGGCGTCCGCCGTCTCCTGCATCATGCGCAGCGCCTTGTGATTCGCGTCCTCCAGCTCGGAGAAGGGCCGAACGCGGCCCTTCTCCATCGCGCGCACCCAGTCGGAGTGCCCGACGGTCACCAGCAGGTCGTCCCCGGCCTCCGCGTGCAGGAAGTCCAGGTCGTCCTGACCCTGCACCTTGTTGCCCACCACGCGCAGCTGGACGTCGTAGTCCCGGGCGTACTCCTTGTACTGCCGGTAGACCGCCATGCCCTTGCGGGTCGGCTCGGCCACCAGGAACGTCATGTCGAAGCGTGTGAACATCCCGGAGGCGAAGGAGTCCGAGCCCGCCGTCATGTCGACGACCACGAACTCCCCGCGCCCGTCGACCAGGTGGTTCAGGCACAGCTCGACGGCGCCGACCTTGGAGTGGTAGCAGGCCACGCCCAGATCCGCCTCGGTGAAGGGACCGGTGGCCAGCAGCCGTACGTCGCCGCCTTCGGGGACGCCGCCGGGCCGGACGCGGCGGGCGCAGGCGTCGTACACGGGGTTGTCCTCGGTGATCCGCAGCAGCCGGGACCCCTCACCGGGCGGAGTCGTCTTGATCATCGTCCCGGCCGAGGCGATCCGGGGGTTGGTGCCGCGCAGGTACTCCTTGATCAGCGGCAGGTGGGCGCCCATCGCGGGCAGGGCGGCCGCCTCCTCCTCGTCCAGGCCCAGCGCGACGCCCAGATGCTGGTTGATGTCGGCGTCCACGGCGACGACGGGGAGGTGCTGGGCGGCGAGGTGACGGACGAACAGCGAGGACAGCGTCGTCTTGCCGCTGCCGCCCTTTCCTACGAAAGCGATTTTCATGGTCGGAAGCGTAGTGGGACACCCGCGGTGCGGAGGGGGGCCGCGTGAAGAAGACCACTCGATCGTGGGGCGTTCACGCCGTCGGGGGTGCGTAGGGTCTAGGCATGTCTACGACTGCTGATCCCCTCGCCGCGCTGGGCTCGCTGCCCGGCGTGGCCGACTCCGTCGAATCGGTGCGCAAGGCCGTGGACCGGGTGTACGGGCACCGGGTGATGCGGCGGCGCAGCAGTGAGGTCACCGCCGAGGCGGTGTTGCGGGGCGCCCGCGCCTCGGCGGCGCTCGACGGCGCCGACTGGCCGCTGGAGGAGGTGCGCCGCCGCAGCGACTTCGGGGCGGACGCCGAGGCGCGCACGGTCGGTGCGGCCCTGCGGGCGACCGCGGAGGCGGGCCAACTGCTGGACGTGTGGCGGCAGTCGCCCCTGCGGGTGCTGGCCAGGCTCCATCTGGTGGCGGCGGGCGGCGGGGCGGAGGACGACCGGGTGGGCCGGCCGCGGCTGGCGGGCGAGCCGGTGGAGGAGGCGCCTGCGTCCGGGCCGGCGCTGCCGGACGCCGCCGAGGTATCGGCCAGGCTGGACGCCCTGGCGCAGCTCGTCGTCGCGGGCACCTCCGCGCCCGCACTGGTGGTGGCGGCGGTGGTGCACGGCGAGCTGATGGCCCTGCGGCCCTTCGGTACGCACAACGGCCTGGTCGCCCGGGCGGCGGAGCGGATCGTGCTGATCGGCGGCGGTCTGGACCCGAAGTCCGTCTGCCCCGCGGAGGTCGGTCACGCCGAGCAGGGCGCCGGTTCCTATGCCGAGGCGCTGAGGGGATACGTCTCCGGCACCCCGGAGGGAGTGGCGGGATGGATCGGTCACTGCGGCAGGGCGGTGGAGCTGGGCGCGCGGGAGAGCACCGCGGTCTGTGAGGCCCTTCAGCGCGGGGCGGCCTGACGCCGGGGGGCCCGGCGGGTCCGCGGGGGCGCCGCCGAAGGTCCCCGCACAGTGATGCGGCGGCACCGGCGCGAGGTCGGTGTCGCCGCTGGCACGTCCGCCGGGGTACCAGGCGTGCACGGTATCGCCGTCATCAGGGGGGACTTCGCCCGACCCTGGTGCGGCCGGCCCTATCGCGGGTCTGCTGCGCGTGGGTTCCCGGCTTTCATGCTCGGTCCGTGGGGCCTTCGTCCGCGCCGACCCTCCCTTTCGGGTGGGATCGGCCAGGTCTCGCGGGCCGTTGACTCCTTTGTACCCCACTCGGGGACGAAGTGGAACCTCTCACCGCAGAGCTTTGCTTTACCCCTCAAATGCCCCGTAGGTGCACAGGAGTCGCCGTAGAGGCGCATAAGAGGGCCATGGGCCGCACCGGAGGGCGGCGGTGCTCACGCCGTGTGAAGACGGGCGCGCCGCCGGCCGGCGTACCAGACCAGGCCGGCGGTGGCCGCCGCCGCGCCCACCGCCACCGCGGCGGCCAGCGCGGGGCGCTGCGGCATGGTGAGGGAGGGCGCCCGCTGCTTGAGGCGCACCGGGCGCTGGAAGGCCAGGATCGGCCAGTCCCGGGACACCGCCTCGCGGCGCAGCGCCCGGTCGGGGTTGACGGCGTGCGGGTGGCCCACCGCCTCCAGCATGGGGATGTCGGTGGCCGAGTCGCTGTAGGCGTAGCAGCGCGAGAGGTCGTACCCCTCGGACTCCGCCAGCTCGCGCACGGCCTCCGCCTTGGTCGGGCCGTACGCGTAGTACTCGATCTCGCCGGTGAAGCAGCCGTCCTCGACGACCATGCGTGTCGCCACGACGCGGTCCGCGCCTATGAGCTCGCCGATCGGCTCGACCACCTCCGCGCCGGAGGTGCTCACGATCACGACGTCGCGTCCGGCGAGGTGGTGCTCCTCGATGAGGGAGGCGGCCTCGTCGTAGATGATCGGGTCGATGAGCTCGTGGATGGTCTCGGCGATGATCTCCCTGACCTGCTGGACGTTCCAGCCGCGGCACATCGCGGACAGGTAGGCGCGCATCCGCTCCATCTGGTCGTGGTCGGCGCCCCCGGCGAGGAACACGAACTGCGTGTACGCGGTGCGTAGCGCGGCGCGCCGGTTGATCAGCCCGCCATGGTAGAAGGACTTGCCGAAGGTGAGCGTGCTCGACTTCGCGATGACCGTCTTGTCCAGGTCGAAGAAGGCAGCGGTGCGCGGCAGCGAGTGGTTTTCCACGAGGTTGAGCATATGCGCCCACCATTCGGCGTAAGGTAGGGCGCGTGGGTTTGCCTGAGAAGGCTCTCGGGTACACCATGGAAGTCACGGATCGTTCGCGACCGTGCTACCCCGGTCCGGCTCCTCCCCCCCCGAGTCGGCCGTGGAGACGACCCCCGCTCTCCCCCCCGGCGGGGGTCGTCGCATGTCCGGACGCGTTTTCGCGCTGCCGGCCCCCTCTCTCTCCCCTCCCGCGGTCCGCGGTGGCGCCGACTCCCCCTTCTGTGGTCGGTCACTCTCCGTATTCGTCAGTCTGCTCATGCGGAGTCGCTCGTTTGGGTGAGCGAGTTATTCACAACTGCCGAGTTGTCCACGTATTTAGACCAAGATCATCGAGTTTTTCCGTTCCCCGGCACGGTGATTGAGCGCGCAGTTCGCGGATCCGCCGCGAACTGGAGAGCGAGAATCCGGAAGGGGAACGGGACGTGACCGGAAGCATCCTGATCGTCACCGAGGACGAGAAGTTGCTGGACGATCTGCTGCGTCTGTGCGCGGCGGCCGGGGCCGAGGCGGAGGTGGAGCACGGGGCGCCGCCGGGCCCGGGGCGGTGGGAGAGCGCCCCGCTGGTGCTGGTCGGTGACGACCGGGCCGATGCGCTGTACCGGTCGGCGCGTGCGCCCGCGCGCCGACCGGGAGTGCTGCTCATCGGCCGGGATCTGGACGACCCCGGTGTCTGGCGGCGCGGCGTGGGGATCGGAGCGGAGCATGTGGTGCTCCTGCCCGACGGCGAGTCGTGGCTCACCGGCCGGATCGCCGATGCGGCCGAGGGAGTGGGGCGGCAGGCGCTGACCGTCGGGGTGATGGGCGGCCGTGGCGGTGCCGGGGCGTCCACCCTGGCCTGTGCGCTGGCCCTCACGGCCGCGCGTGCCGGGCACCGCACCATGCTCGTCGACGGCGATCCGCTCGGCGGTGGTCTCGACATCCTCCTCGGAGGGGAACGGGCGGAGGGCCTGCGCTGGCCCGCGTTCGCCGACTCGCGCGGCCGGGTCGGCGGTGCGGCTCTGGAGGAGTCCCTGCCCAGGCTGCACGGTCTGCGGCTGCTCAGCTGGGACAGGGGGGAGAGCGCGGCCGTCCCGCCGGAGGCGGTGCGCGCGGTCCTGGGGGCGGCCAGACGGCGCGGCGGGGTGGTCGTGGTCGACCTGCCGCGGCGGCTGGACGAGACGGTCGCCGAGGTGCTGGCGCAACTCGACCTCGGCCTGCTGGTCGTACCCGCCGAGCTGCGGGCCGTCGCGGCGACGCAGCGGGTCGCCTCCCGGGCCGGCCTGGTGCTGCGGGACCTGCGGGCGGTGGTGCGAGGCCCCTTCGGGCCGGGGCTGGACGGCGAGGAGATCGCCCGGTTGCTGGGGCTGAGCCTCGCCGGCGAAATGCCCTCCGAGACAGGACTGCCGGCCGCGGTGGACGCGGGGCGGCCGCCCGGAGCGGACACGCGAGGTCCGCTGGCCCGGTTCTGTGCGGAGTTCTGGGCCCGCGCCCTGCCGGAGGGCGGGGCCCGGCCCGCCGGCGGCCGGGGGAGCGTGACCGCGTGAGCGCGCGTACGGAGGCTCTGAGAGGGACGCGCGGGGAAGCGGACGCACACGTGAGGGCGGATGTCCACGGCGGGGCGCCGGCTCCGCGGACGCTGGTGGACGCGGTGCGTCTGCGGCTGGCGGAATCCGGCGCGGAACCCACGCCCGCCCGGGTCGCGGCGGCGCTGCGGGCCCAGGGGCGGCTGCTCGGGGACAGCGCGGTGCTGGGCGTGGTGGAGGCGCTGCGGTCGGAGATGGTCGGTGCCGGTCCGCTGGAGCCGCTGCTGGCCGAGCCGGAGGTCACGGACGTCCTGGTGACCGCTCCGGACGAGGTCTGGGTGGACCGCGGCGGCGGAGTGGAGCGGGCCGCCGTCCGTTTTCCCGACGCGGCGGCGGTGCGCAGACTCGCCCAGCGGCTGGCCACCTCGGCGGGACGGCGGCTGGACGACGCACACCCCTGGGTGGACGCCCGGCTCCCGGACGGCACCCGGCTGCACGCGGTGCTGCCCCCGGTGGCGGTCGGCTGCACATGCCTGTCCCTGCGGGTGGTCCGCCCGCGGGCCTTCGCCCTGCCGGAGCTGGTGGCGGCCGGCACGGTGCCCCCGGGCGGGGAGGCGCTGCTGGGGGCGATCCTTGACGCCAGGCTGTCGTTCCTGGTCAGCGGTGGGACGGGGTCGGGGAAGACGACCTTGCTGTCGAGCCTGCTGGGACTGGTGGGGCCCAGGGAACGGATCGTCCTGGCCGAGGACTCGGCCGAGCTGCGCCCCGACCATCCGCATGTGGTGCGGCTGGAGACGCGTCCGGCCAACCAGGAGGGCGTAGGCCGTGTCACCCTGCGGGATCTGGTGCGGCAGGCGCTGCGCATGCGGCCGGACCGGCTCGTCGTCGGCGAGGTGCGCGGCGCGGAGGTGACGGATCTGCTGGCCGCGCTCAACACAGGCCACGAGGGGGGCTGTGGGACGGTCCACGCCAACGCGGCGGCCGACGTACCGGCCAGGCTGGAGGCGCTGGGCACCACGGCGGGGCTCGACCGGACGGCGCTGCACAGCCAGCTCGCTGCGGCATTGTCCGTGGTGGTCCATCTGGTGCGGGATCGCCGGGGCCGGAGGCGGATCGCCGAGATCCATGTGCTGGAGCAGGACCGGTACGGCCTGGTGGTGACGGTGCCCGCCGCCGTCCGGGGGCCGGACGGCTTCGTGCGGGAGCGGGGCTGGTCGCGGCTGGAGCGGCTGTGCGCACGGGGCGGTGGTGCGCTGTGACGGCGGCCGGGGCGCAGGCGGCGCAGCCCGAGGTGGTGTACGCGGGTTCGGTGTGCGCGGCGCTGGTGTGCGCCGGAGCGATGAGCGGGCTCCTTGGCCGCTCCGGTGAGGGAGTGCGTAGGGCGCGGCTGCTGTGCTCCGACGGCGCCGAGCCGGTGCCTCGGTGGGGCGGCCCGGGAGCCGGTGCCGTGGAGGCCGCCGTCCGGGCGGCGTGCGGACTCGGGGCCCGGGTGGGTCCCGCGGGGTGGTGTCCGGTGGGCGGTGCCCTGCTGGCTCTGCTGGGGGAGTCGGTGCTGCCGCTGCTGGCCGGTGCTGTGGCGGCGCCGCTGCTCGCCCGTCGGTTGCGCGTACGGGAACGGCGCCGCGCGGGGGCGGCGAGGGAGGCCGCCGTCATCGCCCTGTGCTCGGCGGTCGCGGGTGAGCTGCGGGCGGGCCGCACGCCCGAGCGGGCTCTGCTGGTGACCGGCATGCCCGGCTTCGGGGACACCGGGGCGGTGGTGCTGGCGGCCGCCCGTTTCGGAGGGGACGTGCCGGGGGCGCTTCGGCGGGCGGCCCGGCAGGAGGGGGCGGAAGGGCTCGGTGGGATGGCCGCCTGCTGGCAGGTGGCGGTGGACGGGGGCGCGGGCCTCGCGGACGGGCTGGAGCGGGTGGCCGGTTCACTGCGGGCGGAGCGCGACCGGCGTGAGGAGTTGCGCGCCCAGCTGGCGGGTCCGCGGTCCACGGCGCTCGTCCTGGCCCTGCTGCCGCTCTTCGGGCTGCTGCTGGGCGGTGCGATGGGGGCGAGACCGCTGCACGTGCTGCTTCACAGTCCGGCCGGGTGGGCCTGTCTGGCCGGCGCCGGGCTGCTGGAGTGGGCCGGGCTGGCGTGGGTCTCCCGGATCGTCCGGAGCGCGGAGGAGAGCGGACGGAGATGAGCGGTGGTTTTGTCCACAGCGTGTGGACAACGTGCGCGGAGTTCTCCCCGTCGCTTCCGTCGCCGCCGCTGTCCGCGCTGTCCCTGTCGGCCGTCGCGCTGTGCCTGGTCGGCGGGGTGCCGGCGGCGGGCCGGGCACGGCGCCTGCGCCGCAGGCCGGTGGAGCTGCTGGGGGCCCGCGCCGGAGTGGGGGCCGGTGCTGCAGCCGGGGTTCGGAAGGCGCTGCGTGTGACCGGCGTGTGGCGCTCCTCGGCCCGGGAGGCGGCCGCGATGGCCGGGGCCGTCGCCCTGCTGGTCGCCCTGTTCGGAGGTCTGGTCGGTTGTCTGCTGGGGGTGGCGGCGGCGTACGGAGTGCGGCGTCTGCTGCGCGACAGAAGGGCGCGAGGGGGTGCCGCGAAGAGAGCATATGCGAGCAAAAAGGGCAGAGGGGAGGCTGTGGGTGCCGAGTCGGCGGTGACCGGACAACTGCCGATCACCGCGGAACTGCTGGCCGCCTGTCTGGCGGCCGGGTCGGGACCGTGTGAGGCGGCCGGTGCGGTGGGGGGATCGGTGGGCGGCCCCCTCGGTGAGGGGCTGGTGCGGGCCTCGGCCGAACTGAGGCTCGGTGGAGACCCGGTGGCCGTCTGGACGCGGCTGGGCGAACTGCCGGGAGCGGCGGAACTGGCCCGGTGCCTGGAGCGGGCGGCGACGACCGGCGTGCCCGCGGTGGAACCGGTGGGCCGTCTGGCCGCCGAGTGCCGGGCACAGCGGGCCCGGGCGGCCACCGAACGGGCACGGCGGGCCGCGGTCCTGGTCACCGGGCCGCTGGGGCTGTGCTTTCTGCCCGCCTTCCTGCTGGCGGGTGTGGTTCCGGTGGTCATCGGTCTGGCGCGGTCGCTGCTGTGAACCGCGCGGTACGGGCCGCGCCCGTGGCGGACGCGGACGACGGGACGGACGGCGAGACGGAAGAGACGGGTCATGTGGGGACGATCGACGGAAGGACGAGCGGTGCGGGCACGAGCGGTACGGGCACAGGCGGTACGGGCACAGGCGTTTCGGGGAAGGAGCGGGCAGACGCGGATGGCGGCGTGGATCGGCCGGAGGGCGCGCGGCGCCCGGGGCCGGAACGCACAGGCGGGGATGAGCACGGCGGAGTACGCGGTGGGCACGATCGCCGCCGCGGGTTTCGCGGCGGTGCTCTACAAGATCGTCACCAGCGGCCCGGTCTCCACGGCGATGCGGCAGCTGATCGAGAGGGCGCTCGATGCGGGCTTCTGAGGGGCGGGACCGGGGCTATGTCACGGCGGAGACCGCCGTGGTGGTGCCCTCCCTGGTCGCGCTGCTCGGGCTGCTGCTGTGGGGCGGTGCGGCGGTGGTCGCACAGGTCCGCTGTGTGGACGCGGCGGGTGCGGGAGCGCGGGCGGCGGCGAGGGGCGAGCCGCCCGAGAGGATCCACCGGGCCGTACGGGAGGTCGCCCCGCGGGGAGCGGGGCTGCGGACGTCCCGGGAGGGCGAGCTGGTGCGGGTACGGGTCACGGCGAGGGCGGCCGGCCCCGGCCCGCTGGGTGTGGAACTGGAGGCCGAGGCGGTGGCGTATGCGGAACCGGGGTGATCGCCGGCCGCCTGGCGGTGGTGTCCGCTCCGGCGAGCGGGGGTCGGCCACGGTATGGGCCGCGCTGTGCGGACTGATGCTTTGCACGGTGGCGGTGGGCGTACTGGCACTGGGACAGGCCGTCGTCACGCGCCATCGCGCGGGCGCGGCGGCGGACGCGGCGGCGCTCGCGGCGGCCGACCACGCTCTCCGGGGCGCGCGGGAGGCATGCGACGCCGCGCGGCGGGTGGCCGCCGCGCAGCGGGCGAAGGTGGTGCGCTGCCGCGTGCGGGACGAGATCGCCGACCTCACGGTGCGGGTGCGGGCGGGTCCGTACTCGGCCGGGGTGAGGGCTCGGGCGGGGCCTGCCGCAGCAACTCCGTGAGGAGCCGTACCGCGCCCCGCTTGTGCAGGGGGTCGTTGCCGTTGCCGCACTTGGGTGACTGGATGCACGACGGGCAGCCGCTGTCGCACTCGCAGGCGGCGATGGCCCGGCGGGTCGCGGTCAGCCAGTCGCGGGCGGTGTGGAAGGCGCGTTCGGCGAAGCCGGCGCCGCCGGGGTGCCCGTCGTAGACGAAGACCGTCGGCAGCAGGGTGTCGGGGTGCAGCGGCACCGAGACGCCGCCGATGTCCCAGCGGTCGCAGGTGGCGAAGAGCGGCAGCATGCCGATGGAGGCGTGCTCGGCGGCGTGCAGGGCGCCGGGCAGCACCTCGGGGCCGATCCGGGCGTCGTCGAGCTGGTCCTCGGTGACCGTCCACCACACCGCGCGGGTGCGCAGGGTGCGCGGCGGCAGGTCCAGCTTGGACTCGCCGAGCACCTCGCCGGTGACGAGCCTGCGGCGCAGATAGGAGACGACCTGGTTGGTGACCTCGACGGAGCCGAAGCACAGTCGTGCCCGGCCCCACGGGATCTCGGTCTCGGTCTCCAGCACGGAGACCGAGGTGGTGTCCCTGGCCATCGTCGTCCAGGGCGGGCTCGCTTCCTCCACCAGGGCGACCGAGTCCTCCAGGTCGAGGCGGCGGACCACATAGGTGCGGCCCTGGTGGAGGTGGACCGCGCCGTCGTGGACGGTGGTGTGGGCCGCCGCGGCGTCGACAGTGCCCAGCAGCCGCCCGGTGCCTTCCTCCACCACCTGGACGGGCCGGCCGCCCTGGCCGCGGATGTCGGTGAGGTCGGCGGCCCGCTCGCGGCGGGTCCAGTACCAGCCGGTCCCCCGTCGGCGCAGCAGTCCGCGCCGCTCCAGGAGCGGCATCAGCTCGGGCACGGACGGCCCGAACAACTCGAAGTCCGCCTCGGTGAGCGGTATCTCCGCCGCCGCGGCGCACAGATGGGGGGTGAGGACATATGGGTTGTCCGGATCCAGGACGGTGGACTCCACGGGGCGGCGGAAGATCGCGTCCGGGTGGTGGACGAGGTAGGTGTCCAGCGGGTCGTCCCGGGCGACGAGGACGGCCAGGGCGCCCTGGCCCGCCCGTCCGGCGCGTCCGGCCTGCTGCCACAGGGAGGCACGGGTGCCGGGGTAGCCGGCCAGGATCACGGCGTCGAGGCCGGACACGTCGATGCCGAGTTCGAGCGCGGTGGTGGCGGCCAGACCGAGAAGTTCACCGGAGTGCAGGGAGCGCTCCAGGGCGCGGCGTTCCTCCGGCAGGTAGCCGCCCCGGTAGGCGGCGACCCGCCCCGCCAGGGCGCGGTCCACCTCCGACAGCCGCTCCCGGGCGATCACCGAGATCAGCTCGGCGCCGCGCCGGGAGCGTACGAAGGCGACGGTCCGCACGCCCTGGACGGCGAGGTCGGTCAGGAGGTCGGCGGCCTCGGCGGTGGCGGTCCGCCGCACGGGGGCGCCGCGCTCGCCGTGCATCTCCGTCAGCGGGGGCTCCCAGAGGGCGAAGACCACCTCGCCGCGCGGGGAGGCGTCCTGGGTGATCTCGGTGACGGGCAGGCCGGTGAGGCGGGCGGCCGCCTCACCCGGCTCGGCGGCGGTCGCGGAGGCCAGCAGGAAGACCGGCTCGGAGCCGTGGCGGGCGCACACGCGCCGCAGTCGGCGCAGGACCTGGGCGACATGGGAGCCGAACACGCCGCGGTAGGTGTGGCACTCGTCGACGACCACATAGCGCAGAGCGCGCAGGAAGGAGGCCCATCGGGGGTGGGCGGGGAGTATCCCGCGGTGCAGCATGTCGGGGTTGGTGAGCACGTGGTTGGCGTACCGGCGCACCCAATCGCGCTCCTCGGCGGGGGTGTCCCCGTCGTAGACCGCGGGGCGGACGGCGCTGCCCAGCGGTGCGGCCAGCTCGCTCACGGCCCGCCGCTGGTCGGAGGCCAGTGCCTTGGTCGGAGCGAGGTAGAGGGTGGTGGCGCCGCGCCCGTTCGGGGCCTGCGCGCCCTCCAGCAGCACGCTGAGCACCGGGGCCAGGTAGGCCAGCGACTTGCCCGACGCCGTGCCGGTGGCGACCACAACGGATTCCCCCCGCAGCGCGTGCTCGGCGGCACGGGCCTGGTGCTCCCACGGATGGTCGATGCCCGCGGCGCGGATCGCATCGACCACTTCCGGCCGAATCTGAGCAGGCCAGTCCGCATGACGACCGTTCCGCGGGGGCAGGTGCTCCACATGGGTGATGCGCACGGCCCGGTCCGCCCCCGCGGCAAGGCTTTCGAGGACCGTTCGGGGAGACGGGGACGGGGGGCGTGTGCCTGCGGACGTCGCACGGTGGTCGGTGGCCATCGGAATCGAGTGTGTCACCGGCGCGACGGACAATGGTCGCAAGGCGTCGTGCAGGCCCCCGGGTAAGTGATTGAATGCTTCTGCGGCTGCCGATCCGTCCTCTACCTTCGGCGGGGAGACGACCTCCCCACGTCCGGTGGGGATGGCCCGTCCTCACCTTCCGGTGTGGAGGCGCCAAGGGGGCGGACCGCTCGATAGCAAGGTGCTGGAGGATCTGTGGACCTGTCCCTGTCGACCCGTACCGTCGGCGATCGCACGATCGTCTCGGTGGGTGGCGAGATCGATGTATACACCGCGCCCAAGCTGCGCGAGCAGCTGGTCGAGCTGGTGAACGACGGCAGCTACCACCTGGTCGTGGACATGGAGGGCGTTGACTTCCTCGACTCCACCGGCCTCGGTGTGCTCGTCGGCGGACTCAAGCGCGTACGCGCCCACGAGGGATCTCTGCGCCTGGTCTGCAACCAGGAGCGCATTCTCAAGATCTTCCGTATCACCGGCCTGACCAAGGTGTTCCCCATCCACACCTCGGTCGACGAGGCCGTGGCGGCCACCGACTGAGAGTCGGGCCGAACGAGCTCGCGCAAGGCGCTCAGGGGCGCCGGACCGGCACCTGACCGGTCCGGCGCCCCTGAACGGCCGTCAGGCACCAGGTCACCGGGTGACCGCAGGCATTACCGAGGGGGATGGCATGGCCACCGTCGAACTGCGCTTCAGTGCGCTGCCCGAGCATGTGAGGACGGCGCGTCTGGTGGCGGCCGCCGTCGCGCGCCGGGCCGGTGTCGACGACGCCGTACTGGACGAGGTACGGCTCGCGGTGGGCGAGGCGTGCAGCAGAGCGGTCGGCCTCCATGTCGGCCACGGACTCGGTACACCCGTCCGGGTGGCGCTGACCGAGGACGAGAAGGTCTTCCGCATCGAGGTGGGTGACGATGTTCCCCAGGCGGCGCTGGGCGGGGCGCACGCCTCCCCCGGGAGCGGGGACGGCGCCGAGGGCGACGACGAGGTAGACATGGGGCTCGCGGTGATCAGCGGGCTGGTGGACGACGTCGAGGTGACCGCCGACGAGCGCGGCGGCCTGATCCGCATGAGCTGGCCGACCAACCCCGAGCCGCTCGACTGACCTTCCCGCGCGGGTCCGCCCGCGTGAGACTGCCGGCTCCACGTCTCCCCGGCCCTCCCGGGCCGACCCAGGCGCCCCTTCCCGGGGCGCCTGTCCCATGTCCGGCTCATGTCCGGCCCCGTCCGGACCACTCCGCCCGTCTCGCCCCGGCCCACTCCACGTCCGGCTTGCTCCGGGTCCGGCCATGGACCGCCCCGCTCCCGGCTGTTCCCGCTCCGCCGCGGCCGACCTGCGTATATCCGTATCCGAGGTCCGTCCGGGTGATCTCCGGGTATTCCGAGATCTTTTCTTCCGCGCCACCGGAGAGGAATATCCCGGCCGTTCAGGGGAATTATCTCCGGTGCCCGCTATTCGATCTTTGCGGGTGCGGACCGGCAGGAAATACCGCACTCTGTTGTGAGCCGAAGCAGCTCCCTACAATCCGTCCACATCTTTGCAGCAGGACGCCTGAGCGTGCTTGCGCGCGCCCATGTGCCAAACGTCAAGGAGGACGAATGGCGGGGCACCACACCCCTTTCCAGAACCGGCTACAACTGGCCGACGCCGTGCTCACCAGCGGCAATCGCGGCCTGGTGCTGGTGATCGCGCTCGTCGCCGCGGCGGCCCTGGCGGTCGCCGTGGTACTGGTACGTCAAGTGCTCGCCGCAGGCGAGGGCACCGAAAGCATGAAGAAGATCGCATCCGCCGTACAGGAAGGCGCGAACGCCTACCTCGCACGGCAGTTGCGCACCCTCGGCATATTCGCCGTCGTGGTCTTCTTCCTGTTGATGTTGCTCCCGGCCGACGGTATGGGCCAGCGAATCGGACGCTCGGCGTTCTTCCTGGTCGGCGCCGCTTTCTCGGCGGCCACCGGCTATATCGGCATGTGGCTGGCCGTACGCAGCAACGTACGGGTCGCGGCCGCAGCCCGGGAGGCGACCCCCGCTGAGGGAGAACCCGCGAAGGACCTGACCGAGGTATCCCACCGGGCGATGAAGATCGCCTTCCGTACGGGCGGGGTCGTCGGCATGTTCACCGTCGGCCTCGGTCTGCTCGGGGCCGCCGTCGTGGTGCTCGTCTACGCCGCCGACGCGCCCAAGGTGCTGGAGGGCTTCGGTCTGGGAGCCGCCCTGATCGCGATGTTCATGCGGGTGGGCGGCGGCATCTTCACCAAGGCCGCCGACGTGGGCGCGGACCTCGTCGGCAAGGTCGAGCAGGGCATCCCCGAGGACGACCCGCGCAACGCCGCCACCATCGCGGACAACGTCGGCGACAACGTCGGCGACTGCGCGGGCATGGCCGCCGACCTCTTCGAGTCCTACGCCGTCACCCTGGTGGCCGCGCTCATCCTGGGCACGGTCGCCTTCGGCGACTACGGGCTGGCCTTCCCCCTGCTCGTCCCGGCGATCGGCGTCCTCACCGCCATGATCGGCGTCTTCGCGGTCGCGCCGCGCCGCGCCGACCGCAGCGGCATGACCGCCATCAACCGCGGCTTCTTCATCTCCGCGGTGATCTCCCTGGTCCTGGTGGCCGTCGCGGCGTTCGCCTACCTGCCGGGCAGCTTCGGCGAGCTGGAGGGTGTCACCGACACCGCCATCGCCGGCCACGACGGAGACCCGCGCGTCTTCGCCCTGGTCTCGGTCGCCATCGGCATCGTGCTCGCCGCGCTGATCCAGCAGCTCACCGGCTACTTCACCGAACCGAGCCGCCGACCCGTGCGCGACATCGGCAAGACCTCGCTGACCGGTCCCGCCACCGTGATCCTCTCCGGTATCTCCATCGGCCTGGAGTCCGCCGTCTACACGGCGCTGCTGATCGCGCTCAGCGTCTACGGCGCCTTCCTGCTGGGCGGCGCCTCCATCATGCTGGCGCTGTTCGCCGTCGCCCTGGCGGGCACCGGCCTGCTCACCACCGTCGGCGTCATCGTCGCGATGGACACCTTCGGCCCGGTCTCCGACAACGCCCAGGGCATCGCCGAGATGTCCGGCGACGTCGAGGGCGCGGGCGCTCAGGTGCTCACCGACCTCGACGCGGTGGGCAACACCACCAAGGCCATCACCAAGGGCATCGCCATCGCCACCGCGGTGCTGGCGGCCGCGGCCCTCTTCGGCTCCTACCGCGACGCGATCGCCGGCGCGGTGTCGGACGTGGGCGCCCGGGCCGGGGAGCTGGGTCTGAGCCTGGACATCTCGCAGCCGAACAACCTGGTCGGCCTGGTCCTCGGGGCCTCCGTCGTCTTCCTCTTCTCCGGGCTGGCGATCAACGCCGTCTCCCGGTCGGCGGGCTCGGTGGTCTTCGAGGTGCGGCGCCAGTTCCGCGAGCGGCCCGGGATCATGGACTACAGCGAGAAGCCCGAGTACGGCCGGGTGGTGGACATCTGCACCAAGGACGCGCTGCGCGAGCTGGCCACACCCGGCCTGCTGGCCGTCATGGCGCCCATAGCCGTCGGCTTCACGCTCGGCGTCGGCGCGCTCGGCTCGTTCCTCGCCGGCGCCATCGGCGCGGGCACGCTGATGGCGGTCTTCCTCGCCAACTCCGGCGGGGCCTGGGACAACGCCAAGAAGCTGGTAGAGGACGGCCACCACGGCGGCAAGGGCAGCGAGGCGCACGCCGCGACGGTCATCGGCGACACGGTCGGCGACCCGTTCAAGGACACCGCGGGGCCAGCGATCAACCCGCTGCTGAAGGTGATGAACCTGGTGGCACTGCTGATCGCGCCCGCCGTGGTGCAGCTCAGCTACGGCGACGACGCCAGTCCCGGAGCGCGGGCCGCCATCGCGGTCCTCGCCCTCGGCGTCATCATCGGGGCGGTCTACGTCTCCAAGCGGCGCGGTATCGCGGTCGGCGGCGAAGGCGGCGAGGAGGGTGAAGGCGGCGGGAAGGACGTCGGCGGTACCGCCGGACGTACTTCCGGAGCGCCGGGCCCCTCCGGCTCCCCGGGCGCGCAGGGCCCGTCGGGGTCGTCAGGTCCCTCCGAGCCCGGGGCCCCGGTGGCAGCGCCCTAGCAGCGCCCTAGCGGGGCCGTAGCGGGGCCGGCCGGGGGCTTCGCAGGGGAAGCCCCCGGCACATGGTGGTGGGCGGTGGGCGGCGCTCCAGGGCGCCGCCCACCGCCATGTGCCGGGGGCGGACCATGTGAGATGCGCTCAACACAAATGGGTATCCAAACCTTTAATGTGAACTATTCACCCCACCGGTCCACGGCCGGTGAACCTCCTGCGTGTATGTTCCGGGCCGAACACCCACGAAGGGATCGATCCGGAGTGAACAAGAAGCTTGCTGCCGCGCTGTCCGGTACCGCGGTGCTCGTGCTCGCCCTGAGCGGGTGCGGCGACGAGGGCAACGAGGAGGCCGAGCGGTGGGCCCAGGAGTACTGCGGCTCGCTGCAGAAGCAGAACAAGACCATCGACGGCGCCAACCGGGCACTCGCACGGATCACCGAGGGGGACAAGACCCCCGAGGAGATCAAGGAGACCGACGCGGAGGCCTTCGGTGATCTCTCCACCGCCTACAAGGCCCTGTCCACCGCCGTGCGCAAGGCGGGTGTTCCGCCGCTGGAGGACGGCTCCCGGATTCAGAAGAACGCGATCAAGCGGCTCGACGCGCTTTCGGCCACGTACGCGGACCTCCGTGAGCGGGCCGAGGCACTGAACGAGAAGGACCAGTCGGAGTTCGCCGACGGGCTGCAGGACATCGCCGGGGAGATGGACAAGCTTCCCAAGCAGTTCGGCGAGGTGGAGAAGGCGCTGGGCGAGTTCCGGCAGGGCGATCTCCAGGAGGCGATAGCGGGTCAGAACGGCTGCCGGAGGCCGTCGCCGGCGCCGTCCGCCTCGGCGGCTTAGCGGAAGACGGTGGCGGAAGGCAGAGGGACGGGGGAGGCCCGGTAGGCCGGGTAGCCCGGCATGCCGGAAGCGGCCCGGAGACGGTCCGGAAGCAGCCCGGAAGTGCCCCGGGAGCAGGACGCGCGCGGGGGCCTGGGTACGCCGGGGCGCTCCGCGTGACAATGGGGAGGTGAGTGACCGCCTCCCCACCCCCGGACCCGCCCTCCCCCGGCTGCGCGACGCCTTCCTCGCCGCCGGCTTCACCCCCGACGGGCTGCTGGAACTGCTCGGCGCCCCCGCCTACGCGGCCCTGGCCCGCAACGAGACCGTCCCCGCGCTGCGCGCCACGCGCGGCGGCGATCGGCTGGAGACGCTGGTGCGGCTGTTCCTGCTCCAGCATCCGGTGCCCTACGAGCGGGCCCGCTCGGCGCTCCCGGCCGACGAGGCGCTCACCGACGGCTGGCTGCGCCGCCACGCCGGAGCGGACACGGACGCGGGCGGCGACGCCGTCTCCGCCACCGTGGACGTCCGCCCGTACGCCGGGCCGGAGGGGCTGAACTGGTGGATCGTCTCCGACCTCGGCTGCGCTGTCGGCGGCGCCGGCGGCATCCGTACGGCCGAGGGCGCCGGTACGGGCGCGGCTGCGGGCACGGCCGGCCGATCGCGGCTCGTCCTCGGTGTCGGCGGCGCCTCGACGACCCTGGCGGGCATCACCGTGCGCACCCCAGTGGCCCGCGCCCTGGACCTGGGCACCGGCTCCGGCGTCCAGGCACTGCACGCCTCCGGGCACGCCGGCTCCGTCACCGCCACCGACCTCAACCCCCGTGCCCTGCGCCTGACCCGGCTCACCCTCGCCCTCTCCGGAGCGCCCGAGGCCGATCTGCGCGAGGGCTCCCTCTTCGAGCCGGTCGAGGGCGAGGCGCCCTACGACCTGATCGTCTCCAACCCGCCCTTCGTCATCTCCCCCCGCACGGCGGACGGCACCCGCCTGACCTACCGCGACGGCGGCATGGGCGGCGACGACCTGTGCCGCACCCTCGTCGAGCGCTCCGCCGCCCACCTCGCCGACGGCGGCTACTGCCAGCTGCTCGCCAACTGGCGGCACATCGAGGGCCGTGACTGGAGGGAGCGGCTGGCCTCCTGGGTGCCCGAGGGCTGCGACGCCTGGATCGTGCAGCGTGAGGTGCAGGACACCGCCCAGTACGCCGAACTGTGGCTGCGCGACGCCGGCGAACACCTGGGCGACCCGGCCGCCTACGCCGCGCACTACGACGCCTGGCTGGAGGAGTTCGAGGCCGGGGGCACCACCGGTGTCGGCTTCGGCTGGATCACCCTGCGCAAGTCGGGCGCCCGGAGCCCGTCGGTCACCGTCGAGGAGTGGCCGCACCCGGTGGAGCAGCCGCTCGGCGAGGAGGTGCGCGCCCACTTCGAGCGCCGGGACTTCCTGCGCGCCGCGGACGACGCGGCCCTGCTCGCCACGCGCTTCGTACTGGCCGACGAGGTCGCCCAGGAGCAGATCGGCAGGCCCGGCGCGGACGACCCCGAGTACGTGGTGCTCCGTCAGAACCGCGGTATGCGGCGCGCGACGAGGGTGGACACGGTCGGGGCGGGCTTCGCCGGCGTGTGCGACGGATCGCTTCCGGCCGGCCGCATCGTCGACGCCATCGCCCAGCTTCTCGGCGAGGACCCGGTGGGACTGCGCGACCGGACCCCGGAGTCCATCCGCCTCCTGGTCGAGCAGGGCTTCCTGCTGCCCGCGGGAGGGGAGTAGGGGCCGGGGCGGGCGGGCCGTACGTTTGGCCAGAGCTCGCCCGGCTGTCCGAACGGCGTTCACCCGGCGTTCCCCGTCGCGATCCCCGCGGGTGCCACCGTGCTCCGCATGGAAAGCGGACCCGCCGTCTTCGCCGGAGCGGCCTTCACCCTGTTCGGCGCCGGACTGCTGCTGTGGACCTCGGTGCGCGTACGGCTGCGCCGGCCGGTGGCCGAGGGGGCCGAGCAGGCCACCGCGGCCGTGCTCGCCTCGGTGTTCGGCGCGGCCTTCCTGGCCGCCGGGTTCTGGGCGTTCACACGCCTGTGAGCCGTCCGGCTCCGAAGCCCGGGCCCCGCGTAACGGGAGCGGCCCGTGCCTCCCGACGACGGGAGGCACGGGCCGCCGGGTCGCGTGCGCCCTGACGGCGCCCGGTCACCGGCCGGCCGTCAGCCGCGCAGGACGCGGCCCTGCTTGTCGGTGCGGTCGTTGCTGGTGAGGAAGAGGATTCCGTCGATCAGCGACCAGAAGCCCAGACCGCCGCAGGTCAGCAGCTGGGCGATCGCCATGCCGGTGTGGCCGGTGTAGAAACGGCCGATGCCCAGGCCACCCAGGAAGATCTGCAGCAGACCAGCGGTGATCTTGGACTTGTCGGAGTACGGCTGGCCGTTGGGCGCGGTGCCGGAGAACGCCATGGGTGGCTCCTTCGTGCTTCAGACGGGGACACGCCACGGCCGCTGATGTCATGCACCAGACGTGCCGTGGCGGAATCCCAGACCACCGAGGTCCGGCGAGGGTTGCGGCGAACCCGCGGTCGTGATCGAACAGTGATCCGATGGCACGTCACCTACCTGCGAAAACGTCCGGCATCCGAGCCCCGCGGGCGACGGGCGGGGACCGCCGGCCGGAGCTCAGCCGACCAGATTGCGCACCACCGCCCACACCACGGCCGTCCCCAGCACCACAGTCGTGCCGACCTTCCCCAGCTTCGGCCGGTAGCGGCGCCCGCGCAGCCCCTCCACCAGCCAGCGCCCGCCGAAGTACGCGGCGGCCGGGATACCGAGGGTCAGCAGCAGGGCGTTGTCGTGGAAGGCGGCGACGACGTCCCCGTGCATCAGGTCGTACGTCATGCGGGTGCCGCCGCACGCCGGGCACAGCAGTCCGGTCACCGCGTTGAGCGGGCAGCGCGGCAGCCACTGCCCGGCCTGGTGCGGGTTGGTCCCCCACAGGTAGGCCGCACCGGCCAGTCCGGCCGCGAGCGAGCCCAGCGGCGGCGCGGCGGGATGGGTGCGCAGGGTGCGCGCGGCCCGGGCGAGCACTCCGGTACCCCGGCTCCCGCCCGCCTCCCCGGCCCCTTCCGCTCCCGTTTCCGTTTCCGTCCTCCCGGTCACCTTGGTCATCGCGGTCAGCTCCGCAGCACGCGGCCCTGTGCGTCGGTGGGGCTGTCCTGGGTGAGCAGCATGATTCCGTCGATCAGCGACCAGATACCGCAGCCGCCGCAGGTGAACAGCTGGCCGAGGGCCAGGCCGGTGTGGCCGGTGTAGAAGCGTCCGATGCCGAAGCCGCCCAGGAAGAGCGAGAGGACGCCCGCCACGACCTTGGACTTGTCGGAGTAGGGACGGCCGTAGGGGTCGTAGCCGTACGGGGCGTTCGGGTCGCCGGTGTAGCCGCCCGCCGCGGGCGGCGGGGTCTGCTGCGGGTAGCCGTACTCCGGCTGGCCGGGCTGCTGGGGGTAGCCGTACCCGGGCTGGCCCGGCTGCTGCGGATAGCCGTACGCGGGCTGACCGGGCTGACCGGGCTGGCCCGGCTGCTGGGCGTAGGGGTTGTTCTGCGGCTGCTGGGGCTGGCCGTACGGGTTCTGCTGGCTGGGGTCGGACATGGGAGGTTCCCCCGGTGTGTGGCTGGGACGTACAGACGGCCACATCTTGCCAGCCGGTGCGGGGGCGCAGGAATGGCGGCCGTCGGGTTACCGTTCGAGTAACCGAGCGGTGAAGGCTCCGCCGGACGGCCGCGGGCCCGGGCGACCACCCACCGCCGCGCTCCGGCGGGCACGGCGCCGGGACCCGGACGGCGGATCCGGCGAACACGGGGAGATGGTTATCTCATCGGGTTACCGTTCGAGTGGCGTTGCGGACTTTTCCCGTTTGACACGGGGGCGGGAGGTACCGTCACACTCCGCAGCGAGAGCGCAGCCGCACGGAAGCGTGAAACACGCCGAGAGCAGACCGACCCGACGAAGCGGGACCACCGACCGGAGAAGAGCGAGAAGAAGTTGTCCCCGACCAGCAAGACCGCAGACGGCGGGCGCCGACTCGTGATCGTCGAGTCGCCGGCCAAGGCCAAGACGATCAAGGGCTACCTCGGTCCTGGCTACGTGGTCGAGGCCAGCGTCGGGCACATCCGCGACCTGCCGAACGGAGCCGCCGAGGTCCCCGCCAAGTACAAGGGCGAGTCCTGGGCCCGGCTCGGCGTCAACGTCGACCACGACTTCGAGCCGCTGTACGTCGTCAACAGCGACAAGAGGGATCAGGTCAAGAAGCTCAAGCAGCTCCTGGCGGAGTCCGACGAACTGTTCCTGGCCACCGATGAGGACCGCGAGGGCGAGGCCATCGCCTGGCACCTCCAGGAGGTGCTCAGGCCCAAGGTCCCGGTGCGCCGGATGGTCTTCAACGAGATCACCAAGGACGCCATCCGGGCCGCCGTCTCCAACACCCGCGAGCTGAACCAGCGCCTGGTCGACGCCCAGGAGACCCGCCGTATCCTCGACCGGCTCTACGGCTACGAGGTCTCCCCGGTGCTGTGGAAGAAGGTCATGCCGCGCCTGTCGGCGGGCCGTGTGCAGTCCGTCGCCACCCGCCTGGTCGTCGAGCGCGAGCGCGAGCGCATCGCCTTCCGCTCCGCCGAGTACTGGGACCTGACCGGCACCTTCGCCACCGGCCGCTCCGGCGACGCCGCCGACCCGGCCTCCCTCACCGCCCGGCTGAGCGCCGTGGACGGCCGCCGTGTCGCCCAGGGCCGCGACTTCGGCCCCGACGGCCGGCTCAAGGGCGGATCCGGCTCCGGATCCGGTGACAAGGGGGGCGTCCTGCACCTGGACGAGGCCGCCGCCCGCGCGCTGGCCGCCGCCCTGGAGGGCGCCGACTTCGCCGTCCGTTCGGTGGAGTCCAAGCCGTACCGCCGCTCGCCGTACGCACCCTTCCGCACCACCACCCTCCAGCAGGAGGCCAGCCGCAAGCTCGGCTTCGGCGCGAAGGTGACCATGCAGGTGGCGCAGAAGCTGTACGAGAACGGCTTCATCACCTACATGCGGACGGACTCCACCACCCTGTCCGACACCGCCGTCGCCGCCGCCCGCGCCCAGGTCACCCAGCTCTACGGCGCCGACTACCTGCCCGAGCGCCCCCGCACCTACGCCAGCAAGGTCAAGAACGCGCAGGAGGCACACGAGGCGATCCGCCCCTCCGGCGACCGCTTCCGCACCCCCGCCGAGACGGGCCTGACCGGCGACCAGTTCAGGCTGTACGAGCTGATCTGGAAGCGTACGGTCGCCTCCCAGATGAAGGACGCCACCGGGCAGTCCGTCACGGTCAGGGTCGGCGGCCGCGGCAGGGACGGCCGGGACGCCGAGTTCAGCGCCTCCGGCAAGGTCATCACCTTCCACGGCTTCCTCAAGGCCTACGTCGAGGGCGCCGACGACCCCGGCGCCGACCTCGACGACCGCGAGCGCCGCCTGCCGCGCGTCGAGGAGGGCGACCCGCTGACCGCCACCGCGATGTCCGCGGACGGCCACGCCACCAAGCCCCCGGCCCGCTACACCGAGGCCACGCTGGTCAAGGAGCTGGAGGAGCGCGAGATCGGGCGTCCCTCCACCTACGCGTCGATCATCAGCACCATCCTCGACCGCGGCTACGTCTTCAAGAAGGGCACCGCGCTCGTCCCCTCCTTCCTCTCCTTCGCCGTCGTCGGCCTGCTGGAGAAGCACTTCGGCCGCCTGGTCGACTACGACTTCACCGCGAAGATGGAGGACGACCTCGACCGCATCGCCGCCGGCGAGGCCGAGGCCGTGCCGTGGCTGCGCCGCTTCTACTTCGGCACCGACGAGCCGGGCGCCGAGGGCGCCGCCGCCGCGGCGGCCGGGAACGGCGACGGCGACCACCTCGGCGGCCTCAAGGAGCTGGTCTCCGACCTCGGCGCGATCGACGCCCGCGGCGTCTCCTCCTTCCCCGTGGGGGAGGGCATCGTGCTGCGGGTGGGCCGCTACGGCCCCTACGTCGAGGAGCCGCCGGCCGCCGAGGGCGAGACCGGCCGCCGCGCCGACGTGCCCGCCGACCTCCCGCCGGACGAGCTGACGGTGGAGTACGCCCGGGAGCTGCTGGCCAAGCCCAGCGGCGAGTTCGAGCTGGGCACCGACCCGGAGACGGGCCGCCCCATCGTGGCCAAGGACGGCCGCTACGGGCCGTACGTCACCGAGGTGCTGCCCGAGGGCACCCCGAAGACCGGCAAGAACGCCGTCAAGCCGCGCACGGCCTCGCTGCTGAAGTCGATGTCCCTGGACACCGTCACCCTCGACGACGCCCTGAAGCTGCTCTCCCTGCCGCGCGTGGTCGGCACCGACCCCGACAGCGGCCAGGAGATCACCGCGCAGAACGGCCGCTACGGGCCGTACCTGAAGAAGGGGACCGACTCCCGCTCGCTCCAGAGCGAGGAGCAGATCTTCACCATCACCCTGGACGAGGCGCTGGCGATCTACGCCCAGCCCAAGCAGCGCGGCCGGGCCGCGGCCAAGCCGCCGCTGAAGGAGCTGGGCACCGACCCGTCCAGCGAGCGCCCGGTGGTGGTCAAGGACGGCCGCTTCGGCCCGTACGTCACCGACGGCGAGACCAACGCCACACTGCGCCGCGACGACGATGTGGAGACGATCACGCCGGAGCGCGCGTACGAGCTGCTGGCGGAGAAGCGCGCCAAGGGGCCGGCGAAGAAGACCGCCAAGAAGGCCGCGGCCAAGAAGACGGCCGCGAAGAAGACGGCGGCCAAGAAGACGGCGGCGAAGAAGACCACCACCAAGAAGGCCGCGGCCAAGAAGACGGCCGCCGGGAAGACCGCGGCGGCCGACACGGAGTAGGCCCGCGAGGGCGGGCAGGCATACGGGCGGCGCGTGCGGGAACCTTCCGCACGTGTTCGTCCGTAACAGCTTCCCCGGCCGCTTCCCCGGCCGCACCGCCGCCCCCGTACCCCCGACCGATAGGCTGGCGGGATGACGCGTGCAGAGCAGCCACCGGTCGTGTCCCCCACCTCCGACGCCCTGGCCGCGGACTCCCGCGAGCGCGCCGTACGGGCCCTGCTGAGGCATGCCCCCCTGCGCCGGCTGTGGGGCGCACAGCTCGCCGGCGGGGTCGGCGACGCCCTCGCCCTGCTGGTCCTGGTGCTGCTGGCCCTCCAGGCGGCCGTCGCCGTACCGGCCATGGGAGGCGCCCCCGTCCTGGGCGGCGGCTACCGCGGCGTGGCGCTCGCCGTCGCGGCCGTCTTCGCCGTCCGGCTGCTGGCCACCCTGCTCTTCGGCGCGGTGCTGCTGGGCCCCCTCTCCTCCCTCATCGCGGACTCCGGCGGCGTGCTCGACCGCCGCTGGACCATGATCGGCGCGGACGGCGTACGGCTGGCGCTGATGATCGTCGCGCCACTGTGGATCGACTGGACGCCCGACCAGGCGTTCGCGTTCCTGCTGGTCACCGTCTTCCTCACCGGGGTCGCCGAACGGGTCCGGGGCGTGGCCAAGGACAGCGCCGCGCCCACGCTGCTTCCCGCGCCGCCCCCCGAGGGCGCGGCGGTGCGCCCCCTGCCGGACCACCACGACGCGCTGCGCCGCCTGTGGCTGCGCACGGGCTTCCTGGCCATCCCGGCGGCCGCCGCGGGACTGGTCGCCGTCACCCTGGTCGGCAACCTGCTGGGCGCGGGCATCGAGTGGTTCACCACCCACCAGGCGGCACTGGCGTCGTACGCCGCGGCCGGCCTGTTCGCCGCGTCGATCGCCCTGCTGTACTTCCTGCACCTGCCCGGCGGCGGCACCCCGCGTCCCCGCTCCCCGCTGGAGGGACTGCGCCGCCCCCGCACCGGCAGGCCGGAGAAGGGCGCCGACGGCAGGACCGTCCGCAAGGCCGTGGACAGGGGCCGCACCGGCGCCGCCCCGCTGCTCGTCCTGACCGGCGCCTGCGTGGCCGCCGCCGTCGCCGCGGCCGCCGCGCTCGCGGTGCTGCACGCCATGGACCTGGGCGGCGGCCCGGTCCTGTTCGGGCTGTTCGTCCTGGCACTGACCGGCGGCACCGCCGCGGGGGTGCGCAGGGCCCCGCGCGTACTGCCCACGCTGTCCCGCAGGCGGCTGCTCGCCCTGTCCGTCGCCCTGGCGGGCCTGGCCCTGCTCGCGGCCGGGCTGACCCCCGACACCACCGCCGTACTGCTGCTGCTCCTGCTCGCGGGCCTGTCCGCCGGGGTCGCCGCGAACACCGGGCACACCCTCCTGGACGAGGAGACCGAGGAGCCCCGCCGCGCCCGGACGACCGACCACCTGCACGCGTCCGTGCACGTCGCCGTCGGGCTCGCGGCCGTCGCCGCGCCGGTGCTGGCGGCCCTCATCGGCCCGCACCGGGTCGACAGCGGCGACTTCGTCTTCGCCCACGGCGGCGCGGCCTTCACACTGATGCTGGTCGGCGCGCTGCTGCTGCCGGTGGCGGCCCTCGTACTGGTCCGCCTCGACGACCGGCAGGGCGTGCCGCTGCGGCGCGATCTGCGCGAGGCGTTCGGCGGCGGCTCCGAGCCGCTCCAGGCCCCCTCGCCCACCGGCTTCTTCATCGCCCTGGAGGGCGGCGACGGTGCGGGCAAGTCCACGCAGGTGGAGGCGCTGGCCGAGTGGATCCGCTCCAAGGGCCACGAGGTCGTCGTCACCCGCGAGCCGGGCGCGACCCCGATCGGCAAGCGGCTGCGCTCGATCCTGCTGGACGTCTCCTCGGCCGGTCTGTCGCACCGCGCCGAGGCCCTGCTCTACGCCGCCGACCGGGCCGAGCACGTCGACTCGGTCGTACGCCCCGCCCTGGAGCGCGGCGCGGTCGTCATCACCGACCGCTACGTCGACTCCTCCGTCGCCTACCAGGGCGCCGGGCGCGACCTGTCGCCGACGGAGGTCGCCCGGATCTCCCGCTGGGCCACCGGCGGGCTCGTGCCCCATCTGACCGTCCTGCTGGACATCTCCCCGGAGACCGCCCGTGAGCGGTTCACCGAGGCGCCCGACCGGCTGGAGTCGGAGTCCGCCGAGTTCCACCGGCGGGTCCGCTCCGGCTTCCTCGCACTGGCCGCCGCCGATCCCACCCGCTATCTGGTGGTGGACGCGGGGCTGGAGCCCGAGGCCGTCACCACGGTGGTGCGGCACCGCCTCGACCGGATGCTGCCGCTGTCCGAGGCCGAGATCGCCGCCCGTGAGGAGGCGCGCCGCAGGGCCGAGGAGGAGGCCCGCAGGCGTGCGGAGGAGGAGGCCGCGCGCAAGGCCGAGGAGGAGCGCCTGGAGCGCGAGCGCCAGGAGCGTCTGGAGCGGCTGCGCGCCGAGGAGGAGGAGCGCAGGAAGCGCGAGGAGGAGGAAGCCCGGCGCCGCGAGGAGCTGCGCAGGGCCGAGGAGGCCCGGCAGCGCGCCGAGGAGGCCCGCCGCCGGGCGGAGGAGGAACGCGCCCGCCGCGAGGCCGAGGAGCGTGCCCGCCGCGAGGAGGAGGAGCGCAGGCGCCGGCTGGCCGAGGAGGAGGCCCGGCTGCGGGCCGAGGCCGAGGAGCGCCGGCTGGAGAAGCAGCGCAAGGCCGAGGAGGCCCTGCTCCGCGCCGAGCAGGCCCGCAGGGCCGCCGAGGCGGAGGAGGCGGCCCGCCGGGAGCGGGAGTCCCGGGAGGCGGGGCGCAGGCACTCGCTGCGCAAGGACGAGGGCCCCGGGCCGGGCGCCCGTGCCGGGAACGGTGGGGGCGAGGCCGACGAGACCACCGTCCTGCCGAGGATCTCGCCGGACGCGGAGGAGACGGTCGTCCTGCCGCAGCAGGCTCCCCCTGCTCCCCCGGCGGGCGCGACGGCGGCCCCCGGGGACGAGACCGCCCCGCTGCCGCGGGTGAGGCCCGGGGAGCAGGCGCCCTCGTGGTCGCTGCGCAAGGACGAGCCCGGCGCCGAGCCCCCGGCCGCCCCGCCCGCCGCCGGGGAGGAGCGCACCCGGGAGCTGCCGCAGGTCGACGAGACCGGCCGCCCCCGCCGCCCCGAGTGGGCGGAGGAGACGCCGATGGACGACCTGCCCACCCTCGCCGACGAACTCCTCGGCCCCCACCAGCAGTTCACCGAGGACGAGGAGGACGGCCGCCGCCGCGGCCGCCGGGACTGACGCCATGTGGGGCCCTGCGGGACTCCGCGGGGTCCTGCGGGGCTGCACCCCGGCGCGAGCCGGCCGTCCGCGGCTGTCACAGCCGTGCGGAACAATGGCGGGGACGCCGTTCGGCGTCCACCGGCGCCGAACGGCACGCGGCGGTGACGAGCAGCGGACGGCACCGGAGGACCGGGCGGCGCGCGGAGGGAGGGCGACGGGACATGGCGGTATGGGACGACCTGGTCGGACAGGACAGGGTCGTGGAGCAGCTCACCGCGGCGGCGCGCGACGCCGACGCGTACGTCACCGCCGCCGCCTCCGGCAAGGAGGGCGGCCGGGCGGAGACGTCCGGGCGGTCCGGGTCGCCGGAGGCGCCGGGGCAGGCCGGGCTCTCCGGCTCGGCGATGACCCACGCCTGGCTGTTCACCGGCCCGCCCGGCTCCGGCCTGGCGACCGCCGCCCGCGCCTTCGCCGCCGCCCTGCAGTGCGTCAGCCCCGACCGCGCCCTCGGCGGTGCGCCCGGCTGCGGCTTCTGCGACGGCTGCCACACGGCGCTGGTCGGTACGCACGCCGACGTCGAGGTGGTCCGCGCGTCCGGGCTCAGCACCGGTGTCGACGACACCCGCGACCTGGTACGCCGTGCGCAGCTCTCCCCGTCCGGAGGCCGCTGGCAGGTGGTCGTCCACGAGACCGCCGACCGGCTCACCGAACAGGCCGCCAACGCCCTCCTCAAGGCCGTCGAGGAGCCCGCCCCCCGCACGGTGTGGCTGCTGTGCGCGCCCTCGGCCGACGACGTCCTGCCCACCATCCGCTCCCGCTGCCGCCATCTGGTGCTGCGCACACCGCCGGTGGACGCCGTCGCCGACATGCTGATCCGGCGCGACGGCATCGAACCGGAGGCGGCGGTGGCCGCCGCCCGCGCCACCCAGGGCCACATCGACCGGGCCCGGCGTCTGGCCACCGACGCGCGGGCCCGTACGCGCCGCGCCGCCGTCCTCGCCCTGCCCACCCGGATGGATGACATCGGCGACGCGCTCCGGGCCGCCCAGCAACTGGTCGACGCGGCCGGCGAGGACGCCAGGGAGGGCGTCGAGGAGGTGGACGCCAAGGAGACCGAGGAGATGCGCGCCGCCCTCGGCGCCGCCGAGGGCGGGCGGCTGCCGCGCGGTACGGCGGGGGTGATGAAGGACCTGGAGAAGCGGCAGAAGAGCCGCGCCACCCGCGCCCAGCGCGACTCCCTCGACCTCGCCCTGCTCGACCTCACCGCCTTCTACCGCGACGTGCTGGTCCGCCAGCTCGGCTCGCGGGTGATGATCGCGGGCGAGGACGTCCGCGACGCGGTGGAGCGGATCGCCGCCTCCACCCGTCCGGAGCAGACGCTGCGCCGCATGGAGGCGGTGCTGGAGTGCCGCCGCGCCATCGAGCGCAATGTGGCCCCGCTGCTGGCCGTTGAGGCGATGGCGGTGGCGCTCCGCGCGGGCTGACCTCCTCCTCGGCCACCGCTGACTCCGGCGGCGGCTCACCCTCTGGCGGCTCCGGCCCGTATACGCTCCAAGGTCATGGACACCAGGCGTCTGCTCCGTACCGGTGGCGTCGCGTTCGCGACGGCCGCGCTGTTGCTGTCGGGCTGCTCCGGTTCGGATGATCCGGAGCCCGAGCGCGGCTCCGAGCCCTCCCACTCGTCGTCACGCCCCTCGGACGACCGCGCGGTCAGCCCGGCCAAGCCGCTCCAGCCGCTGCCCGAGGCTGTTCCGGCGGATCTGAAGCCGTACTACGAGCAGAAGCTGAGCTGGAAGGACTGCGGTGTCTCCGGCTTCCAGTGCGCCGAGCTGAGGGTGCCGCTGGACTACGCCGCGCCGGAGAAGTCCGAGGACCTGAAACTCGCCGTCACCCGCAAGAAGGCCTCCGGTCCCGGCAGGCGGCTGGGCGCCCTGCACGTCAACCCGGGGGGCCCGGGCGGTTCCGCCGTCGACTACGTCCAGCTCGCGGCGGGCGTCGGCTACCCGGCCCCGGTGCGCGCCCGGTACGACATCGTCGGCATGGACCCGCGCGGCGTGGCCCGCAGCGAGCCCATCGAGTGCCTGACCGACAAGGAGATGGACGAGTACGTCCGCACCGACGCCACCCCTGACGACAAGGGCGAGATCGACGAACTGGCTGCGGCCTTCGAGAAGTTCGCCAAGGGATGCGAGAAGCGGAAGGGCGATCTGCTCGGCCATGTCTCGACCGTCGAGGCCGCCCGCGACATGGATGTCCTGCGCCAGGTGCTCGGCGACGACAAGCTGACCTACGTCGGCGCCTCCTACGGCACCTACCTCGGCGCCACCTACGCCGGACTCTTCCCCTCCCGCGTCGGCCGGCTCGTCCTGGACGGCGCCATGGACCCCTCGCTCACCTCCGAGCGGCTCAACCTCGACCAGACCGCGGGATTCGACACCGCCTTCACCGCCTTCGCCGAGGACTGCGTCAAGCTCGACGACTGCCCCCTGGGCAACGGGAGCGTCAAGGAGGCGGGCGAGCGCCTGAGCGCCTTCTTCGACAAGACGGACGACAGGCCGATCGCCACGGGCGAGTCGCGGAAACTGACCGAGTCGCTGGCCACGATCGGTGTGCTGAACGCCATGTACACCGAGTACTACTGGCCTAAGCTGCGCTCGGCGCTCACCGCCGCGCAGAAGGGCGACGGCGCGGAGCTGCTGTCGCTGGCCGACGACTACTACGAACGCGGCGCCGACGGCGGCTACGGCAACATCATGTACGCCAACGCCGCCGTGAACTGCCTGGACCTGCCCGCCCCCTTCAAGGACCCGGCCGAGGCGGAGAAGGCCGTTCCGGACTTCCGCGAGGCGTCCGAGGTCTTCGGCCGCAACTTCGCCTGGGCGGCCCTGAACTGCACGTACTGGCAGCACCCGCCCACCGGCGAGCCCCGCCGCATCGAGGCGGAGGGCGCCGCCCCCATCCTGGTCGTCGGCACCACCCGCGACCCGGCCACCCCCTACAAGTGGTCCCAGGGCCTGGCCGAGCAGCTCTCCTCGGCGACCCTGCTGACGTACGAGGGCGACGGCCACACGGCGTACGTGCGCGGCAGCGACTGCGTCGACTCGGCGGTCAACGACTACCTGCTGCGGGGGAAGGTCCCCGCCGACGGCAAGAAGTGCTCCTGATCCCCGCCCCGCACCGGATCCGGTGCGGGGCACCCCCGGGCACTGTGTAGACTTGGGCGCGCTGCGGTTCGCCGCACACATCGCCGCCTTAGCTCAGTCGGCCAGAGCGACGCACTCGTAATGCGTAGGTCAAGGGTTCGATTCCCTTAGGCGGCTCACTCCGAAGGACCAGCCAGGAATGTTTCTGGCTGGTCCTTCGTCGTTCAGCGGATGCGGCGACGGCGCCGGGCGCGGGCCGCCTTGGTGGGGCTGGTCAGGGCCGTACGGAGAGACAACGTCTTCGGCGCACCGGCAACGGTTGCCCGGATGACCGGACAGAGCTGTGTCGATCAGCAGGGAGCCGGAAGCAATGGCCCGCCCGGCGTGGCACCGTGTCAGGTTTTGACCACAGGGATGCCAGGGCCGCACAGCATCAGGAGGTCCTCGGGGTCCGAGGTCAGGACGGTCACGGGGGAGGGTGAGGCCAGCGCGGTGGCGGCCACGATGGCGTACTTGTGGTCTCTGAGGCGGTGGCCACGCGGCAGTGCGGCCGTTTGGCCGGTGACGTCCGGCGAGGGAGCGCAACCGGGTCGGCGGCCTCCGTCCGGCCCGGCTCGTCGATTAATTCATTCCTCATCCCGCAGGGAAGGAATTTCGGGCCTCCCGTGGAGGCCGGTGGACGGGTCAGGGACCGCCGGCGGGCCGCGGTCCCTGACCCGAGTGCTGTCAGTGGTGGGACTGGAGCCAGACCACGGCCAGTCCCACTGCGGCGGTTCCGATACCGGAACAGATGCCCCGCAGGAGGTGGTCGGCGGCGATGCGGCGGCGCCGTAACCCCCATCGGGCGAGGCGCCGCAGGGCGGCCCCGGCTCGCCGAGTGGCGGAGACGCCGTTGCGCTTATGCTGCATGACTGGTGTTCCTTCCAGGTTCTTCGCGGGCTTGCGAGGTCACCGCGCAGAGAGCCCCACCCGACCCGGTGGCGTAGGAAACCTGGGGTCGGGGCGCGGGCTCTCTGGCGCGTAAGGGGTGCGGAATCCGCCTCGGTCTCCATCGCGCCTGTGCATGGCGCGCCGAGGACGGCGGAGCCCCGTCGGCGGGGGCGCGTGGTCCGCGCAGGTGCCGAAGAGGCCGGGGTTCGCCGGCGGCCGGGAGTTCGCGCGTTACGTTCGGCTCCCCGGCCGGCGTGGCCATGGGGCCTTCTCGCTCGGTCGGCCGGGTCAGCCGCCGGGAGCGATGCCGCCGTCGTACAGCGCACCGCCGATGGACGCGGGCGGAAGGGAACACGCTCTCCGGGTGCGGCTGCGCCGGGCTGCCTCAGTGTGCGCCCCGAGCGCCGTACCGGTGCACGCGAGGGTCATCGACACCTCCTGCGGACATGTGGACGACTACTGGCCGATCACTCCAACTCCCGCGCACTATAGTCGAGTTCACGTGCAAGTGCATGTGCATCTGCACGTGCACTTGCATCTCGGCAGACTTTTGCGTTCCGTGTAATACGTTCGCCGTTATCCGAGGCTCCTCGGTGGGAAGCGGATCGGGTCGGGGAGTCCGGGCGGCGGGAAGTCGAGGCCCGACCGCTTGTCGTCGCGGCGTTCGCCCGGGTGGGCGGCGAAGCGGGCACGTCCCGCCCCCGCCTTCCGGCGGCCCGGGGGCTCGCCCGGTGGCCCGTGCGGTGACCGCCGGGCCCGGGCCAGTCCCTCACCCCTTGACGACGCCCAGCGGGACCAGGCGGGCGACCAGGTGGGCCAGGCCCGCGCCCTCGGTGGCGGCGGCGACGGCGTCGACGTCCTTGTAGGCCTCCGGGGTCTCCTCGGCCAGTCCGCGCCAGGAGGAGGGGCGGACGGCGATGCCGCCGGCCTCCAGCCGGCCGCGCAGCTCCTCGCCGCGGACCCGGCGCAGTGCCTGGTGACGGCTCCAGACCCGGCCGGCGCCGTGGCAGGTGGAGTGGAAGGCGTCGTTGCCCCTCTCGCCGACCAGGACGTAGGAGGCGGTGCCCATGGTGCCGGGGATCAGTACCGGCTGCCCGGCGCCGGAGAGTTCTCCGGGCAGGTCCGGGTGGCCGGGCGGCAGGGCGCGGGTGGCGCCCTTGCGGTGGACGCACAGGCGGCGCGGTACGCCGTCCACCTCGTGGGTCTCGGTCTTCGCCATGTTGTGGGAGACGTCGTAGACCAGATCCACCTCCGCCCCCGCCGCCGAGGCGAAGGCGCGGCGCACGGCCTCGGTGAGCAGCTGGCGGTTGGCGCGCCCGTAGTTGGCGGCGGCGGCCATGGCCCCCAGGTACGCCCGCCCCTCCGGGGAGACGACCGGCGCGCAGGCGAGCTGCCGGTCCGGCAGACTGATCCCGAAGCGGCGCAGCGAGCGGTCCATGACGCGGACGTGGTCGGTGCAAACCTGGTGGCCCAGGCCCCGGGAGCCGCAGTGGATCATCACGCACACCTCGCCGGGGCGCAGTCCGAAGGCGGCGGCGGCCTTCTCGTCGTGGACCCGGTCCACGGCCTGCACCTCAAGGAAGTGGTTGCCCGAGCCCAGGCTGCCGACCTGCCGGAGGCCGCGCTCCACGGCCCGCGCCCCCACCTGGGAGGGGTCGGCGTCCTCCAGGGCGCCGTAGTCCTCGCAGAAGGTCAGGTCGCGCGGCACGCCGTGGCCCTGCTCGACGGCGTACCGGGCGCCCCGGGCCAGCAGTTCGTCCATCTGCGGGCGCCCGGAGAGTTTCCACAGTCCGCCGGGGCCGGTGCCGCGCGGAACGGTGTCGCCCAGGACGTCCATCAGTTCCCGCAGGCGGGGCTCCAGTTCCCCGCGGTCGATGCCGGCGGCCAGCAGGCGCACCCCGCAGGAGATGTCGAAGCCCACGCCGCCGGGCGAGACCACGCCGGCGTCGTCGACGTCGGTGGCGGCCACCCCGCCGATCGGGAAGCCGTACCCCCAGTGGACGTCGGGCATGGCGAAGGAGGCGCGGACGACGCCGGGGAGGGTGGCCACGTTGGCCACCTGTTCCAGCGCCTGGTCGCCCGCCGCCTCGGGCAGCAGCTCGCGTGTGGCGAACACGGTGCCCGGCACGCGCATCGCGCCCCGCCGCTCGATGCGGAAGCGGAACGGGCTCTCCTCGGTCAGGGTGATGTCCACGGTCCCCTCCGGGTGCGTTCCGGTGGCCGGGCCGTCCGCGCCGGCGAGCAGTGGTACGCGCTCAGCCGGCCGGGACCGGTGCGGGTTCGAGGACGGTGCGGACGTCGTGCGGGAGCTGGTCGAGCGCCCGCTCCAGCTGGCCGGGCGACAGGTGCGCGCGTACGGCCTCGGTCACCGCCGGGACGATCCGGGGGACGGCCTCGGTGCTCACCAGGGCCTCCTGGGCGAAGCGGTTCACATAGGCCTCGCGGTCGTACTTGACCGGCGCGGCGCTGGGGACCCAGCCGTCGTAGTAGACGCCGCGCAGCAGTTCGGGGAGCTGGGCGGCGAAGTGGGCGGCCGCGTCGACGGTGAGCCGGTCGCGGAGGGTGTGCAGCCAGGTGCGCAGAACGCGGTTGGCCAGGTGCCGGTCCTGGGTTCCCAGGGCTTCGGACACCGCCTTCAGCCAGATGTTCGCGGTGTGGATGACGTGCTCGAACTCGGCCGCGTGAGTGGCGGACATGGATCTTCCCCCTCGGAGAACGAGGTCGTGGCGCCGTGGGGGCGCCGAGGTACGCCGTACGGAACCGGTGGCCGGATATGACCTTTTCGTCCCTTTCCTGGGGTCCATGGTATTGCGGCGGACTCATGCGGTCACCCGCTCGGAGTACCGGCCCCGCGTCCGGAGGCACCGCCCCGGAGCACCCGCCCCGCCCGTCCCGCCCGCCCGGCCGGTCCGCTCACACGTCGAGCGTCACCGAGCACTCCCAGCCGTGCCCGCCGCGGCCGAAGCTCAGCCCGTGCAGCGTGACGGCCTTGGGCGCCGCGCCCGTCTCCGCGAGCGTGCCGACGTCGGCCATGTGCAGTACGGCCCGCATCCCGCCGGGCACGGCGGCCGGCTCCGCGTCCACCGGCACCTCGCCTTCAGCGTCGAGCCGGTACACCACCTCGTCCAGCAGGGCCACCAGCAGGTCCTCGTCCGTCTCCGCCCGCACCTCGACGTCCCGGCGGCGCCGGCCGACGGCCCCCGACAGGTCCACGAACGACTCGCAGACGCCGCGCACCGCGTGCGCCAGGCACTCCTCGCGGGTCGGGGCCCACGCCTCCACCCGCAGGTCGGCGGTGTGCGGGACGGAGCGGTGCCCGCCACGGGGGCCACTTTGGTGGCCGCCGTGCGGTCCTCCGTGCGGTGCGTCGCGCGGCCCGCCGTACCGCGCGGAGTCCTCCGCTCGCGCCATGGATCCGCCCTCCTCGGCTCCCGGCCCCGGCTGCCCGGCTCCCTTCCGGCCCGTCGTCCGTTCCCATCCTCGCCCCGCGGGCGGATGTACGCGCGTCGCGGCGCCCGGCGGCCGGAGGTGTAATGGGAGGAGGAGCGCTACCGACCGATGGGAGCGGCCCGTGTCCCGCACCGACGCCCTCCGGTACGCCAAGCCGGATACGGTCCTCGGCCGCGACGCCGAGTGGGAGGCGCTCACCGCCTTCGCCTCCGACCCCCGCCCCGGACCCGGCCTCGGCGTGGTCTCGGGACGTCTGCGGCAGGGCAAGACGCATCTGCTGCGGGCGCTCACCGAGGCCGCCGGCGGCTTCTGGTTCGGCGCGCAGGAGGCGGTGCGGTCGGAGTCCCTGCGCATGCTGGGCGAGCGGATCGCCGAGTTCGCCGGGGCCGCCGAGTACGCAGACGCGCCCGGGCGCGCCCGCCCGCGCGACTGGGAGGCGGCCGTGGACGCCCTGCTGGAGCTGGGGGAGGGCCGGCCGCTGCCGGTGGTGGTCGACGAGTTCCCCCGGCTGGTGCGGCAGAGCCCGTCGCTGCCGTCCGTGATCTGCGCCGCCCTGCACCGCCGGAGCGCGGCGGGCGCGGCGGCCGGGGCGGGCGGGGAGGACGGCGGGGCCCGGCCCCGGCTGCTGCTGTGCGGCAGCGACCTGCCGGTGATGCGCCGGCTGTTCAGCGGCCCCTCGCCGCTGCACGGGCTGGCGGATCTGGAGATGGAGGTGCGCCCGCCGGACTTCCGGCAGGCCGCGCGCATGTGGGGCCTGGACGACCCCCGCCTGGCGTTCCTGGTGCACGCCGTGGTGGGCGGCACCCCCGCCTACCGGTACGACCACGTCCGCGGTGACACCCCCGGCGGGCCGGACGACTTCGGCGCCTGGGTGTGCCGGACGGTCCTGGACCCGGGCACGCCCCTGTACCGCGAGGCGCGGCTGCTGCTGCTGGAGGAGACCGACCACCTCGACCGCGCCCTGAGCCACTCCGTGCTCGCCGCCGTCGCCTCGGGTCACTCCACGGCCGGCGAGATCGCCGAGCGCGTGGAGATCCCGCTGCCCGACGTCTCCCGCTGCCTGGAACTGCTGCACGAGAGCGGCCTGCTGAGCACCGAACCCGACGCCCTGCGCCCGAACGTCACCCGGCTGCGGATCGCCGAGCCGCTGCTCGCCTTCGAGTACGCGGTCGTCCGGCCGCGGCGCCCGTCGGCGGAGCGGGAGGATCCCGCCGGCCTGTGGCGCCGGGCGCGTCCCGCCTTCGGGGCGCGGGTGGCGGCGCCGCATTTCGCCCGGCTGTGCCGGGACTGGGCGGTGCGGTACGCCGGCCCCGGCATCTTCGGGGAGGCGCCCGCCACGGCGTTCCACGGCTCCCCGGCCCATCCGCCGCCGGAGGCCGCCCCCGCCGCCGAGGTGGTGGTGCGGGGGCCGGCCGGGGAGCGCCCCGGCGCGCTGCTGTCGGTCGGGCTGGCCCGCTGGGACGAGGTGCTGGACGTGACCCACCTGGAGCGGCTGCGCCGGCTGATCGCCCATCTCGCCGCCCACGGCGAGGACACCGCGCGCACCCTCCCCGCCTGCTACTCCGGGGCGGGCTTCACCCCCGCCCTGCGCGCGGCGGAGGCGGCCGGCGAGGTGCTGCTCGTCGGCCTCGACCGGCTGTACGGGGGAGGTGAAGGGGGCGCTTCCGGCGGCTCGTAGGCCGATGGACCGCCCGGCCGCCGCTGGGGCTGCCGGCCGGTCAGCCGTCCGCGCCGGGCTTGCGGAAGACCAGCAGGTACCGCCAGAGCAGCAGCCTGCGCAGGGCCGCGCCGGGCAGCAGTACGGCTGCCTCCCGCCGTATCTCCTCCAGCGTCGCCTCCGGCCGCCTCACCGGCGCCCCGGCGGACGGCGGGCCAGCGCGGCCGCGGCGCGGGCGGGCCGTCTCCCGTGCGGCGACCGTGATCCGGGCAGCCGCGTTGACGGGGACGGCGGCCAGGCTCCAGGCCCGGTCGGCCGGGGTCGCCTCCCGGTAGCAGCCCAGCACGGCCAGGACGCCGCCGGGTGCCAGCGCGTCCCGCAGCGCGGTGACGGTGCCGAACGGCATGTGGTGGAGGGCGGCCAGGCAGGAGATGAAGTCGTAGCGTCCGGGCGGCGGTTCGGTGCGGGTGACATCCATGTGGCGGAAGTCCGGCCGGTACCGCGGCGGCAGGCTGGCCGATGCCGCGCGGGCGGTCCCGATCACCTCGGCCGACGCGTCGATCCCGTCCACCTCGATCCCCCGCCCCGCGAGCAGCCGTGCGAAGCGCCCGGTCCCGCAGCCGACGTCGAGGGCGGTACGGCAGCCGGGCGGTATCTGCCGCAGCAGCAGCCGGTGGTAGTGGTCGTTGTGGTCGAAGGGAACGGCGCCGACGATGCCACGGTGTCGGCTGTGTCGGCTGTGTCGGCTGTGTCGGCTGTGTCGGTGGTGCCGTGGCGCGAGTGGCCGCGTCCGGCGGCGCGGAAGTGGATTTCTGTCGAATTACTGTCGAATGTGTTTCGGTCCGGTTGCCACGGGGGAACGCACGAATGACGGCCTGGGAGCGCTCCCAGGCCGCACCCCCGCATCCCCTCACAGCGTGAAAGCGAAGTGTTCGCGATGAATTGTCATGAGCGCGTCTTAGGTGGCCGCTGGACGGCCCGCCTCCTCGCCGTGCTGGCCGCCGTACTGCTCGGCATGCTCCCGTGGGCCGGGACCGCCTCCGCCCACGGCTCGGTCATCGACCCCGCCTCCCGCAACTACGGCTGCTGGCTGCGCTGGGGCAGCGACTTCCAGAACCCGGCCATGCAGCGGGAGGACCCGATGTGCTGGCAGGCATGGCAGACCGACACCAACGCCATGTGGAACTGGAACGGCCTCTACCGCGACAACGTCGGCGGCAACCACCGGGCGTTCGTCCCCGACGGCCAGCTGTGCAGCGCCGGGCACACCAGCGACGGCCGCTACCGCGCGATGGACGTCCCCGGCCGGTGGAAGAAGACGAGCGTCGGCCGCGACTTCACCGTGCACCTGCGCGACCAGGCCCAGCACGGCGCCGACTACCTGCAGATCTACGTCACCCGCCAGGGCTTCGACCCCACCACCCAGCGCCTGGGCTGGGGCGACCTGGAGCTGATCGAGACGACCGGCAGGTACGCCCCCGCCTCGGACATCAGGGTGGACGTCAGCGCCCCCGGCCGCAGCGGGCACCACGTCGTCTACACGATCTGGAAGGCCTCGCACGCCGACCAGGTCTACTACATCTGCAGCGACGTGGACTTCGGCTGATCCGAAGCCCCTCGCCGCACGGGCGGCCCGGTCCGGTGTCCGCGCGGACACCGGACCGGGCCGCCCTCAGGCCTCCGGGGTGCGCAGGACGAGGAGGGCCAGGTCGTCGTGGCCGTCGCTGGTGTGGTTGTCGGCCAGGATCCGGCACAGCTTGTCCGGCGGCTCGCCGGCGTGGGCGGCGGCGACCTCGGCGAGCTCGTCCATGCACACGTCCAAAGGGCGCCTGGGGTGCTCCACCAGCCCGTCCGTGAAGAGGACCACCGTGGCCCCGCCCGGCAGTGGGTGGGTGTGGTCGGGGCGGGGCTGCTGGGTGTCCACCCCGAGCGGCACACCGGGATCGGCGTGCAGGTAGACCGTCCTGCGGTCCGGTGTGATCACCAGCGGCGGCAGGTGGCCCGCGCTGCTCCAGTGCAGGCACCAGCCGTCCCCCTCCGGCTCGATGCGGGCCAGGCAGGCGGTGGTGACGGAGCTCTCGGTGATCGCGTGGAGGGTGCGGTCGAGCTGGGAGAGGACCAGGCTCGGCGGGGTGCGCCGGTCGTACAACAGCGCGCGGAGCATGTTGCGGGTCTGGGCCATGGAGGCCGCGGCCTTCAGGTCGTGCCCGACGACGTCGCCGATGACGGCCGCGCAGGAGCGGTCGGGCAGCAGGATGACGTCGTACCAGTCGCCGCCGAGCTGCCCGGGGGCCGTCGCGGGCCGGTAGACGGCCGATCCGCTGAACGGGTGGAGGTCGGGGAGCCGGGGCAGCAGCAGACGCTGGAAGTTCTCGGCACCGGAGCGGACCTGCTCGAAGAGGCGGGCGTTCTCGATCGCCACGCCCGCGGCGCCCGCCAGCGCGATGACGATGTTCTCGTCCTGGGCGTCGAAGGGGAGGCCGTCGCGCCGGTCGGTCAGGTACAGGTCGCCGTAGATCTCGCCCCGCACGCTGATCGCCACGCCGAGCAGGGTGCGCATCGGCGGGTGCCCGGGCGGGAAGCCCGAGGAGTTGGGATGGGCTCCGATGTGCTCGACCCGCAGCGGCTCGGGGTTGTGGATCAGGTGCCCGAGCAGGCCGTGGCCCCGGGGCAGCTCCACACCGGCGAGCGCGGCTTCCTCCTCCTCGTTCAGCCCGACGGGGATGAACTGCTCCAGCTTCTCGCCGCTCTCGTCCAGTACGCCGAGCGCGCCGTAGCGGGCGTCGACCAGCTCCATCGCGGTGGTGACGATGCGGCGCAGCACCACGGGCAGCTCCAGTTCGCTGCTGATGGCCAGCACTGCGTCGAGCAGGCTCTGCAGCCGCTGCTGGGCGCGGGTCAGCGACCGGATCTGCTCGGCGAACTCGGCGGCCTCGGCCTCCCGGCCGGGGTCGGCCCGGGGGGCGGGGCCGGTCTGCGGAGCGTCACCGGCCCACGGGGCGGCCTGCGTCCCGGTGCGGGACCGCTCCCCGTGCCGCTGTGCGCCCTGACCCTGCTCCATCGAGTCTCCTTGTCGCTGTGGGCCGGGCACGCTGCCCGGCCCGGACACCCGCCGGGGGAGAGGACCTGTTTCCTCTCCGGTGACACCCCACAGGGCATATGCTAAGACCCTTTTGTCCGATGAGTGGGGTCCGGCGGCCCGGTGCCGGGGATGTGGTCGGGGGGAGTGGCTGGGTAGCATGCGGCCATCGTCGTTACCGGTCAGTAGGTTCTTGTTCGGGAAGATCACGACAGGACACGGCCGGTTCCACTCCCGCCCGAAGGAGCAGCCATGCCCGCGCTCGACCGCCAAGGCGACGTCTTCGTCCTCGACCTCGGAGACGGCGAGAACCGCTTCCACCCCGACTGGCTCGTCTCCGTCAACGCCCTGCTGGACGAGGTGGAGAAGGCCGAGGGGCCGCGCGCCCTGGTCACCGCGGCGACCGGCAAGTTCTTCTCCAACGGCCTCGACCTGGAATGGCTGCTGGCCAACACCGACAAGGCCGCCGAGTACGCCGCGAGCGTCCAGGACCTCTTCGCCCGGGTGCTGACCCTGCCGCTGATCACCGTGGCCGCGCTCCAGGGCCACACCTTCGCCGCCGGCGCGATGCTCTCCCTGGCCCACGACTTCCGCGTGATGCGCGCCGACCGGGGCTTCTGGTGCCTGCCCGAGGCCGACATCCACATCCCCTTCACCCCCGGCATGTCCGCCCTCATCCAGGCCCGGCTGACCCCGCAGACGGCCCACGAGTCCATGACCACCGCCCGCCGCTACGGCGGGCAGGACGCGCTGGCCGCCGGGATCGTCGACCGCGCGGTGGAGGAGGACGCCGTCCGGTCCACCGCGCTCGAGATCGCCGCCTCCCTGACCGCCAAGGCCAGCCCCACCCTGGGCACCATCAAGTCCCGGATGTACGGTCCGGCCGTCGCGGAGCTGCGCGCCGAGGAGATCCCGCTCAGCCTGGGCGGCTGAGCGGGCGCCCGGGTCGATCGGCCGGGCGGCCGGGCGGTCGAGCGGCCGCTCAGCCGAAGACCGGGACCGGGCCCCGGTCCCGTACGGCCCGGTCCCGTACGGCCGGGGCGCGCAGGCCCGCCCGCAGCCGCTCGACCCGGGCGCGCACCTCGGCGGCCGGCGGCCCGGCCGGAGCCGGTTCCGGCAGCCCCCGGCAGTCCCGGCACAGCCCGCCGGGCAGCGCCTCGGGGCGGCCGGGCCGCCCGCAGCCGGTGCACTCCATCACCCGGCGCGGCGCCGCGCCCTGCGCGGGTACGGACGCGGGTGCGGGCGTGGGCACGGCGGGTACGGCCGCCGCCTCGGGCGGCAGCCGGTCGGCCAGCCGCCGCCGGGCCAGCGCCCCCGGGCAGTGCACCGTCTCCGGCAGCCCGGACGTCAGCGCCAGCAGGAGCTGCACCGGGCTCGCCCCGCGCTCCAGCCAGACGGCGGCCGGGTCGGCCAGGGCCGCGCACTCGGCGGCCGAGAGCGTCATACGCGGATCGGTCTGCCCGAGCCCGGCCAGCACCTCGTACGCCTCCGCCCGCCGGGACGGCCGTACGTCCTCGGCGCTCCCGGCGTCCCCGGCCTCCGGTGCGGGTTCCGGCTCCGGCTCCCGTTCCGTACCGGGGGCCTCGCCGGGCGGCGTGCCCTCCCGCAGGAACGCCCCCCACCAGGCGTCGTCCCGCGCCGTCCGCGAGAAGTACGTGCGGTACACCCACTGGGTGCGGCCCTCGCCCACGGTCTCGCGCACCCGCCGCAGATGCCCGGCCCGCGACAGCGCGTTCAGCGCGGACCGCACCGCCTGCTGCCCGTAGGCGGGCAGTTCGCGGGCGAGGGTCTTGGTGTCGATCGCCGCGCCGTCCGGCAGCCGGTCGATATGGGCGGCCACCGACGCCTCACGGGGCGGCAGATGTTCGAAGTCGCCGCGCTTACGGGGGAGTTGTCCGGGAGCGGAGCGCTTTCCGTAGCCGGGAGCGGCCATCGGAGGGGCGTACGGGCGCACGTCGGCGCTACTGTTGGCCATAGCCATGGGGTCGAGGTCCGTTCGATCCGGATGGTCAGACCCTCGCCCGGTGTTGGCCCACCGGCGGGGGTCGTTCTCTTGTCGTTCCGCACGCTACACCGCCGACGCGGTGTGTGGCGACCCGGTCGCTGAGAGTGGAAAACCGCAGGGTGGGAGGGTGGGAGGAGACCTCCCACCCATTCCTTGGAGAAGGCGCTCGAATCCCGGATCCCGCCCCCCGGCACCCGAGCTCCGGGCCGGATTCCCGGCCCTCCGGAGCGGGCGGCGCACCGCCGGACGGTCCGTGGGCAGGGTGCTCGGCGGGCGGGTCGCGCACCCCACGTCGGCTCGCCGACGCGCTCACCCCCGCCCGGGCGGCCTCACGGCGCCGGCCGAAGCCCCCACGTCTGGAGGACGTAGGGCCGCCCCTTCTCCTCCCCCTCGATCAGCGGCACGTCGAGCAGACTGAAGCCCGCCTTGGCGGCCACGGCGACGCTGGCGGCGTTCTCCGCCTCCAGCTCGAGGATCACCTGCTCCGCGCCCAACCGCTCGAAGGCGTACGCGGCCATCACCCGCACCGCCCGTACGGCCAGCCCCCGGCCCCGGTGGGCCGGGCCGACCGCGTAGCCGAGCTCCGTGCCCTCGGGGGCGCGCCGCAGCATCGCCTCGCCGAGCGGCGCGCGGCCGTCGGTGGTGATCGCGAGCAGTACGGCCGTGCCGTCCGCCCGCAGTCGCCGGGCCCGGTCGAGCCGCGCGCGGGCGGCCGCCTCGTCGAAGGGCGAGACGATCGGCGTCCAGTACGCGATGTCGGGGTGGTCGAACAGATCCGGCATCGCGGCCACGTCCGCCTCCGTCCAGTCACGCAGGACGAGCCCCTCCCCGGTGAGCTCGATCCGGTCGGGAAACGGCGGATTGCTGCTGCTCACGGTGATCCCCCCTGGCTCCGTAGGACGAGGCAGCATACCCGGGGCCACGGCCCCGGACTCGTTGCTGCCGGGGTCACCGTGCGCATGTACGGCGGGGATCGCATCCGGTCGGGTCCGAAGCGACCGCAGCAGTCATCCGACTCCGCTTCATGGCGGGCGGGCAGCACATAGCCTCCTCGGCATGTCCGAAATCACCACGTATACGCGACGCGACGACAATCCCGAGGAATCCCGACGGGAGCGTCTGAGACGGATATTCGACGAGGACGCGGAACTGTACGACCGGGCCAGGCCGGGATATCCGCCGGAGCTGTACGACGACCTCGCGGAACTCGCGGGTGCCCGTCCCGGCAGTCGCGTACTGGAGGTGGGCTGCGGGACCGGCCAGGCCACGGTCCCGCTGGCCGATCGGGGCTGCCGGGTCACGGCCGTCGAGGCAGGACCGCACATGGCCGCGATCGCCCGTCGCAACCTGGCCGGGGCTCCGGCTGTGGAGGTGGTGACGGCCGAGTTCGAGAGCTGGCCGCTGCCGGCAGAGCCGTTCGACACTGTTCTCGCGGCGACCGCGTTCCACTGGATCGACCCGACGGTGCGAGTGCCCAAAGCTGCCGATGCCCTATGTCCAGGCGGGGCGCTCGCAGTGGTGCGCAGTCAGCATGTGATGGGCGGCACCGAGAAATTCTTCATCGAGGTCCAGCGCTGCTATGAGCGCTTCGATCCGGAGACGCCGCCTGGGCTGCGGCCTCCTGCGGCCGCCGATGTCGATAACTCGGACCATGCGGAGGAGGTAGCGCGAAGCGGTCGCTTCGGCCCCACGGTCTTCCGTCGCTACGAGCAGGATCTCACGTACACCACGCCGGAGTATCTGGAACTGCTGCGGACCTACTCGGGCCACCGGGCTCTCCCGGAAGCAGCCAGGCGCGGGCTGTTGGCGTCCATTGCCGACCTGATCAACGAGCGATACGGGGGCCGGGTGACCAAGCGTTACCTCATCGAGTTGGGGGTCTCCCGCAGACGGTGACGCCGGTTGGCGCTTTTCGTACGCGGCGTCGGAGCTGCTGCAGGCGCTCCACCTCTGCATGGCGGATCGGCGGAAGGCGGCACCGGCGCGGGGTCTGGAACACACACTTCTCCGCCGTACGCGGCCGCAGGCACCGCACCACGCCCGTTTCGCGGATCACGCCGGGGCCTCCCGCGGCTCGTCGTGCGAGGCTGGGGGCGTGGGGTGGGGTTACAGGATTCTCGGTGGGACGGCGGCCGTTCTGGGGGCGGCGTCGCTGGTGTGCGCGCTGCTGACGCTCCCTCCGGGGCTCCTGCTGCCGGAGTCCGGGTGGCTGATGGTGGCGAGCGGGGCGTCGGCCTTCCTGCTCTTCGGGGCGGCGGTGGTCTGGAGCCTCGTTTCCGTGGGGCGCCCACGCAGGCTGTGGTCGCCTTTGCGGTGTCTGCCCGGCAAGGTGCAGGCGGGACTGGGCGCGCTGGTCGCCGGGGGCGCGGTGCTGATGCTCGTGGATCTGCCCCAGGGGCCCGGCCCGCAGTCCCCGAAGGCCGAGTACGGCAGCTACCACGCGTTCGAGAAGACGACGCGGGAGTGGGTGGAGATCTTCTCGCGCGCCGAGTACGAGGCGCTGGTCGAATCGGAGCAGCGGGGCGTCCACGCGGGCGCAGGTCTGTTCCTCGGTATCGCGGCGGTTCTCTTCCTGAGCATGGGGGAGCTGCGGAGGCGGTGAGCCGCGTCCGGGCAGCCCCGGGGCTCTCAGGGGCGTGCGAGGTAGGCGGCGAGCGCGTCGCGGCTGCGCGTCAGCTCGCCGATGCGCTCGTCCAACGCGGCCAGTTCCCGCTCCAGCGCGCCCCGTAGATCCGCGCACCAGTCGAAGCCCGGCTCCGAGCCCCGGGCGCACGGCAGCACCGAGCGGATCACCTCGGTGGTCAGGCCCGCGTCCAGCAGGGCGCGGATCTGCCGCACGGTGAGCACCGCGTCCTCGCCGTAGGTGCGGTAGCCGTTCGGGCCGCGCTCGGGGGTGAGCAACCCCTGCTCCCCGTAGTACCGCAGCAGCCGCGTGCTGACCCCCGTGCGCCGGGACAGCTCCCCGATCAGCATGTGCCCCGCCCCTCCCGGGAGTTGACCTTCACACCGGTGTGAAGCCCTAACGTCGCCCCGCGAGCGGGCATTCCGCGCCCGCCGCCCCTCTTCCTGAAACCCATGAAACCCATGAAACCCATGAATTCCCTGAAACCCATGAACTCCCGGGACCCGAGCTTCGGAGCGACGCACATGACCCCATCGACCCCTTACGCCGTCCACCGCGACGGCCGTACGGCCACCGCCGGAGAGCTGGCGCCGCTCGCCTTCGCGGGCCACGCCCACTTCACCGCCATGCAGGTGCGCGACGGCCGGATCCGCGGGCTCGACCTGCATCTGGCGCGGCTGCGCTCGGCCTCGTTGGAGCTGTACGGCCGGGCGCTTCCCGGCGACCTGGTGCGGTCCCGCCTGCGGGCGGCGCTGGAGGGCGGTCCGCAGGACGTGTCAATGACGGCGGTGGTGTACTCCCCGGCGGGCGAGTTCACGGCGGCGGACGCCGAACCGGAGATGTTGGTCCGCACCGGACCGCCCGCCTCCGGGCCCGAAGGGCCGCTGGCCCTGGCGGCGTTCGAGCACGAGCGGTTCCTGCCCTCGGTCAAGCTCGTCGGCGAGGCGGCCAAGACGTATCTGCTGCGCCGGGCCGCCGCGCAGGGCTTCGACGACGCCGCCTTCACCGACCGCCGGGGCCGGATCGGCGAGGCGACGATCTGGAACCTGGCCTTCTGGGACGGCTCGGCGGTGGTGTGGCCCGAGGCCGACGTACTGACCGGGGTCACGATGGGCGTCCTGCGCCGGCGGCTCGACCGCCTGGGCGTCCCCCAGCGCGTCCGGGAGGTCACCCTCGCCGACCTGCCGGGACTGGCCGGGGCCGTCGTCATGAACTCCTGGACGCCGGGGGTCGCCGTACACCGGATCGGCTCCGCCTCCCTGCCCGCCGCCCCGGCCTTCACGGACCTGCTCCACCGCGCCTACCGGGCCGAACCGCCCACCGCGCCGTGAGCGCCGGGGCGTGCGCGGTGAGCCGCCGGGAGCACAGGGGCGTGCCATACGCTGCCGGAAGTTCCCCGGAAAGAATTCGGCGGCCGTGTTGATCCGCGCCGTTCCCGTTCGACCTATGGGTGAGAGGGGCAGGAAGAGGCCCCGGAACCACCAGGGAGACAGAGCCATGAAGTACATGCTGATCATGCGCGCCACCGACGAGGCCCTCGCGGGAATGGCGGACGTCGACTTCGGCCAGATGCTGGAGACCATCGGCAGGTACAACGACGAGCTGATCCGGGCCGGTGTGCTGGTCGCCGCGGAGGGCCTGGACGACGCCGCCGAGGGCGTGGTCGTCGACCACTCCTCCGAGCCGCCCGTGGTCACCGACGGCCCCTACGGCGAGACCAAGGAGCTGTTCGGCGGCTTCTACATCCTCAACGTGGCGTCCAAGGAGGAGGCCGTCGAATGGGCCAGGCGGTCGCCGATGAGCGGCCCGGGTCTGAAGACCGAGATCCGCCGGGTCACCACGATCGACGAGTTCCCCCAGGACAACGAGTGGATCCAGAAGGAGCGGGCGTGGCGCGAGGCCACCGGCCAGCTCTGAGGGGAACTGCGGAAGATGGCCGACCCCACCGGCCGTGAGGCCGTCGCCGCCGTCTGGCGGATCGAGTCCGCGCGGATCACCGGCGCGCTCGCGCGGTACACCGGCGACTTCGCGCTGGCCGAGGACTGCGCCCAGGAGGCGCTGGCCGAGGCGCTGGTGAACTGGCCGCGCGAGGGCGCGCCCCGCGACCCGGCGGGGTGGCTGCTCACCGTCGGCCGTCGTCGTGCGATCGACGCGTTCCGCCGGCGCTCCGCCCTCGGCGAGCGGTACGCCGCCCTCTCCCACGGCCTGGGCGAGGGCGGCATCGTCGCAGGGGGCGCCTCGGGGAGTGCGTCCCCCGACCCGGCCCGGGAGGACGGTGACGTGCTGTGGGACCCGGACCGCATCGACGACGACACCCTCGCGCTGATGTTCCTCGCCTGCCATCCCGTGCTGCCGCGCGAGGGGCGGGTGGCGCTCACCCTGCGGGTGGTCGGCGGTCTGACGAGCGACGAGATCGCCAGGGCGTTCCTGGTGCCGACCGCCACCGTGCAGGCCCGGATCACCCGGGCGAAGAAGACCCTGAAGGCGGCTCGGGTGCCGTTCGAGACGCCGACGGCCGGAGAGCGGGCCGAACGGCTCGGCTCGGTCCTCAGCGTCGTCTACCTGATCTTCACCGAGGGGTCCTCGGCCAGTTCGGGCGGGGACCTGATCCGGTTCGACCTCGCGGGCGAGGCGCAGCGCTTGGCCCGGGTGCTCAGCCGGCTGATGCCGGACGAAGGCGAGGTCCACGGCCTGCTGGCGCTGCTGGAGCTGACCGCCGCGCGCTTCCCCGCCCGCACCGGGCCGGACGGCGAGCCGGTGCTGCTGGAGCACCAGGACCGCCGCCGCTGGGATCGCGCCGCGATCCGCCGGGGGCGGGCCGCCCTGGCCCGCGCCGAGCGGACCGGCCGGGGCCTGGGCGCCTACGGCCTGCAGGCGGCGATCGCTGAGTGCCACGCCACCGCCCCCTCGGTCGAGGCGACGGACTGGGAGCGGATCGTGCTCCTCTACGAGGCGCTCGGCCGGCTCGCGCCCTCACCGGTGGTAGACCTCAACCGGGCGGTGGCCGTCTGCATGGCGCGGGGACCGGCGGCGGCCCTGGCCATCGTGGACGGGCTGGCCGGTGCAAAGGCGCTGTCCGGCTCCCACCTGCTGCCGAACGTCCGCGGGGAACTCCTCGCCCGCCTGGGGCGCACCGACGAGGCGCGCGCCGAACTGGAGCGCGCGATTCGGCTGTGCGGCAACGAACGCGAACGGACGGTACTGCGACGCAAACTCGCCGCCCTCGGCTGACCCGCCGCCGGATGAGCCCGGTGTGCCCGGCCGCCGGGCTCATCCGGCGGCCGGGCGGTGGGTCACGCGCGGGCGGCGTACGCGACGAAGTCGGCCCAGGCGGCCACCTCGACGCACTCGCCGCCGCCCGAGTCACTGTGACTGGACTTCCGCCAGGCGAAGGCGACCTCGACGCAGTTGCCGCCGCCCGAGTCGCTGTGGCTGGACTTGAACCAGACCAGGCCGTCCCTCATAGCTCCTCCGCCACCTTCCTGACGAAGCGCGCCGACTCCTCGGCGCTGAGCGCCTGCATGCGGACCATTCCATGGCGCTGGGCGAGCACGCTGATCTTCTCCGGGTCGGAGTAGAGCGCACCTGTCTCCTGCCCCTCCGCATAGGCGTAGTACTCGTGTTCGGCCGTTTCCAACAGCACCATGGGCCCGCTGAGTCCGCCGAACACCCCGCGCTCGACGGGGAGCACCTGGACGGAGACATTGCGCAACTCGCCCATCTCCAGAAGATGGTGGAGCTGTTCCCGCATCACCTCGTCACCGCCGACGCGGGTGCGCAGGGCGGCCTCGTAGATCACGAAGCCGAATGCCACGGTCGGCCTGCGGGTGAGCTTCTCCCGCCGCTCCAGCCGGGCCGCGACCCGCTCCTGGACTGTCTCGTCGTCCAGCGGCGGATAGTGGTTGCCGATCAGCGCCCGTGCGTATGCCCCGGTCTGGAGCAGTCCGGGGATGAGCAATGGCTGGTGGGAATGCAGGGCGATGGCGCGGTCCTCGGCGTCCATGAACTCCCGCGTACGCGCCGGGAACTTCTCCGGCTTCAGGTACTCCTGGGCCGCCACCAGCAGGCCCCGCGCGTCGCACATCTCGTCGGCGACCTCCAGCAGCCGGACCGTCGGCTTGCGACGGCCCTGCTCCATGGACTTGATCGTCTCGTAGCCGTATCCCGCCTCGTCGCCCAGCGCCTCGCGGCTGATCCCCGCGCAGGTGCGCCAGCGCTTGATCTGGTTGCCGCAGTAACGCCAGGCCCGGCGGCTGCTGGGTGGTTCCCTCGGACATCGTCTCCCACCTTCCCCCTTGTGTGCCATGAGTACGGCACGCTCCGTACCCGGCCGGTCACTGGAGACGCTAGGCAGAGGTCGGCACCGTGTGAGGCCCGAGCAGCGAAGACCACCCGTACGAGGGCACGATGACCGCACACCGATCCGATGCACCCGAAACACCCGGGGCTCCGCTCTCCGCCGGGCACCTGCCGGAGCGGGCGGAATGGCGCCTGCCGAACCACCCGCGCAGCGCGGGACGCGCGCGGGCCCTGCTGCGGGACGGGCTGAGCGCCTGGAAGGTGCCGGACGCGACGGCGGAGACGGCCGTACTGCTGCTGAGCGAGCTGGTGGCCAACGCCTGCCGCCACGCCCGCACCCCGCCCGGCCGGGAGATCGCCCTGCGCTGCGTGCTCGGCGACCGGGGACTGCGGGTGGAGGTCTGCGACGCGGGCGACGGCATGCCGCGCCCGCGCGGTACATCGCCGGAGGACGAGTCGGGCCGGGGCCTGGCCCTGGTCGCAGTCCTCTCCGACGCCTGGGGCGCGTACCCGCGCCCCTGCGGGATCGGCAAGACCGTCTGGTTCGAGCTGCACTGCCGCTGGGAGGCGTGCGGCGTACAGGGGGTCGGGCGCACCGGCCGCCGGTGTCCCCGACCGGGCGGGGATCAGCGGGCGGGGATCTCGGCCGCGAGGTCGCGCAGGGTGCGGTAGGCGGTGCGGATGAAGGTGCCGCGCAGGGTGGGGGAGCTGTTGGTCACCGCCGCCAGGCCGACGCGGGCGGCCGGGCAGAAGCCGGTGAAGGACGTGAAGCCGCGGGTGCCGCCGGAGTGGAACAGCAGGTCGAAGTCGCCGCCGTCGCGGGCGGTGTGGGTGCGCGCCTTCCAGGCCAGGCACATCCGGTCGCCGCCGGGCATGGTCGCCCGGGGGCGGGTGACGTCGTGGAGGGCGGTGCGCAGGGCCTCGTCCGCCTCCGGGGGCGGGGAGAGCAGGACCTCCAGGTAGCGCTGGAGGTCGCGGGCGCTGGAGCGCAGCGCGCCCGCGCCCGGCAGGCCCGGGATGCGCCAGGGCGGGCGGGGGCGGCCGTGCCAGTGGCCGGTGGCCTGGGGCAGCTCGGGGTCGCAGGTGCTGTCGGCCAGGCCCAGCGGTGTGAGGATCCGGGTGGCGAGCGCCTCGCCGTACGGGGCGCCGGCCGCGTCCGACAGCAGTCGGCCCAGCAGCCCGACGCCGAAGTTGGAGTAGCGCACCCGCTGCCCGGGAGGGTGGCGCACCCGGGTCTGGGAGAGGGCGTGCAGCAGGTGGTCGGGGGTGAAGCCCTCGTAGGGGTTGGTGTAGAAGCGGGGCACGGCCCGTGCCAGCAGCCCCGGAGGCAGCACGGGCAGCCCGGCGGTGTGCGAGGCCAGGTGGGCGAGGGTGATCCGGTCGCCGTAGCCCTCGGGCACGGCGGCCGGGGGGAGGCGTCCGGCGATCGGGTCGTCGTGGCCCAGCTCGCCCCGCGCCACCGCCTCGGCCAGCAGCAGGGCGGTGAACGTCTTGGTCACGGAGCCGAGTTCGAAGCGGGTGGCGGCGGACGCGCCCCGGCACAGCGTCCTGGACTCGCCCGCCCGTACCGCCACGACCGCCACCGCGGGGCCGGGCGCGGCGGCGGCGACCGTCTCCAGGGGCAGGGAGAGCGCGGACTCGGGCCGGGAGGTGGGGACTTCGTTGTCAGTGGTGTCGGTGGCGGTGTCCGGCCCGGCGCCGGTGGCGGCTTCGGTGTCGGGAGAGGTGTCGGGGCCGGGTTCCCGTTCGGGGCCGGGGCGGGAGGCCGTGTCGGAGGACACCGGGCTCACCGCTGGGCGGCGCGGGAGAGCGCCAGGGTGCCGGCGACGGCCGCGACGACGGTGGGGTGGTGGTGGTCCCGGAAGCGCTGGGCGGCGTCCCCCTCGACCTCCTTGCCGTCACGCGGCATCAGCCCGTCCTCGTGCTGCACCGAGGCCAGCTCCTCCCACAGCACGGGGTCGGCGTACGGCTCGCGCAGGCAGCTTCCGACGATCAGCAGCTCGGTGACGAGGTCCCACTCCTGGACCTCCCGCCAGATGTCCAGCCACACCGGCAGCCAGAGCTGGAGGTACTCCTCCAGGTGCTGCGGCAGGTCGCCCGGGCGGGCGCCCCAGTCGGTGATGTGGAAGACGGTGTGCGTCACGCAGTAGGCCGTCATCCAGTCGATCACCCACGGCTCGGGGGTGTTGCCGAGCCAGGTGGCGTCGGTCAGCCGCTTCCAGTCGGTCTCGCGCGCCAGGCCCGTCAGACGGGCGGCGTTGGCGACGGCGAGGCGGCGGTTGGGCACCTGCTCGACGGCGTCCATCGTGACCAGGCCGCCGAGGTGGTCCAGCAGCGCCTCCAGACGCCGGTGGCGGTAGCCGGCGCGGACGAAGTGCGCGTACAGCTCCAGCGGGTCGACCATCATCATGTAGCGCAACTGCCGCTCGTAGAGCATGTCGCCGCCGCGCAGCTCCCACCAGGCGAAGTCGAGCAGCTCGCGGGCGGTGCGCTCCTCGCTCGCGGAGGCCAGCCCCTCGCGCAGCACCAGGGAGGCGGCCAGGGCCGTCTCGCCCAGCGGCTTGTAGATGCTGTCGGGGTCGGCCATGTCCGAGGTGGTGCCGGGCGGCAGGGTGCCCAGCTCGCAGTGGCGGCGCAGCCAGCCGAGGGCGCGGGTGGCCACCCGGTGCGCCGACCGCCCCACGGGGGCGGGGGCCTCGGCGGTGGTGCGGGGCGTGCTCATGGGGTCGGTCCTCCCGGCCTCTGCGGCTGCGTACGGTTGAGCAGGCCGCGGGCGACGGCGGTGTCCAGCGCGGTGCGCCCGCCTCCCCCGCAGTGCAGTTCGAGGTGCCGCACCAGGGCGGCCGTGTCCAGGTCCGGGCGTGCGCCGCGGTGCAGCGCGCAGGCGAGCCAGCGCGCCAGTCGGGCCGCGGTGGGGTAGTCGCGGCGCAGCATCGCGCGGGCGGCGCCCCGGCTCAGGTCGCGCGGCCGGTCCAGGGCGGCCTCGTGGACGGGGCCGTCGAGGTTCGGCAGGGCGAGCGGGGAGAGCTGCGCCATGCTCAGGGACAGCTCGCGCCAGGAGGAGCCGGCGCCGCCGGGGGGTGCCGGCTCGCGTACGCCCAGGGTGTCCTCGGGGTTGTCGGCCGGGGTGTCGCCGGGGGTGTCGGTGAGGGTTTCGCCGGGGGAGCCACCGCCGTACCGCGCGAGGAGCCGCACGGTCGTCCAGTCGCGCCACGCGGCCTCGGGCGTGGCGTCAGGAGCGGGCGGAAAGATTCGCAGGGACTCGGCCACCGCCCGGGCGTCGCCGGACCCGAAGGGCACCCCGGCCAGCAGCGCGGGGGCGAACACGTCCGGTCCCAGCACCCGTACGGCCGCCAGCGCGACCTTGGGGTCGGGGGCTTCGTCCACCTGGGAGGCCACCACCGCCGTATCCCCGGCGCCCCGCAGGGCACCGAGGACACGGTCGGCCAGACTCTCCACCGCTGCGGCGTAGTCCGTGCGCGATGGGGTGTCCGGATTCGGCATCAGTGACCTACCTCTCTTGTGCGGTATGTCATGTTATGCCGATTCCGTTTGTTTCTGTCGCATCATGCCGCTTCCTGTCGCATCCCGCTGTGGAGCGGTCGCGTCACTTCTCCCGCGGCTCCCTGGGGGAGAGCAGGAGTGCGAGCAGCAGCAGGCCGATCGCCTCCGGCGCCCACACGGGCGCGTCGCTGACCGGGGCCTCGCGCGTGGTCATCAGGTCGGCGACCATGTCCCGCTCCGCCGGAGCGGCGGGGGCAAGGGTGGTTCCCGTGGTGTGGGTGAGCATCTGGGTCCTCCTCGGTGGGATGCCAGGTGGATGTCACCGCCCGGTGTGGGCGGCTTCACATACGACGTTACGAACGCACCGCTGAATGCGCATATGCGATTTTGGTCCGCTTTGCGGGGCCCGTGTTCCGTGTGTGGGGCGGGAGGGGGCGGCTGACCACGGGAAACGGGCCGGAGCGTGCAGGCGGCCCTCGGGGGAGCGGGCCTGGAAAGGCGGCCGAGCATTCACCCGTACGGAGTAGGTGGGCGAGGTGCGGCCCGCGCCCGCCGTCCGGGCCGCGCGCGGGGCCGGCGGAGGAGCGGTCGGGCGCGCCTTCGGCGGCCGTCCGCTCCCGTGCCTGGGGTGGCGGCCGGAGTATTCCGGGAATCGTTGCCAAGTGTCCGATATCCGGGCGCTGGTGGGCGCGGGCCGCCGCGGATCCGCCCGGCGGCCGGCGGGCGGTCACGGAGGCGACCCGGTGGTTGCATCCGGGCTTTTCCGGACGTACACCCCCCGTTTCCCGCGCTGTGGGCCGCTCCGCCGCGGACCGGGGAGGGGACGCAAGGGTTTTCCCCGTATCGGGGCCCGCCGGGGCGTTCCTATGGTCGGCGGCACCGGAGTTCCGGGCGGAACCGACGTCATGCCCCACCCCGCCCGGAACCCCGGCGCAACCCCCGCACCAGGCACCCCCACTGCCCGGCCCGCCCGGGCAGCTTCGAAAGGACCCCCCTGTGAAGGCCCCAAGGCGAAGACTGATATCCGTGCTGGCGGCCACCGCCACCCTCATGACCGGAGCCGCCACCGCGTCCGTCGCGACCGCGGCCCCGCAGTCGGGGGAGACCGCTCCCAAGGCCGGCGAGCAGCGCACCGAACTCCCCGAGGCGCCCGCGGACGGCGTCATCGTCGCCTACCACAACCGCACCGGGACCAAGGCCGCGAACGCCTCCCCGAGCGCGGCCGAGTCCGACTCCGAGGCGAGGGCCGAGGCCAGGGCCAAGGGGAAGAAGACCGGGCAGAAGCTGAAGTTCGAGCGCCGCCTGGCCACGGGCGCGGCCCTGTACGAGGTGGAGGGCAAGACCTCGCAGGCCGGGATCAACGAGATCGTCAAGGCCTTCGAGAGCGACCCGGACGTCGCCTACGCCGAGCCCAACACCCGCATGTACGCGATGGCGGCCCCCAACGACCCGCAGTACAGCAGTCAGTGGGACCTCTTCGAGTCCACCGCCGGCATGCGCGTGCCCGGCGCCTGGGACAAGTCCACCGGCCGGGGCACCGTCGTCGCCGTCCTGGACACCGGCTACGTCGCCCACTCCGACCTCGCCGCCAGCATCGTCTCCGGCTACGACTTCGTCTCCAACGCCACCAACGCGCGGGACGGCAACGGCCGCGACGGCAACCCCGCCGACGAGGGCGACTGGTTCTACGCCGGCGAGTGCGGCGCCACCTACGACAGCCCCTCCTCCTGGCACGGCACCCACGTCGCGGGCACCATCGCCGCGGCGACGAACAACGGCAAGGGCATCGCGGGCATCGCGTACAACGCGAAGATCCAGCCCGTCCGCGTGCTCGCCAAGTGCGGCGGCACCACCGCCGACATCGCCGACGCCATCATCTGGGCCTCCGGCGGCACCGTCTCCGGCGTCCCGGCCAACCCCACCCCGGCCCACGTCATCAACATGAGCCTGGGCGGCGGCGGCACCTGCTCCAGCACTTACCAGAACGCGATCAACGGCGCGGTGGGCCGCGGCACCACGGTCGTCGTCGCGGCGGGCAACAGCAACACCAACGCCTCCGGCTTCGTCCCGGCGAACTGCGACAACGTCGTCACCGTCGCCGCCGGCGACCGCGAGGGCAACCGGGCCTCCTACTCCAACTACGGTTCGATCATCGACATCACCGCCCCCGGCGGCGAGACCGCGGTCCGGACCAACGGCATCCTCTCCACGGTGGACTCCGGCTCCACCCGGCCCGCCGGCGAGACCTACGCCTACTACCAGGGCACCAGCATGGCCGCCCCGCACATCGCCGGCCTGGCCGCGCTGATGAAGTCGGCCAACTCCTCGCTGAGCCCGGCCCAGATCGAGCAGCTGATCAAGTCCAGGGCCCGCACCCTGCCCGGCACCTGCAGCGGCGGCTGCGGCGCCGGCCTGGCCGACGCCGCAGCGACCGTCGCGGCCGCGGGCGGCGACAGCGGCGGCGGGGAGGACCCGGCCGGCGACACCTACACCAACAGCACCAACGTCGCCATCCCGGACAACAACACCACCGGTGTCACCTCCTCGATCGCGGTGAGCGGCCGCAGCGGCTACGCGCCGGCCGACCTGCGGGTGGACGTCGACATCAAGCACACCTACCGCGGTGACCTGGTCATCGAGCTGGTCGCCCCCGACGGCCGCTACGCCACCCTCAAGGAATCCGCCTACGACAGCGCCGACAACGTGATCGCCACGTACACCGTCGACGCCTCCTCGGTGCTCGCCAACGGCACCTGGAAGCTGCGGGTCAAGGACGTCTACGCCGGAGACACCGGCTACATCGACTCCTGGAGCCTGACCTTCTGAGCGAACCGCCCGCCACCGGACGGGACCGACCGGAACCGGCCCGAACGGGCCGCGACCGGCCGGCCCGGCCGGCCACCGGACCGGGGCCCGTCCACCTGACGGGGCGGGCCCCGCACGGTTCCCACCGACGGTCCCCGCCCCCACCGGGGATCTCCGGCCGCTGATCCGGACCGCCACCGAGACGGTCCGCACCGGCCGGGAAACCAGGGCCTGCCGGCGCTGCACCCGCCGGCAGGCCCTGACGGCTTCCGGGCGCCCGATCCACCGCACCCGCACGGAAGACCGCCGGAACCTCCGTCGAAAAACCGTCGAACGTCCACGCCGAAGACCATCGACCGGTAGCCCGTCCCCTCCGTATCCTCGCGGGGCACGGGCATGAACACGACCGGAGGCGGTTTATGGGTCTGGAACGGGAGACCCCCCGTCCGGCGCTGGTCGGGCGCGGCGATCTGCTGGACCACCTGGAGCGGACCCTGCGCGACCACGGCAGGGCCGCCCTCACCGGCCCGCCGGGCATCGGCAAGACGGCCCTGGTCGCCGCCGTGGTCAGGACGGAGGAACGCCGGGCACGGGGGGAGACCGTCCTGTGGCTGGCCCCGGAGGAGGAGGACCGGGACATCCCCGGCGCCGGCGCGGCCGGACTGCTGGACGACGTGCCCGAGGAGATCCTGCGGGAGCTGCCCCGGCCCCAGCGCGCGGCCGTCGCCGTGGCCCGCCGCGAGACGGAGGCGCCCCCCGCCGGACAGGACCGCGTCGCCCTGCGGCTGGCCGTGGCCCAGGTGCTGCGCCTGATCGCCGCCGAGGGGCCGGTGCTGCTGGTGGTGGACAACGCCCAGTGGCTGGACCCCGACAGCTCCGCCCTGCTCCGCTTCGCCCTGCACAAGGCACCGTCCGCGGTGCGGGCCCTGGCGGCCGAGAGGCAGCACACCAGCCCGCTGCACGCGGAGAACCTCTTCGGCCACACCGGCCCCCGCGTCGTCCCCGTCCCGCCGCTCGGCGCCGACCACATCGCCGCGCTGCTGGCCGACCACGAACTCCCCGCCCGCCTGGCCGGCCGCATCCACCGGGCCAGCGGCGGCAACCCCAGGCTCGCCCTGGCCATCGGCCGCTCCCTGGCGGGCGCCCGCGCCTTCGTCCACCACGCCGACGAACTGCCGCCGGGCGGCGAGGCCCGCGCCGCCGCCCGCCACATGCTGGCCGAGGTGCCCGCCGGGGCGCACCCCACCCTGCTGCTCGCCGCGCTGGCCACCGGACCGACCACGACCGTGCTGCGCAGGGCGGGCCGGGCCTCGGCCGAGGCGGACCTCGCGGCCGCCGAGAGGGCCGGGCTGGTCACCGTCGGCGAGGACGGCACGGTCGCCTTCACCGCCAAGGTGGTGCCCGCGACCCTGGCCGCCGAGGCGGACTGGACGCAGCGGGCCGCCTGCCACACCGCCCTGGCCGGCGCCGTCGGCGACCCCGTGCAGGCCGTACGCCACCGGGCCCTGGCCTCCGACCCCCGCGACGCCGGCGCGGAGATCGCCGGGGAACTCGACCGGGCCCTGGAAGCCTGCCGCCGCCGCGGGGACCGCGCCCTGGCGGCCGAACTCGGCCTGCTCGCAGCCGAACGCACCCCCGCCGGGCACCCGGAGGAGGAGGTGGCGCGGCTGCTGGGGGCCGCCGCCGACGCGGCCCGCGCCGCCCGGCCCGACCTGTCCAAACGGGCCGCCGACGCCATCCTCGCCCGCGACGTGCCGCCCGCCGCCCGGCTGAGCGCCCGGCTCGCCATCCTGGACACCGCCTTCCAGAGCCTGAGCGACCTGGACGAGACCTTCTCCCACGCCCTGGCCGACGCCGGTGACGACCCGTCGATGCGCGCGGCCGTGCTGGTCCGGTTGGTGTGGAAGCAGCAACTGGCCGACGGCGACAGCGTCGCGGCCCGCGCCACCGCCGAGGAGGCGTACCGCCTGGCCCTGGCAGCCGGGGACGGGGAGACCGCCGTACTGGCGGCCACCGCCCGCGCCCGCATCAGCCGCGCCCTGGGGGAGCCCGAGGCCGAGGCGCACACCGAGGAGGCCCTGACCGTGTGGCGGGAGGGGCTCCCGCCCGCGCTGCGCAACGGACCGCGGCTGCTCGCCTGCCGCCACGCCCTGTTCGACGACCGGCTCACCGAGGCGCGCGAGGGCCTGCTCGCCATGCTGCCCGAGCTCGAACGGCTGGGAACCACCGAGGATCTGGTGGTGGCGCTGCGCTCGCTGGCCGAGGTGGAGGCCCGCCAGGGGCACTGCGCCGCGGCCCTCGCCCACGCCCGCCGCGCGGTGTCCATCGCGCTGGAGGCCGGCTTCTCCCCGGGGCCGCTGTGGTACAGCGCGGCGATGGCCGAGACCGCCGGCGGCAGCTTCCGGCGCGCGGCCGACTACGCCCGCCGCAGCCTGCGCGCCTCCCAGGAGGAGGGCGATCAGGTCTTCGTGCACTGCTCCCTGTACGCGCTCGGGCGCGTACAGCTCGCCATGGGCGAGACCGCCCTGGCCCTGGAGACGCTCGGCGGCATCCGCGACCTGCCGATCGCCGCACTGGCCATCGACCCGTCCGTCCTGCGCTGGCACGAGGAGCTGGCCGAGGCGTACGTGGCCGGCGGGGAGCCGGAGAGGGCCGCCGACCTGCTGGCGGAGGTCACCCCGGTGGCGCGGCGGCTGGGACGCACCACCGTGCTGACGGCGCTGGACCGGGTCCGCGGCCAGTACCTGGCGGCCACCGGTGATCCGGACGCGGGGGCGGAGCTGCTGCGGGAGACCGCCGACCGCTTCACCGCGCACGGGCTGCCCATCGAGGCCGGACGCACCCTGCTGGCGCTGGCGCGCACCGAGCGCCGCCGCAGGCGCCGGGCGGCCGCGCAGGCCGTACTGCGCGAGGCGGCCGGGGTGTTCGACCGGGCCGGGGCCCGGCCATGGGCGCGGCTGGCCGGCGGCGCCCCGCCGCGCGGCGGGGCCGACCCGTTCCCCGGCGGGCCGGCCGGGTTCACCGAGGGGCTCGCCGAGGGGCTCACCGAGGCGGAGCGGCGGCTCGCCCTGCTCGTCGGGCAGGGGGCGAGCAACCAGGAGGCGGCGGCCAGGCTCTTCCTCAGCGTCAAGACCGTCGAGGCCCGGCTGACCCGCATCTACCGCAAGCTCGGCGTCCGCGGCCGGGCGCAGCTCGCCGTGGTGGTGCGCGACGAGTGACCGGCGCGGCCCGCGTGGCGCGGCCCGCGTGGCCCGGCCCGCGTGGCCCGTACGAGCCGTAGCGTGCGAGCCGGGCGGCCGTGCGAGCCGGTCTCCAGCGGTGCTGAAGCCGGGCGCGGCAGCGTGGTGGCGATCGCGCCGCCGGCCTTCGGCGGGGCAGGCCGTCATCGAAGGGAGTCGCCGTGTCTCAGGCGGTCCAGGCAACCAGGAGCAAGGTCACCGGGGACCTCTACGCGGAGGTGCAGACGTTCTACGCGCGGCAGATGCGCCGCGTGGACGCCCTGGACATCGAGGGTTTCGCGGACACCTTCACCGACGACGGCGTGGTGGTGCACGCCAACGGCGAGCGGGCGCAGGGCCGGGAGCGGATGGTCGCGGGCATGCGAGCGAACCTGCCGCGCTACCGGGACATCGCCGTCCGGCACTGGTTCGACCACCTGCTGATCGAGACCGACCCCGGGGACGAGGACACCCTGCGGGTGTCGTACTACACGCTCGTCACCCAGACCGACCGCGAGGGGAAGGTCTCCTTCCAGCCGACCTTCACCGCCGTGACGCCGTGCGGTGCACGCACCGCTTTCCCGTTCCGGGGCCTTCGGGCGGACCGTCAGTCGATGCCCCGCCAGATGTGCGGCTCGGACGCGTCGTCCTCCTCTCCGGCCAGCAGGGGAACGGGGATGTCCCAGAAGTCGTGGTCCAGGGGCTCACGCTCCGGCGCATCGGTGATCATCGTCATCTCCTCCCCACCGGATCCGGCACGCCGCCTCAGGCGTGGCAGTCCGGCAGTCCTCCGTGGTACGCGACCATCTCCCCGAAGGGGCCGGCCACGTCCATCCGTGCTCCCGGCGGCAGCCCCTCCAGCTCCGCGCGGGCGCGGTGCAGGTTCCCGACCAGGCGCTCGGGGTCGAGCAGCTCGGCGAAGCCGCCCAGGTCCGCGCGGTGCGCCGCCTCCAGCGGGGGGATCCCGTCGCGCACGGAGTCCTCCGCGATCCGCAGCAGCCACCGCAGATACGCCTCGGTGGCGTCCAGCAGCTCCGGCCCGCCCACCGGCCCGTGGCCGGGGACCACCACGCGCGGGGCGAGGGCCCGCATCCGCTCCAGCGCCCGCAGCGAACCGGTCACCGAGCCCATCAGCACGAACGGCGTCACCCCCGACCAGACCAGATCGCCGGTGAACAGCACGCCGCGCTCGGGCACCCACGCCACCGTGTCGTCGGCGGTGTGCGCGGGGCCCAGGTGCAGCAGTTCCACGCGCAGGCCCCCGGCGTGGAGGGTGAGCCCGTCGCGGAAGGTCAGCGTCGGCAGGGTCAGCGGGACCTCGCCCCACTCCACGTCCGGCCACAGCCCGCACAGCCCCAGCCCCGCCTCGGCGCTGTCGGTGCGGGTGCCCTCGTGCGCGACGACCACCGCCCTTGGTGTGAACTGGCTGTTGCCGAAGGTGTGGTCGCCGTGGAAGTGGGTGTTGACGACGATGCCCGGCCCGTCCGGGGCGACCCGCTCCACCTCCCGGCGCAGCAGCCGGGCGCGGGCCTCGGTGGCCGCGGTGTCGATCAGGACGGGCGGGCCCTCGCCGCCGGGCCGGCCCGTCACCAGGCCCGCGTTGTTCAGGCACCAGCCGCCCGGCGGCTGGACGAAGGCGTGGACACCGTCGGCGACCTCCTCCAGGAAGGGGGCGCCGGCGGTCGGGTACGCGGTGCTCCTGGTCGCTGCCGTGGGCGTGGCCATCGGTTCTCCGTCCGTTCGTCTCGGGCCGTGATTCGGGGTGTGTGCCGGGGGCCGGGCGCTCAGCCGAGCGAGGCGTACCGGCCCCGGTGGAACAGCAGGGGGCGGGCGCCGGGCTCGGAGCGCAGCGCCACCACCCGCCCGACGAGCAGCACGTGGTCGCCCGCCTCGTGCTCGGCGTGCAGCAGGCACTCGAAGGAGGCCGACGCCGAGGGGACGACCGCGTTGCCCGTGATCCCCTCGACCGCGCCGACGCGCCGCATGGCCTCCTCGCCCGCGGGCCGGTCCGGCCGGGCGAACTCCCCCGAGAGCAGACGGTGTTCCTCGGCCAGCACGTTCACGGCGAAACCGCCGCCGGCCGCCACCCGCGGCCGCATCCTGCCGTCCCGCTTCACCGAGACCAGCAGCAGCATCGGGTCGAGGGACACGGAGGTCAGGCTGTTGAGGGTCATCACGGAGAGGGAGGCCCCGCTGCCCTGGGTCAGCAGCGTGACGCCGGTGGGGAAGCACCCCATCGCCGTGCGGAAGGAGCTGATGTCGGGCTCGGGCCCGGCAAGCAGTGTGGTGCCCGTGTCGGTCATGATCCCGGCTCCGTCTCTGCGCGCCCGTCCCCGGTTCGCGCTGTCGTTGGCTGGTCGCCCGCCGGCCACCGGTCGGCCGGTCGCGGCGGGTGGGCGGGTCAGTAGTTGCCGAGGCCGCCGCAGACGTTGAGCGCCTGTGCGGTGATGGAGGCCGCGATGTCGGAGGCGAGATAGCCGACCAGGCCGGCGACCTCCTCCGGGGTGGAGTAGCGGCCCAGCGGGATCTTCGCCTGGAACTTCTCCAGGACCTCCTCCTCCGTCACGCCCCAGTGGCCCGCGTAGCCCTGGCGCACCCGCTGGGCCATGGGGGTCTCGACATAGCCGGGGCAGACGGCGTTCACGGTGATCCCGGTCTTCGCCAGCTCCTTGCCGACGGCCTTGGTGAGGCCGACGACCCCGTGCTTGGAGGCGGAGTACGGCGCGGCGAGCTCCACGCCCTGCTTGCCGCCGGTGGAGGCGATGTTGATGATCCGGCCCCAGCCCCCCTCGCGCATCCGGCCGGTGCTCAGCACCTCGCGGGTGACGCGGAAGGTGCCGTTGAGGTTGGTGTCGATCACGTCCAGCCAGAGGTCGTCGGACATCTCGGCGGTGACGCCGCCGCCGCCCCGGCCGGCGTTGTTGACCAGGATGTCGATCCGGCCGTACTCGGCCACCGCCGCGGTCACGGCCCGGCGCACCTGCTCGCTCGAGGAGACGTCGCAGACCGTGCCGGACACCTCCAGGCCCTCCGCGCGCAACCGCTTCACCAGTGCCTTCACGCTCTCCTCGGCACGCGCCACGCCGAACACCGCGACGCCCTGGCGGGCCAGCAGTTCGGTCACGGCGAGTCCGATGCCGCTGGTGGCACCGGTGACGAAGGCGACCCGTCGCTCCGCGTCTGTCATCGTGCTCTCCCGTATCCGTAGGGGGCTTGGGTGACGACGACCGTGACCGGCGTACCTTGCGGGCCTCTCGACTCCTCCTCGAAGCGGTGCGGGGCCCTCCTGTTCCAGCGGTGCTCGACACCCGGTCGAGCACCGCCGGTGAGGGTGGGCCCGTCCGTTGTGCGCGACCAGGCGCCGCCCCAGGCGCCGTCCCAGGAGCGAGGAGGAGCCCATGCCCGAGCAGACGATCCCGGACGTGCGGAAGTCGGTGACCGTGGCGGCCACGGCCGAGGAGAGCTTCAAGGTCTTCACCGGGCGCCCCGCTGACTGGTGGCCCCCGTCCCACGTCCTGCTGAAGAAGGAGCGCGCCGGCCTCGCCTTCGAGCCGCGCGTCGGCGGCCGCTACTACGAGTGGGACGTGGAGGGCAACGAGATCGCCTGGGGCCGCATCCTGGAGTGGGACCCGCCGCGCCGGCTGGTGATGACCTGGCGGATCGACGGCAACTGGCAGTCCATCTCCGACGACGAGCGCGCCAGCGAGATCGAGGTCGACTTCACGCCGGTCGACGCGGACACCACCAAGGTGGAGCTGGCCCACGTGAAGCTGCACAAGCACGGCGAGGGCGCCGAGCGGATCTTCCGGGCGCTGGACGGCCCGAGCCCGGGCGAGACCCTGGAGCGCTTCGGAAAGCTGTTCTGACCCCCGCCCCGTACGGGACGCCACATGCCGGAGGGCCCTGTCCGCACCGTCGCGGACAGGGCCCTCCGGCATGTCGTGCCCGGTCGTGGCCGGTGTGCCCGGCCGTGCCCCGGACGGGCGGGCGGTGGGCGGGCGGCGGGCTCAGCCCAGCCGCTCGGACCAGTAGCCCGCCGGGTCGGGGATGTCGTGCCGTACGGTGCGGGATCTGGTGTACAGCTCCCCGCCGCGCCGGACCAGGACGTCCTCGATGGTGGAGCTGGGCTCGAAGGACACCCGCCCCTCCTCGTCGGTGACGCTCACCAGGGCGCGGAAGACGACCCTGAGCGTGTCGTCGCCGACGGCTTCGATCACCATCTTGTCGAACCAGTGCCGGAAGACGGACGTGCCGTAGTGCGGTACGGCGGCGCGCATCTCGGAGACCAGGCTCTGCCGGCCCACCAGTTCCCAGCCGTCCTTGGCGTGCGCGTAGACGCCGTCCTCGGTGAAGGTCCCGGCGAACTCCTCGATCCTGCGGTCCTCCAGCAACGGCATCTGGTACGCGTAGAAGTCCTGGACCTCCGCGCGGAGATCGGCGGAGACCCGGGGCGGCCTGGCGGTACGCAGTTTCTGTGACACGGCGACTCCCTCTTGCCCTGCGCCGCGCATCCGGTCATGCGCGGGGGCCGCCAGGTTCCGGGGCACCGCTCGACCCCGTGTCGCGGGCGGCTAGTGCCGCGTCGGCCAGGGTCCACCCCGCTCGCCGCCTCCCCCGGCCTCCGGCCGGGGGCGCCCCCAGGCACGCACTCCCCCAGCCTCCGGCCGGGGGTGCCCCCATGCCGCGTTGGCCGAAAGCCCAGGTAGGACAAGTACATGCGGTTTTCGGCCGCCTTGCGATCGCGTCCCCTCGGCCCTGCGGGCCTGGGGAGGCCCCAGCACCTGGGGGTACCCCCGGTCGGAGGCCGGGGGAGCCTCGCTACCGGGCAAACCCTGACTGACGCGGCACCGGGCGGTTCCGGGACGCCCAGGTCCAGCGGCGGTGCAGCACGCTTCGAGCGCGCGGGACGACGCTGGGCGCCCAGCGGACGGATCCCCACCACAGGAGGTCACCAGGATGCCCGCCGACACGCAGACCGACACACAGCCGGACACCGAGGGAGCGACCGCGGAGAAGGTGCGCCTGCTGGCGTCCCAGCACGCGGCCGAAGCGGACCGCACCCGCAAGCTCGCGCCCGAGGTGGTCGAGGCGATCCGGGAGGCCGGTTTCGCCCGCCACTTCGTGGCGGCGCGGTGGAACGGCGCCGAGGGGACGTTCACGGAGCTGACCCGCGCGGTCACGACTGTCGGCGAAGGCTGCCCCGCCACGGCCTGGTGCGCCTCGCTGAGCGCCTACTCGGCCCGCTTCGCGGCGCACCTGCCGGAGGAGGGCCACCGCGCCATATGGGGGGAGAGCCCCGACATCGTCGTGGCCACCGCCCTCATGCCCGCCGGCCGGGCCGCGGCGGCGGAGGGGGGCTGGCTGCTGAGCGGGCAGTGGAACTACGTCAGCGGGATCGACTTCGCCGACTGGGCCCTGGTCTGCGCCGCGGTCCCCGGGGGCGACGGACCGCCGCGGCTGCGCTTCTTCGCGCTGCCGCGGGGGACGTACACCGTCCGCGAGACCTGGGACAGCGTCGGCATGCGGGCGACCGGCAGCCACACGCTCGCGGTGGACGGCCTGCTCGTGCCGGACCACCTCTCCTTCGACCGCACGGACATGCTCTCGGGGCGCAACGGGACCTCCCGCGTGGACTCGCACAACGTGCCCTTCCAGGCGGTGGGCGGGCTCACCTTCATAGCCCCCGTGGTCGGCGCCGCGGCCGGCGCGCTGAACGCCGCCGTCGACGTGCTGACCGGCAAGCGCCGTACGCACTCGACCGAGCTGCACCTGACGCGCGCCGGGGGCATGATCGACGCGGCCCGCTGCCTGGTCGCGCAGAACGCCGAGGTCATCGACGAGCGGCGGTTCACCCCCGAGCTCATGGCGCGCAACGAGCGCAACGCCACCTTCGCCGCCGAGCTGGCCGTGGAGGCCGTGGGTCTCCTGGTCGCCGCGGGCGGCTCCAGCGGCTTCGGCGAGGGCCTGGCCCTCCAGCGGTACTGGCGGGACGTCAACGCCGCCGCGAGCCACGTCGCCCTGAAGTACGACACGGCCGCGCGGAAGAACTACGCGGCCGCGCTCCTCGGTCCGGAGGCGTGAACATGACCACTGCCGAGGAGACCGTCGAGGAGACCTCGGTCTTCCCGTTCGCCGGGTCGACCTACCGCGGTCCCGCGCCCGGGTACGACCGGCTGCGGGCCCGGGAGCCGGTGGCCCGGGTGCCCGTCGAGGGCGGCGGGCACACCTGGGTGGTGACCGGCTACGAGGCGGCGCGCGAGGCGCTGACCGCGCCCGGGCTGAGCCGGGCGGCGATGTACGGGCCGGGCGCGCCGGAGTTCCCCGGGTTCCTCAAGGCCCCGCCGGAGATGATCGCCTCGATGGACCCGCCGGAGCACACCCGGCTGCGCAAGCTGGTGACCAAGGCCTTCACCGTCCGGCGCATCGAGGAGCTGCGCCCGCGCATCGGGGAACTGGTGGACGGACTGCTGGACGGCATGGCGGCCGCGGGCTCGCCGGCCGACCTGGTGGCGGGCCTGTGCTCGCCGCTGCCCCTGACGGTCATCTGCGAGCTGCTCGGGGTGCCCGTGCGGGACCGGGACGACTTCCACCTGTGGGCGCGGCAGTTCGCGTCCGTCTCCGGCCCGCCGGAGCAGGCGCGGCAGGGCGCGGCCAACCTGGCCATGTACATGGCCCAGATGATCGTGGCCAAGCGGGAGGAGCCGGCCGACGACCTGCTGTCGGCCCTGATCGCGGCCCGCGACGAGGACGACCGGCTCAGCGAGCAGGAACTGGTGGTCTTCGGCTACGCGCTGCTCGGCGCCGGCTTCGACACCACCGCCTGCCAGCTCGCCAACTCCGTCCTCGCCCTGATAGCCCACCACCCGGAGCAGTGGCGGAGGCTGCACGAGCACCCCGAGGAGGTCCCGGACACGGTGGAGGAGCTGCTGCGCGGGGTCAACCTCTTCGCCACCGACACCTCCGGTTTCCCGCGGCTGGCCGTGGAGGACGTGACCGTCGCCGGGGTCACCATCCCCAAGGGGGACCCGGTCTTCGTCATCCTGTCGTCCGCCAACCGCGACGCCGCCGTCTTCGCCGATCCCGGCCGGCTCGACTTCTCCCGTCGGGAGAGCCAGCGGCACATCGCCTTCGGCCACGGCGTCCACCGCTGCCTGGGGGCGCCGCTCGCCCGGCTGGAGCTGAACATCGCCATCGAGGCGCTCGTCCGCCGCTTCCCGGACCTGCGCCTGGCCGTGCCCGAGGAGGAGCTGCGCTGGGAACCCGGCAACGTCAACCACAGCCTCCTGTCCCTGCCGGTGGCGTGGGGCGGGGAGTGACCGTCGCGGAAGACGGAAGCGGCCGGGACCCGGAGGACGGGTCCCGGCCGCGAGCCGTTCACGCCGGCTGGTGGAGGCGCCGGTACTCCTTGAGGTCGAACTCCGGCCGGGCGACCTCCTCGGGGGCCGGCAGGGCGCCGCCCTCCGCCAGGAGCCGCCGCGTGATCATGTGGTCGGCGGGGCGGTTCACCGACTCGGCGCCCAGCAGCCGCCCCCCGCGGAAGCAGAAGACGGAGAAGCGCCCGCCCGACGGGTCCCCGGCCACCACCGTGCGGTCGTGGCCCTCGGTGACGCCGGCGATCTGCAGCCGGGCCTCGTACTGCTCCGACCAGAACCACGGCACGGCGGCGTAGGGGGCGGGCCGCCCGCAGATCACCGAGGCCACGCAGCGGGCCTGGTCGGAGGCGTTCTGCACCGACTCCAGCCGCAGGCGGCGCGTCCGGCCCGGAACGGGGAAGCGGGCGCAGTCGCCGATGGCGTGGACGGCCGGATCGCTGGTGCGCAGCAGCTCGTCGACGAGGATGCCGTCGCCGACGGCCAGACCCGCGTCGGCCGCCAGCTCGGTGCGGGGCAGCACACCGATGCCCACGACGACCAGATCGGCGGGGATGCGCTCGCCGCCGTCGAGTTCGACGACCCGCACGTGGCCCTCGCGGTCCCCGTGCAGCGCGGTCACCTCGCGCCCGGTCAGGACGCGGACGCCCCGGCGCCGGTGCTCCTCGGTCAGGTACCGGGCCATGGGGTCGCTCACGGCCCGCGTCATGACGCGCCGCAGCGCCTCGACGACCGTGACCTCGTGGCCCAGCGCCCGCGCGGTGGCGGCCAGTTCCAGCCCGACGAAGCCCCCGCCGACCACCACCACGTGGCGGGCGCCCTCCCGCAGACCGCGGCGCAGCTCCCGCGCGTCCGCCAGGGAGCGCAGCGCCAGGACGCCGTCCAGGCCCGTTCCGGGGACCGGGAGCCGCCGGGGGCGCGCGCCGACCGCCAGCACCAGCCGGCCGTAGGGGATCGGGCGCCCGGAGGCCAGGACGACGGCCCGCCGGTCGCGGTCGATCTCCACCACGCGGTCGCCCAGCACCAGGTCGATGCCCTGGTCGGCGTAGAAGGAGGCGGGCCGCAGCCCGACGTCCGCCTCCCCGGCCGAGCCGGCCAGGAAGCCCTTGGACAGCGGGGGACGCTGGTAGGGCACCGCGTCCTCGTCCCCCACGAGGTGGACGGGCCCGGTGAACCCGCCGCCGCGCAGGGCCGCGGCGAGGTCCGAGCCGGCCTGGCCCGCCCCGACGACGACGACCGACTGCCCGGCCATCAGACCTGGGTCTCCGGCAGGTGCACGACCAGGCCGTCGATCTCGTCGGAGACCGGGAGCTGGCAGCTCAGCCTGCTGGTCTCGCGGCGCGGGCTGGCCGTGCCGTACAGGACGTCGTCCTCGGACTCGTGCATCTCGGGCAGCGGCAGGGTGTTGGCCTCGTCGACGTAGACGTGGCAGGTGCCGCACTGCGCGGAGCCGCCGCACTGGGCCTCGATGCCCTCGACGTTGCCGATCTTCGCGGCGCGCATGACCGTGTTGGGGGCGGAGACGTCCACGACCGTCTCGGTGCCGTCGGGATGCCTGTACGTGATCTTGGCCATGGAGCCTCCTCGTGGCGCGCGGTCCGGGTGTACGCACGGACTGTCGCAACGGGCGCTGGGGGGCCGCTGGAGACGCCCTGGACAGCACCCCGCACGGCTCAACCGGGGCGCGACCGGCCGTCGACGCCCACGGGCCAGCGTCGCCGTATGAGCGCATCGACGACGCGTCACCCAGCCGTCTCCGCCAAGGCCCCGCCGCGCCTCGGCCTCATCCTGGCCGCCTGCTGCCTCGGGCAGTTCATGAACGTGCTCGACGCGTCGGTGGTGAACGTGGCCCTCCCGGTCATCAGCGACGAACTCCGCTTCGAGCGCAGCGGGTTCCAGCTCCAGTGGGTGAACAACGCCTACACCATCGCCGTGTGCGGCTTCCTGCTGCTGGGCGGCCGGCTGGCCGACCTCTTCGGGCAGCGCCGGGTCTTCCTGGCCGGAGCCGGGCTGTTCACCCTCGCCAGCTGTGTGGGCGGGCTGGCGGACGGGCCCGCGACGCTGGTGCTCGCCCGCGGCTTCCAGGGGCTGGGCGCCGCCGTCATGGCTCCCGCGACGCTGACCGTGCTCGGCGCCAACTTCACCGAACCCGCCGCCCGCGCCAAGGCGTTCGGCATGTGGAGCGCGGTGTCGGGGGCCGGAGGGGCCGTCGGCGTCCTGGTCGGGGGCATGATCACCGAGTGGTTCTCCTGGCGCTGGATCCTGCTCGTCAACGTCCCCCTGGGGCTGGCGCTGCTCGCCGTCGTCCGCTGGGTGGTGCCCGAGACCCGCCGGCCGGACAGGGGCCGCGGGCTCGACGTCCCCGGCGCCGTGACGGTGACGCTCGGGCTGATGGCGGTGGTGTACGCCATCGCCGAGTCGCACACCCACGGCTGGCGGTCCCCGCAGGTCCTCACCGCCCTGACCGCCGGAGTGGCGCTGGTCGCGCTCTTCCTGCTGATCCAGGCGAAGCTCGCCGCGCACCCCCTGGTCCCGCTGGGCATCTTCCGCAACCGCCCGGTCGCCACGGCCAACGCCGTGGCCTTCTGCAGCATCGCCGCGCTCTTCAGCACCTTCTACTTCTTCACGCTCGTCCTCCAGCACGTGCTCGGCTACTCCCCGCTGCGGACCGGACTGGCGTACCTGCCGCTGTCGCTCGGCATCGCGGTGGGCGGCTGGGGCGTCTCCTCCGTGGTGCCCAGGACCGGGCCCCGGCCGATCCTGCTGTGCGGCCTGTCGCTCTCCGTCGCCGGGCTGCTGTGGCTCTCCCGCGCGGACGAGACGGCCGTCTACGTCTTCGACCTGCTCGGCCCCGCCCTGCTGCTCGGCTTCGGGATGGGCGCTGTGCTCAACGCGACGACGAGTGCCGCCACCGCCGGACTGCCGCCCCACCAGGCGGGCCTGGCGTCCGGGCTGCTCAACACCACCCGGCAGCTCGGCAGCGCGCTCGGTCTGGTGATCCTGGCCACGGCGGCCTCGGCCCGCACCGCCTCCGCGGGGGCCGAGGCGGGTTCCGCCGCGGCCCGCCACGCCCTCGCCTCCGGCTACGGGCTGGCCCTGGCAGGCGCCGCCCTCTTCGCCTTCGCGGGCCTCCTCGTCGCGCTCGCGGTCCCGGCCCGGGGGCCGGTCCGGGAGTCTTCCAGGTCGTCTCGAGGCGGGGACGGCAGCCTGGCCTCCTGACGAGAGTGGAGGTTTCCGTGGGAACGAAGCGGCCCCGACAGACACCGACCGAGACACCGACCGCGGCACTGCGGGAGTTCCGCGCCCAGGAACCGCTGTGGTCGGCCGAGCCCGCCGGAGGGCGCCCCGCCCGGCACGGGGCGGACGGAGCCCCGCCACTGGAGTACGCGACCGTCGAGGTGCCCCGCGACTACGCCGACCCCGGGGGCGAGCGCCTGACGATCGCGCTGAGCAGGCTGAGGGCCGCGGACCCCGCGCGGCGGCGCGGCATCCTGCTCTTCGCCAACGGGGGTCCGGGAGGGGACTGGGGCCTCGGGCGGGACCTGCCCGCCCGGTTCGCCGGCACCCCCGTGCACGAGGTCTACGACCTGATCGGCTTCGACCCGCGCGGCACCGGCGCGTCCACCCCGCTGTACGCCGAGGTGGTCCTGCCCAGGGCCCCGTTCGACTCGCGTCCACCGGACTCCGCCTTCGAGGCGCTCGCCGAGGACATGCGGCTGCGGGAGCTGGCCTGCGAACGCGCCGGCGGGGACCTGCGCCCCCACATCAGCACCCGGAACACGGCCAGGGACATGGACGTGATCCGCGCCGTCCTCGGCGAGGAGAGGCTCTCCTTCGTGGGCTACGCGTACGGGGCCTACGTCGGCGCCGTCTACGGCAGCATGTTCCCGGAGCGTCTGGACCGCAGCGTGCTGGACTCCTGCGTCAATCCGGAGTGGACGTGGCGCGAGCAGTTCCTCTGGCAGGGCGACGCGGTCCGGCGGAACGTCGAGCGGTGGGCCTCCTGGACCGGCGAGCGCAACGGCCACTTCGGGCTCGGCACCGCCCCGGAGCAGGTGCTGGAGACCGTGGAGGAGGTCGTCGGCCTCCTGCGGGAACTGCCCGACGGGATCCGGCTGCGGACGCTGTTCGACGGCGCCGTGGGCACCCGCGCCAGCGACCGCGGCCAGTGGGCCGAACTGGGCCGGCTGGTCGGCGACCTGCGGACCGCGGCCGGCTCGGGGGACGCGGAGAAGGCCGGACTCCTGCTGTCGGAGCAGGGCACCTGGAGGCCCACCGACAACGAGGGGGACCTGCGCACCGGGGTGCTGGAGGCCGTCACCCTGGAGCACGAGTGGCCCTCCGACCTCGGTGTCTACCGCGACGACATGCGGGACTTCCGCGGGCGGTTCCCCTACGGATACGGCGTGCTGCGCGCCCAGCCGTGGGTGGGGGCCTTCCGCACCTTCCGGGCCCCGGAGGAGCCGACGAGGATCACGCGCGACGGCTACCCGGTGGGCCTGGTCGTCCAGGCCGACGGCGACCCCATGGACCACTACGCCGGAGGCGTCGCCATGGCCGGGCTGCTCGGCCACCACCTGGTCACGGTGGAGGACTCCGGCGAGCACGAGGTGTACGTGCTCGGCGCGAACCCCGCGGTGGACGCGGTCGTCCACCGCTACCTGGCCGACGGCGAGCTGCCGCCGGCCCGCACCTCCTGCCCGGGACGGACCCCGCGGCCCGGCGTCCCCGCGGACGCCGGATAGCCCGCCCCGCGCCCGGCCGCGTTCCGCCCGGCCCGCGTCCGCGCTCCCGCGGACGCGGGCCCTGCCGGTTCCGGGCCCTGCCGGTTCCGGGCCCGGCCGGCCGGGCCCGGAACCGCCCGCCCGGTCCGCCCCGCCGCCCTGCCCGCCCGGGCCGCACCGCGCGGGAGCCGCCCGCCGCCGGAACAGCGGGACAGCGGGATTCCGGAACGCCGGAACGCCGGGAAGGGGCGCCCCGGAAGCCTTCGGGGCGCCCCTTCCCGGCGCTTTCGCCGTGCGGTCCTCAGGTGAGGTCCATGCCGCCGTCGAGCGTGATGATCTGCCCGGTCACCAGGTCGCTCGCCGGGTCGGCGAGCCGGGTGATCCAGGGGGTGACGTCGTCGACCTCGCCGACCCGGCCGAGCGGGATGTCCCCCTTGGCGTGCTCGAAGAGGCCCTCCACCTGCTCCGGCGAGAGGCCGTTGGCCGCGTAGGCCTCGGTGCGGACGAAACCGGGCGCCACGGCGTTGACGCGGACGCCCCGGGGGGCCAGCTCGGCCGCCCAGCTGCGGGTCAGGCTGTGCACGGCGGCCTTGCTCGCCGCGTACACCGAACCGCCGGGAGTGGGGTTGTGGCCCGCCCGGCTGGAGACCAGCACGATGCTGCCCCCGGGAGAGCGCAGCAGGGGCAGCAGCCGCCCGGTCAGCAGCACGGGACCGACCAGGTTGATGTCCGTCACCTCGCGGACGGTGTCCGCGGCGAGGTGGTCCAGGGGGGTGAAGCGGAAGACGCCCGCGTTGTGCACCAGGACGTCCAGGGCGCCGCCGCGGGACTCCACGGCCCCGGCGACCGCGTCCGCACCCGCCGCGTCGGCGACGTCGGCGGTCACCGGGACGACGGCCGGGTGGAGCGCGGCGACCTCGGCGAGGCGGTCCGCCCGCCGGCCCGTGATCACCACGGTGGAGGCGCCGAGCTCGGCGAAGGCCAGCGCGGTGGCCCGGCCGATGCCCGTTCCGCCGCCGGTGACGACCACGGTCTGGTCGGCGAAAGGCTTGTCCGACATGGGTTTCCTCTCTTCTGGTCCGCTCGGGTCCGTTCGGAGCGGGACGGGTCAGGTGAGCTTCGCGACGACCGTGCCGCTGAACTTCCGGTCCAGCAGAGCCCCGAAGTTCGCGGGCAGCCCGGCCACCCCGCCCTCGACGGCGGTGTGCGGGAAGACGATGCGCTTCTCGCGCAGCAGCGCGCTGAACTGCCGGTTCCAGTCGGCGATCTGGTCGGGGGTGTGCAGGGTGGCGAACGGGCGCAGCACCAGCTCCTTGGGGAACGCCGCCATCAGGTCCAGGCGGGGGCTGCCGCCGTCGCCCGTGCCCAGCTGCCCGGAGAGCGCGCCGCACAGGGCGAAGCGGGCGTGCGGGGCCGCGGCCTGGACCGCGGCCTCGAACTGCTCGCCGCCGACGTTGTCGAAGAAGACGTCGATGCCGTCGGGAGCCAGTTCCCGCAGCCGGTCGAGGACCGGCCCGTCGTGGTAGTCGAAGGCGGCGTCGAAGCCGAGCTCCTCCACCAGGTAGTCGATCTTCTCCTTGGAGCCCGTGCTGCCGATCACCAGCCTGGCGCCGCGGCACTTGGCGAGCTGGCCGGCGAGCGAGCCGACACCGCTGGTCGCCCCGGAGACGAAGACGACGTCGCCCTCGGAGACCTGCGCCATGTCCACCACGCCCCGCCACGCGGTGGGGCCCTGGGAGAGGAAGTACTCGGGGGAGGGCAGCAGAGCGCGGTCCCGCGGGAAGAACTCCTGGGCGTAACCGGTGGCGTAGTCGCGCCAGCCGTGGAAGTGCTCCACCAGGGCGCCGACGGCCAGGTCGGGGCTGCCGGAGGCGACGACCGTGCCGACGGTGCGGCCCCACATGGGCTGCCCGAGCTGGAAGACCGGGATCGGCAGGTCGGTCTCGGGCACCATCTGGTCGCGGTAGACGGCCCCCAGCGACATCCACTCGTTGCGCACCACCACCTGACCCTCGCCGGGAGCGGCCAGTTCGCTCTCCACCAGGGTGAAGTGGTCCGCGGTCACGTTGTTGTCGGGATAGGAGACGAGCCGTACCTCCCGGCTCGTCGCGGGGATGACCTCACTGCTCATGGTTGCTCCTCGGGATTTCGTTTCACCAGTTGACGGGAAGGGAGAGCAGACCGGTGTTCACGTCACCGGTCCGCCAGCGCAGTTCGGTCTCGGACACGGCCGGCCGCAGACCGGGGAAACGGGCGGCCAGCGCCTCGATCGCGACGGAGAGCTCCAGCCGCGCGAGGGGGGCTCCCAGGCAGCGGTGGGCTCCGTGCCCGAAGGCCAGGTGGGGGTTCTCGGCACGCTCGAAGTCGATGCGGTCGGGGGAGGGGAACACGGCCTCGTCGCGGTTGGCCGAGGCGAAGGCCAGGAACACGGCGTCCCCGGCGGGCACGGTGACGTCCCCGACCGCCACGTCCTCGGTGGCGATGCGGGGCAGGCCCGAGGTGTCCGTGGCGAAGAGGTTGACCGTCCGCAGCAGCTCCTCCAGCGCCGTGGGGATGCGCTCGGGGTGCCTGCCCAGGTGCCGCCAGGTCTCGGGGTGGTGGGCGGTCAGGGTGAGCACCGTGAGGGCGAGCTGGCCGGCGGTCGAGTCGAAGCCGGCGCCGAGCAGGGTGTAGCCGAAGACCACCAGCTCCTCCTCGCTGAGCCGGTCGTCCCCGATCCGCGCGGCGGCCAGGGCGGAGAGCACGTCGTCACAGGGCTGCTCCCGCTTCCGGGCGACGAGGCCGGCCATGTAGGAGCCCAGCCGCTCCCGGCCCTCCAGGGCCTCCTCCTCGGGACCGTCCACCGCCGCGAACTGCCGCACCCAGGTGTGGAAGCGCTCGCGGTCCTCCAGCGGCACGCCCAGCAGCTCGCAGATGACCGTCAGCGCCAGCGGGGTGGCGAACCGCGCCACCAGATCGGCCGGCCGCCCCTCGGCCGCCAGCCCGTCCAGCAGCCCGTCGACCAGCTCGCGGACCCTGGGGCGCATGCCCTCGATCCGCTCGGGGGAGAACGCCAGCTCCGCCAGGGCCCGCAGCCGGGTGTGCTCCGGGGGGTCCAGGGAGACGATCATCCCCGGAGGAGCCTGGAACAGGCCGTCGAACCGCGGAGCCCCCGGCGCGTACACCGCCGCCCGGCTGAACCGCTCGTCCTCCAGAACCGCCCGTACGTCCGCGTGCCGGGTCACCAGCCAGGCGTGTCCGCCGCCCGCCGTGTCCACCCTGGCCACGGGGCACTCGGCGCGCAGGCGCGCGAAGCGCGGATCCGGGCCCCGGTAGGTCGAGCCGGGGAAGGGGAAGGTCGTCGGCTCCTCCGGAGCGGGCACGGGGCTACCTCCGTGTCGTGGCGTGCTGACCGTCCACGGGCCTGTGGACGGTCAGCACGTTAGGAGCCCGGCCTCGACGCCCGATCGCCTCCGGCTCGAAGCGGCCCGGACGCGCCGAAGGCCAGCGCGGCGAAGCGCTCCCCGATGAGCCGGTGGGTGGCGGCGTCGGGGTGCAGGGCGTCCGGCAGGGGCAGCTCGGCGGCGTCCTTCTCGCCGTACAGCTCACGGCCGTCCAGGTAGTGGAGGTTGGGATCCTCGGCGGAGCGCTCGGCGACGATCCGGGCGAGCTCCGCGCGTACCACGCCCAGGGTGAGGCGTCCGGCCGGGACCTCCGCCGGGTCGCCCAGCGCGTGGAAGCGGAACGGTTCGTCCCCCGGCCGCGGCAGCAGCGGCCCGGGGCGCTCCTCGGCCTCGGGGCACAGGATCGGCGAGACCACCAGCAGGGGGGTGTCGGGGTGCCCGTCGCGGATGGTGTCGAGGAAGCCGTGCACGGCCGGGGTCAGCGCCCGCAGCCGCATGGAGTCGGTGCCGACGATGTTGATGCCGGCCTTGAGGCTGATCAGGTCGGCCGGGGTGTCGCGCATCGCTCGGGCGGTGAACGGGTCGAGCATCGCGTGGCCGGCCAGGCCGAGGTTCACCAGCTCCACCCCGCCGAGCGAGGCCGCCACCGCGGGCCAGACCCCGGTGGGGGCCGGCTGGTCGGCCCCGTGACTGATGGAGCTGCCGTGGTGCAGCCACACCGGCCGGCGGGAGGGGGCGGACGGGAGGACGGGGGCGTCGGCACGCAGGGCGATCAGTTCCGTGACCTCCGCCTGCGGCAGCCACAGTTCGATCTCCTTCTCCCGCGCCGGCAGGCCGGTGAACGACACGGCGCCGGCGGAGCCCGGGACGGTCTCGGCCCGGCCGGTGAACGGGTTCAGGTGCAGCCGGTTCCCCTCGCGCACGCTCGCCCGCGCGAGGGGCTCGCCGTCGGCGAACAGCTCGTACACCCCGTCGGGGAAGGCCGCCTCGCCGGGCAGGACCGTCTTGGTCGCCAGCACCTCCAGGCGCAGCACGGTGGCCGCGGTGCGGAAGACCAGGCGCACCCCGGCGGGCTGCGCCTCCACCATCCGGAAGTGCGGGTCGTGCAGTTGGGCGCGGGCCCGGGCCGGAAGGCGGTGCGGCAGCAGGCCCGCCGCGGTGCGCTCCAGGTCCAGGGCGCCGCGGACGGCGACCGGGCCGCCGGTGAGGGGGACGTCGATGAGCTCGGTCATGGCGGGTGGTCTCCTGGGGGAGGGAGGCCGTCATTCGACGGGGACGAACCGGATCTCGCGGGCGTCGGCGCCGGCGTCCGCGGCGGCGAACCGCAGGAGCCGGGCGCCTTCCGCGGACACGGCGGACTGGTGTTTCCGGGAGAGCTTCGTGAAGGGCTCCACGGTCAGGGTGGCGGCGCCGCGCCCGCGCTCCAGCTTCCAGGCGCCGCTGACCAGACCGTCGACGAGGAAGGTGGCCCGCATCCCGTTGCGCGTCATCACCAGGCGGCGGTGCTCGTCCGAGACCACCCGGGTGCGGTCGGCGTGCGAGGCCAGGAGGTTGTCGTACTCGGGCAGGAAGCGCACCGGTGCCGACACGTCCGGGTCGGGCCGGGGGGCGTCGGGCAGGTCGAACAGCTCCACGCCGTCCTCGTTCCGGAAGACGCTCAGCCCCGGCCGGAGGGCCTCGACGACGGGGCGCAGCCGTACCAGGCCGGCCCAGGTCTGCAGATCCCGGACCGAGGCCGGGCCGAAGGCCGCGAGGTAGCGCAGCACCAGGTCCTCGGGGGCGGCGCCGGGGCCCCGGCCGGCGTCGCCGAGCCAGGAGGCGGCCGTGGCGTACCGGGTCAGACCGCCCACGCCCCAGATGCCGCGCGGCGGCACCTGCACCAGCGGCACCGTGTTGCGCACCACGTACGTCATGGCGCGGGCCTCGCGGTCGGGCCACCGCTCGTGCAGCAGGGCGCCAAGCTCCTGCGTGGTCAGGTGCCGCTCCTCGAGCAGTTCGCGGCCGGCGGCGGCCACGGCGTCGCGGTCCAGCCCGTCCAGGGCCTTGCGGAACGCGGTGTTCAGCTCCCGGTCGAGGGCCGGCTGGATCCAGGGGCGCAGGGCCGCGCAGTCGCGCGGGGTGACCAGGTGGACGGTGCTGCGCATCAGCGCGATCCGCACCACCCGCCGCTCGGTGATCGCGTCGACCAGGTCGTCGGTGCGGAAGTCCGCCAGACGCGTCCACAGCCCGTAGTAGGGCGCGTAGGGAGCCTGCGCCTGCAGGCCGACCAGATGCTCGACGGCGTCCGTGACCTTCGCCTCCCCGCGTTCGAGGAGGAACTGGCGGGCGAGCAGGGCGCGGCCCAGGGCGCGCTGGCTGAGTACGGGGGGTGTCGGCATGCCTCTAGGACTTCCTCGGTGGTCTTGCCCGGCGTCCTTCGGCGGCCTGCCGGGGTCTTCGGGGTTCCTCCCCGGCTGATCCCTTCCGTCAGCGCAGCGGGCGGAAGAAGGCGCGCAGTTCGGAGGCGAGCACCTCCGGCTGCTCCAGGGCGGGGAAGTGGCCGCCGTGCTCGTGATCCTTCCAGCTGCGCAGGTCCGTGAAGCGGCCCTCGATCCAGGGGCGCGGCATCCGGCCGTCCTTGGGGAAGATCGAGACGCCGGTGGGGACGTGGACGGGGGCCAGCGCCATCTTGTTCTGGCTCTCCCAGTACAGCCGGGCCGACGAGGCCGCCGTCGCCGCGAACCAGCCCACGGACACCGCGTCCAGCAGCCGGTCCCGGGGGATCGCCTTCTCCAGCTCGCCGTCGTGGTCGCTCCACGCCCAGTACTTCTCCGCCATCCAGGCCAGCTGCCCGGCCGGCGAGTCCGTCAGACCGTAGCCGACGGTCTGCGGGCGGGTGGTCTGGATGACCGAGTAGCCGCCCTCGCTCTGCTGGAACTCCTTCAGGGCCGCCAGTCCGGCGATGTCGCGCTCGGACAGCTCCACCTGCTCCTGCGGGGGACGTGCGAACGGCATCGCCAGGTAGATGCCCGCCAGGTGCTCCGCGTCGGTCTCCCCGACGATGGAGGTGATGAACGATCCCCAGTCCACGCCGTGGGCGGCGTAGCGCCCGTAACCCAGGCGCGCCATCAGCGCGGCCCAGGCGGCGGCGGTGCGCTCCGCCGTCCAGCCGGCGCCGGAGGGCTTGCCGCTGAAGCCGTACCCCGGCAGCGAGGGGCAGACCACGTGGAAGGCGTCCGCGGGGTCCTCCGGGTCGGTCAGCAGCCCGATGACGTCGAGGAACTCCACCACAGAGCCGGGCCACCCGTGCGTCATCAGCAGCGGCATGGCGTCCGGGTGGGGCGAGCGCGCGTGCAGGAAGTGGATGTCCAGGCCGTCGATCTCGGTGCGGAACTGGGGCACGGCGTTGAGCCGGGCCTCGGCGGCCCGCCAGTCGTAGCCGGTGCGCCAGTACTCGCACAGCTCCCGCGCGTACGACAGGGGAACCCCCTGCGACCAGTCCTCCACGGTCTCCGCCTCGGGCCAGCGGGTCCTGGCCAGCCGCTCGCGGAGGTCGTCGAGGTCCTCCTCGGGCACCTCGACGCGGAAGGGAGTGATTGCCGGACTCATGCGACATGCCTCCTGAGCGCTGCGGCGTACCGGAACGCGGACAGGCTAGGGACGGTCTCTGGACCGCCGGTCGAGCCCGGGTCGGGCGCGGGCGGCTCGAGCGCGTTTCCGGTTCGTCTCCAGACGCGGCTGCCAGCCTCCCCACGGACCGACGAGAAGGGAATCGCGATGACGACACCGACCACCGAGGCCGAGCCGAGCGGCCTGGACGCACCGTTCCCCTGGGACCGGAAGTGCCCGTTCTCGCCGCCGGAGCAGTACGCGCAGCTGGCGGCGGAGCGGCCCATCGCCAAGGCCAAGCTGGCCACCGGCCGCGAGGCCTGGCTGGTCACCGGCTACCACAACATCCGCCAGCTGCTCACCGACCCGCGGGTCAGCTCCTCCCGCCGGGAGGAGAACTTCCCCTTCTACTTCCCCATCCCCGAGGTCTTCCGCACCGAGACCTCGTTCATCGGGTACGACCCGCCGGAGCACACCCGTACGCGCCGCAAGGCCGCCGTCACCTTCACCAACCGGCGCACCCAGATGCTCCGTCCGCAGATCGAGAAGATCGTCGACGAGACCATCGACCGGCTGATAGCCAGCGGCTCGCCCGCCGACCTCCACCACCAGCTGTCGCTGCCGATCCCCATGACGGTGATCTGCCTGCTGCTGGGCATCCCCTACGAGGACCACGAGTTCTTCCAGAAGCACGGTGCGGTGCTGCTGGCCGGCGACAGCAGCACCCAGCAGCGCCAGGCCGCCATGGTCGAGGTGGGGCACTACCTGGAGAACCTCATCGCCCTCAAGGAGAAGAACCCGGGCGACGACCTGCTGAGCAGGGCCATCGTGGAGTACCGGGAGTCGGGCGAGGAGTACGAGACCCGGGATCTGGTCAACCTGTGCCGGCTGCTGATGAACGGCGGGCACGAGACCACCGCCAGCATGATCTCGATCGGCACGGCCTGCCTGCTGGAGCACCCAGAGGAGCTGGCCAAGATCAAGGCCGACCCCTCGCTGGTGCCCACCGCGCTGGAGGAGGTCATCCGCTTCCTGACCATCGGTGACGCCGCCATCGCCCGGGTGGCGATGGAGGACATCGAGATCGGCGGCGTCACCATCCCCAAGGGCGACGGCATCCTGTGCGTGGCCTTCACCGGCAACCGGGACCCCGAGGTCTACGAGGAGCCCGACAAGCTCGTCCTGGAGCGCGGCAGCCGCAAGCACCTGGGCTTCGGACACGGCCTGCACCACTGCATCGGCGCCGACCTCGCCCGGCTGGAACTGGAGATCGTCTGGAGCAAGCTGTTCCAGCGGCTTCCCGACCTGCGGCTCGCGGTCCCCTACAAGGACATCAGGACCAAGGAGGGCGCCGTGATCTACGGCGTCTGGGAACTGCCCGTCGAGTTCTGAGCCGGTGCCCCGGCCTCCGTCCACCCCGCCACGCCGTCACGCCGCCACGCCGTCACGCCGTCACGCCGTCACGCCGTCACGAACGCCACCCGGCAGGTAAGGAGTGCGCATGGGCCCGCTGAGAGGGCTGAGAGTCGTGGAGATCGCAGCCATCGGGCCCGCGCCCTTCGCGTGCATGATGCTGGCGGACCTCGGTGCCGACGTGGTGCGGGTGGACCGCGCCGATGGGGCCCGTTCCTTCGGGGACTGGCACAGGGTGCTCGACCGCGGGCGCCGGTCGGTGGCGCTGGATCTGAAGTCCCCCCGCGCCGTGGAGGCGCTGCTGCGCCTGGTGGAGGGGGCGGACGTCCTGGTCGAGGGGTTCCGTCCCGGTGTCGCCGAGCGTCTGGGCATCGGGCCGGAGCGCTGCGCCGAGGTCAACCCGGGTCTGGTGTACGCCCGGATGACCGGCTGGGGCCAGCGGGGGCCGCTGGCCTCGGCCCCCGGCCACGACATCAACTACATCGCCCTGTCGGGCGCGCTGCACGCCATCGGGCCCGCGGACGGACCGCCGGTGCCCCCGGTGAACCTGCTGGGGGACTTCGCCGGCGGCGGTCTGCTGCTCGTCTGCGGCGTCCTGGCGGCCCTGCACGAGCGCCGGGCCTCCGGGCTCGGACAGGTGGTCGACGCCTCCATCGCGGACGGCACGGCCGCCACACTCGGCATGCTCATGGGCATGACGGCGGCCGGCCGGTGGAGCGAGGAGCGGGGCCGCAACCTGCTCGACGGCGGCGCCCCGTTCTACGGCGTCTACCGCTGCTCCGACCACCGCCATGTGGCCGTCGGAGCGCTGGAGGAACGGTTCTTCAACGCGCTGCTCGACGGACTCGGCCTGGAGGCCGAGGAGTTCGGTGACCGCTTCGACCCGGAGAACTGGCCCCGGCTGCGGGAGCGGCTGGCGGCCCGTTTCGCCACACGCACCCGTGACGAGTGGGCGAAACGCTTCTCGGACGGCGAGGCCTGCGTGTCACCGGTGCTGACGGTCTCGGAGGCGGCCGCGCACCCGCACCACCGGGCCCGCGGCACCTACCTGGCGGACGGAGAGGCCTGGCAGCCCGCGCCCGCTCCGCGCTTCGCCCGCACGGCACCCGGCCGGCCGCGGCCCGCGCCCGCACCCGGCGAGCACACCCGGGAGGTCCTGCTGGAGTGCGGGCTGCGTCCCGAGGAGATCGACGGACTGACGGCCGCGGAACCGGACTGAGATCCGAGGTCCGTACGGCGCCCAGGCGGCCAGGACGCTGACGACCAGATCGAGCGCGATCAGGCCGGTCGTCGCCCAGGTGCCCAGGGCGCCCTGCGGGATCAGCTCGCCGAACAGGGCCATTACCACCGAGTGCACCATGTAGAAGGCGAAGGAGATCTCGCCCAGCCACACCAGCTTCCGGTTCCGCAGGACCGAGGCCCGGCCCTCGATGTCGATCTGCGCCGTGGCGGGGATCAGCAGGGCCACCGGGATGATGCTCACGGCCACCAGGCCGAGACCGAAGGGCGCGCCCAGCGCGACGGCGTACGCGACCGCGGTGAGCGCCAGCAGCCCCGTCACCGGCATCCGCACCCAGCGGCCGTTCAGCACGATCAGGGCCAGCAGGATGCCGAGGGTGAACTCCAGCATCCGCACCGGCGGGAACGCGTAGACGAACCAGGTCTCCCACTGCGAGACCGGATCGCCGACGGGGCCGCCCATGCGGGGCATCAGAGGCGACGCGGGCAGGGCCCGTGCCACCAGCGGCACGCAGAAGACGGCCGCCGTCACACCGCCGGCCCACCACCACAGCCGCTCCGGCCGGATCCCGCGCAGCGCGCGGAACAGCCACGGGAAGGAGAGGTAGAAGAGCAGCTCGCAGGAGAGGGACCAGCTCGGTATGTTCACCATGGCCGCGACATCGGCCCGGGGGGCCCACGTCTGCACCAGGAACAGGTTCATGAGCGAGGTGCCCCAGGTCGCGGTGGACCACGCGGTGACCGCCATCGCCAGCACGAAGGTGGCCACGTGCAGCGGGTAGATCTTGAGGAGCCGGCGGCGCCAGAAGCGCGGCACGGTGTCCCCCTCGCGGCTCGACCAGGCGAGCACGAACCCGCTGAGCACGAAGAAGAAGGAGACGCCCACGGCCCCCGCCTTGTTGACGAGGGAGACGAAGTCGTCGCGGTAGGCGGGCTGGTTGAAGAACGCGACGAAGCCCGCGTGGCAGAAGAAGACCAGCATCGCGGCGAAGAAGCGGAGACTGGTGAGCGAGGGCAGCCGGGGACGTACGGCCTCGGCTTCGGGAATCCGGGTCGGCGCGGACATCGCGCTCCTCCCTTTCACTTGACTCACCACCGGTGCGGTGGTCGCCGGAGCGTCCGGCAGCGGGCTCGAGGGGAGTTGGAGCACCGCTCAACGGCACGGCGCGAGGCGGGTTCCATCGGGCCTCTAGCCGCCGGACCCACGGTGGGCCGGCGGGGCCGACCGGGACACAGGACCGGTCGGCAGGCCGTACGGGAGCCGCCCGCCGGACCGACCCACCGACCAGAAGGGGCCCGACCATGCCCAGCCAGCTCGTGCTCGACTCCGCAGCCCAGGACCTGCTCTTCCGTGAGGCGCGGACCGCCAACACCTTCACCGACGAACCGGTCTCCGACGAGGCCGTGCAGGCCGTGTACGACCTGGTGAAGTACGCGCCGACCGCCTTCAACCTGCAGTCGCTGCGTGTGGTGCTGGTCCGCTCCGACGAGGCGCGCGAGCGCCTGGTGTCGAAGATGGCGCCGCCCAACCAGGACAAGACCCGCACCGCCCCCCTGGTGGCGATCCTCGCCGCCGACCTGGACTTCCACCAGGAGCTGCCGCGCCTGTTCCCCTTCGTCCCGGAGCTCAAGGACACCGTCTTCGCCGACGACGAGATCCGCGAGCGCGCCGCCAAGTCCAACGCCACCCTGCAACTGGGCTACTTCATCCTGGGGCTGCGCGCCGCCGGGCTGGCCGCCGGCCCCATGGTGGGATTCGACGGCGAGGCCATCGACAAGGAGTTCTTCGGTGACGGCAAGCACAACGTCATCGCCGTGGTGAACATCGGCAAGCCCGGTGAGAACGCCTGGTTCCAGCGCCTTCCGCGCCTCGACTACGAAGAGGTCTTCACCACCGTCTGAGCTAGGCACCCACCGCGGGTGCTGCCTGCCGAGGAGATGGCTCCATGAAAGCCCTGGTGTTGTCCGGGGGTGCGGGCACGCGCCTGCGTCCCTTCAGCTACTCCATGCCCAAGCAACTCATCCCCATCGCCAACAAACCGGTGCTCGTCCACGTCGTGGAGAACCTCCGCGCCCTGGGCATCACCGAGGTCGGCGTCATCGTCGGCGAGCGCCGGCACGAGATCCGCGCGGCGCTCGGCGACGGATCGTCCTTCGGGGTGCGGATCTCCTACATCCGCCAGGACGCGCCCCGTGGCCTCGCCCACTGCGTCATGATCGCCAGGGAGTTCCTCGGTGACGACGACTTCGTGATGTACCTGGGGGACAACATGCTTCCGGGCGGAATCGCCGACATCGCCGAGGACTTCCTCAGGTGGCGTCCCACCGCACAGGTCATGGTGAACAAGGTCGAGGACCCCCGTTCCTTCGGCGTCGCGGAGGTGGACGAGAACGGCCGGGTGACCCGGCTGGTCGAGAAGCCCCGCGTGCCGCTCAGCGACCTGGCGCTCATCGGCGTCTACTTCTTCACACCGCTGATCCACCGGGCGGTGGACGCGATCCGGCCCAGCGCGCGCGGCGAACTGGAGATCACCGACGCCGTCCAGTGGCTGGTGGAACGGGGGTACGAGGTGCGCGCCCGGGTCAACTCCGGGTACTGGAAGGACACCGGCCGTGCCGAGGACGTGCTGGAGTGCAACCGCGAACTGCTGGCGAAGATCACCGGGTCGGTCGCCGGGACGGTCGACGCCGAGAGCGAGATCGTCGGCCCGGTCGTGGTCGAGGAGGGAGCGCGCGTCGTGCGCTCCCGGATCGTCGGCCCGGCGATCGTCGGCGCCGGCAGCCTGGTGGAGGACAGCTTCGTCGGGCCGTACACCTCGCTCGGAGCCGACTGCGTGATCAGCACGGCGGGGGTCGAGGACTCCATCGCGCTCAGCGGGGCGACCGTACGGCAGGTACGCCTGCGCAGCTCGCTGATCGGCCGGTCGGCGGCCGTCACCCTCGCCGCGCCCACCGGCCAGAACCGGCTCCTGGTCGGGGACCACACACGGGTGGAGGTGGCGGCGGGATGAGGATCCTGGTGACCGGCGCGGCCGGCTTCATCGGCTCGGAGTACGTGCGCACCGTGCTGGCGGGCGGCTACCCCGGCTTCGAGGACGCCGACGTGACCGTCCTCGACCGACTCACCTACGCGGGCAACCGGGCCAACCTGCCCGGCAGCCACCCGCGGCTCGCCTTCGTCCGCGGCGACATCTGCGACCTGCCGCTCCTGCTCGACCTGCTGCCCGGCCACGACGCCGTGGTGCACTTCGCCGCGGAGTCGCACGTGGACCGCTCGCTGGAGGCCGCGTCCGAGTTCATACGGACGAACGTGGGCGGCACCCAGACACTCCTGGAGGCGTGCGTGCGCACCGGGGTCCAGCGGGTGGTGCACGTCTCCACCGACGAGACCTACGGCTCGATCGAGCACGGCTCGTGGACCGAGGAGTGGCCGCTGCGGCCCAACTCCCCGTACGCGGCCTCCAAGGCGGCCAGCGACCTGATCGCCCGCGCCTACTGGCGCACCCACGGCCTGGACCTGTCCATCACCCGCTGCTCCAACAACTACGGGCCCTACCAGCACATCGAGAAACTCATCCCGAACTTCGTCACCCGGCTCCTGACGGGCCGCCACGTGCCCCTGTACGGGGACGGCTCCAACATCCGGGAGTGGCTGCACGTGTCCGACCACTGCCGGGCGATCCAGCTCGTGCTCACCCGGGGCCGCGCCGGGGAGATCTACAACGTCGGCGGCGGCAACGAGCGCACCAACCGGCAGATCACCGAAAGCCTCCTGAGCCTGTGCGGCGCCTCGCCCGACCTCGTGCGCCACGTGGCCGACCGCAAGGGACACGACATGCGCTACGCGCTGGACGACACCAAGATCCGCGAGGAACTCGGCTACACGGCGACCGTCTCCTTCGAGGAGGGGCTCGCCGACACCGTCGCCTGGTACCGGGACAACCGGTCCTGGTGGCGGCCGGACGCCGGTGTCGGCGAGGAGCGGCCGGAGCTCACCGGGAGCGTCCGGTGAGCGCCGCCGCGGCGACCGCCGCGCCGCCGGCCGCCCTCAAGCCCCGCGAGGACGCCACGCTGCCGGCCCGGCTGGCGCTCTCGGCGGCCGCGGTCGGGGGCGGCCCGGTCGCCACCGGACGCTTCGACCAGTGGCTGGAGGAGCGGCGCAGGGCCCACGGCTTCGAGGTCCACCGCATCCCGTTCGCGCGGATGGACGCCTGGCACTTCGCCGAGGACACCGGCAACCTGGTGCACCGCACCGGCCGGTTCTTCACCGTCGAGGGCCTGCACGTACGGACGGGCGGCGGACCGGTCCCCGAGTGGTACCAACCCGTCATCCGGCAGCCCGAGGTCGGGATCCTGTGCATCGTCGCCCAGGAGACCGACGGCGTACTGCGCTTCCTGATGCAGGCGAAGATGGAGCCGGGCAACTCCGGCCTGGTACAGCTCTCCCCCACGATCCAGGCCACACGCAGCAACTACACCCGGGTCCACCGGGGCGCGCCCGTGCGGTACCTGGAGTACGTGACCGGGCCGGAGCGCGGCCGGGTGGTCGCCGACGTCCTCCAGTCCGAGCACGGCTGGTGGTTCTACCGCAAGAACAACCGCAACGTCGTCGTCGAACTCGACCCCGGTGTCGAGGTGCCCCTCCACGACGACTTCTGCTGGCTGACCCTCGGCGAGATCAACACGCTGATGACCCGCGACAACGTCATCAACATGGACTCGCGCACCGTCCTGTCGTGCCTGCCGGCCGCCGCGCCCGGCACGGAGGGGGAGGGCGACGCGTTCCGCTCCGCGCTCGCCGCGTCCTTCGACCCCGCGGCCGGGGCGCTGTCCACCACGGCCGAGGTGCTGAGCTGGTTCACCGGGCTGCGCGCCGACCACCACGAGACGGAGGCCACCCGGGTGCCGCTGCGCGACGTCCCCGGCTGGCACCGCACCGAGGACGAGATCGTCCGCGAGGACGGCAGGCACTTCAAGGTGGTCGCCGTGTCGGTGCGCGCCGGCAGCCGCGAGGTGAGCGGCTGGACCCAGCCGCTGCTGGAACCGGCCGGACGTGGCGTGGCCGCCTTCCTGGTCAGGGAGTTCGCAGGGGTGCTGCACGCGCTGGCGCACGTCAAGGTGGAGGGCGGCTTCGTCAACGCGGTGGAGCTGGGGCCCACGGTCCAGTGCCGTCCGGGCAACTACGACCCGGCCGACCGGCCGCACTTCTTCGACCACGTCGTGAACGCCGGCCCGGAGCGGATCCGCTTCGACGCGGTCCACTCCGAGGAGGGCGGGAGGTTCCGCAACGCCGAGAGCCGCTACATGGTCGTCGAGGCGGACGACTCCCTGCCCGGCCGGCTGCCGCCGGAGTACGCGTGGGTCACGGTCGGCCAGCTCGCCGGCCTGCTGCGGCACGGGCAGTACGTCAACATGCACGCGCGTACCCTGCTCGCCTGCATGAGCGCCCTGCGGTGACGGGGCGTCCCGTGCGGATCGGCGTGCTGGGGTGCGCCGACATCGCCGTCCGGAAGGTCCTGCCCGCGATCGCCTCGCTGCCCGGGGCGGACGTCGCCGCGGTCGCCAGCCGCGACGCGGCCAGGGCCGGACGGGTCGCCGAGCGGTACGGCTGCGCGGCGGTGGGCGGATACGAGCGGCTGCTGCGGCGCGACGACGTCGACGCCGTCTACGTACCGCTGCCCGCCGCCCTGCGCCCCGAGTGGGTGGAGCGCGCCCTGCGGGCGGGCAAGCACGTGCTGGCGGAGAAACCGGTCGCCACCCGCGCCGCGGACACGGCGGCCCTGGCGGATCTGGCGGGCTCGTCGGGCCTGGTGCTCATGGAGAACATCATGTTCCTCCACCACGGTGCGCACGCCCGGCTGCGGCGGCTGGTCGAGGACGGCGCGATCGGTGAACCGCGCTGCCTGGAGGCCGCCTTCGCGATACCGCCGCGGCCGGCCGACGACATCCGCTACCGGCCGGACCTGGGCGGCGGGGCGCTGCTCGACGTCGGCGTCTACCCCCTGCGCGCCGCCCAGTTCCTCCTCGGCCCCCGGTGGGAGGTGCTGGGCGCCGGCCTGCTGCGGGACCCCGGCCGCGGGGTGGACACCGCCGGCGCCGTCCTGCTGCGCAACCCCGCCGGAGTGACCGCGCAGCTGACCTTCGGCATGGTCCACTCCTACCGCTCCGCGTACACGCTGTGGGGCAGCGAGGGCCGCCTCCACCTCGACCGGGCCTTCACCCCGCCGCCGGACCACCGTCCCACCGCGCGACTGGAGCGGTCCGACGGCCGCCGGGACCTGGAGCTGGAGGCCGAGGACCAGTGCGCGGCGGCCGTGCGGGCCTTCGCCGACGCCGTGCGGGCGCAGGGCCCGGGGCCGTGGGACCGGTGGCCGCACGACTCGGTCGCCCTGGCCCGCCTGGTGGACGAGGTCCGGCGGGCGGCCCGCCGGGCGGACGGTCCGCCGGAACCGACCTACCGGTCGGTGTGATCCGGGCAAGCCGGACTCGAGCCGGGCTCCGGCGGCCGCTCCTACCGTTCCGGCATGAGAATCCTGATGAGCACCAGCCCATCGTTCGGTCTCTACTTCCCTGTCGTCCCCATGGCCTGGGCCCTCAGGGCGGCCGGACACGACGTGCTCGTGGCGGCCCCGGAGAACATGGCGGAGACGGTCTGCGGCTCCGGCCTGCCCTTCGTCCCGAACTGTGGGCCGCTGCCCATGAAGGACGTCATGCTCTTCGACCGCTCCGGCGCGCCGGTCGTGCTGCCGGACACCGAGGAGGAGCTGCTCGCACACACCGGCCGGGCCTTCGGCCGGCTCGGGGCGCGCACCGTCGACGGGATGCTCAGGATCGTCAGGGAGTGGAAGCCGGACGTCGTGATCGGCGAGCCCCACTCCTACTCCGCGGCGGCCGCGGCCGGTGTGCACGGCGTCCCGTTCGCCGAGCACGGCATCGGCCTGGGATATCCGCGGGTGATCGACGAGTGCGGTGAGCGGGAGTTCGCCCCCGAGCTGGCGCAGCTCGGCCTGGACGCGCTGCCGGTCCCCGATCTGGTGCTCGACACCTGCCCCCCGGGCGTCCACCCCGGCGAACCGCGGCCGAACGCGCAGCCGATGGGGTACGTGCCCTACAGCACGCCCGGCACCGTACCGCCCTGGGTGTTCGACAAGCGCGACCGGCCGCGACTGCTGCTGACGCTCGGCACCGTGCCGGTCCCCGGCCGCGTCGAGCTGTTCCGGAACCTGCTGCGCGCGCTGTCCGCGCTCGACGTGGACCTGCTGCTCGCCGTCGAGGACGCGGTGGTCGAGCAGCTCTCCCCGCTGCCGGACCGCGTGATCGGCGCCGGCTGGCTCTCACTGGACTCGGTGCTGCCGGCCTGCGACCTCATCGTGCACCACTGCGGCGCCGGGACGGTCATGGCGGCCCTGCGCGCCGGAATCCCGCAGGTGCTCGTGCCCCACACCGTGGAGCAGTACGACAGCGCGCGCCGGCTCGACGCGTTCGGCGCCGCGCAGCGGATCGCGCTGGAGGAACTCGATCCCGACCAGGTGCTGGAGGCCTGCCGGAACCTCCTGGAGGACTCCTCGTACCGCGAACGGACCCACGCCCTGCGCGACCAGATCCTCGCCCTGCCATCTCCCGGCCAGGTCGTGCCGGTCATCGCTGGACTGACACCCGACGGGGGGAAGAAATGAGCGGCGACACCAAGCAGCTGATCCTGGAGCAGGTCCGCAAGTACCACCACGAGCGGGCCCCGCGTCCGGGGTTCACACCCGGCACGACGGAGATCTGGCCCTCCGGCGCGGTCCTCGACGAGGAGGACCGCGCGGCACTGGTCGAGGCGGCGCTGGACATGCGCATCGCCGCCGGCACCAGCTCGCGCAGATTCGAGTCGGCCTTCGCCCGGAAGCTGAAGCGGCGCAAGGCCCACCTGGTCAACTCCGGCTCGTCGGCGAACCTCCTGGCCGTCTCCGCGCTCACCTCGCCCCAGCTGGAGGACCAGCGCCTGCGCCCGGGCGACGAGGTGATCACGGCGGCGGTGGGCTGGCCCACGACCGTCAACCCGATCCTGCAGAACGGCCTGGTGCCGGTCTTCGTCGACGCCGAACTCGGCACGTACAACCCGACGGTGGAGAGCATCGAGGCCGCCATCGGCCCGCGGACCAGGGCCATCATCATCGCCCACACCCTCGGCAACCCCTTCCCCGTCGCCGAGGTGGCGGCGCTGGCCGAGAAGCACGGGCTCTTCCTCATCGAGGACAACTGCGACGCCGTGGGCTCCCTCTACGGCGGCAGGCTCACCGGCACCTTCGGCGACCTGACGACCGTGAGCTTCTACCCCGCCCACCACCTCGCGATGGGCGAGGGCGGCTGCGTGCTCACCTCGAACCTCGCGCTCGCCCGCATCGTGGAGTCCATGCGCGACTGGGGCCGCGACTGCTGGTGCGAACCGGGCGAGGACAACAAGTGCTTCAAGCGGTTCACGTACCAGATGGGCACGCTGCCGTACGGCTACGACCACAAGTACATCTTCTCCCACGTGGGCTACAACCTGAAGTCCACCGACATCCAGGCCGCCCTGGGGCTCAGCCAGCTGAGGAAGCTCGACGACTTCTGCGCCGCCCGCAGGGCCAACTGGAGGCGGCTGCGCGACGGCCTCGAAGGCGTACCGGGCCTGCTGCTCCCCGAGGCGACCCCCGGCAGCGACCCGAGCTGGTTCGGCTTCCTCATCACCGTGGAGCCGGACGCCCCGTACCGGCGGGCCGACCTGGCGGACTTCCTGGAGAGCCGGAAGATCGGCACCCGGCGGCTGTTCGCCGGCAACCTCACCCGCCACCCCGCCTACCTCGACCAGCCGCACCGCGTCGTCGGCGACCTGACGAACGCGGACATCGTCACCGAGCACACCTTCTGGATCGGTGTCTATCCGGGGCTGACCAACGAAATGCTCGACTACGTCGTGGAGTCGATCCGCGAGTTCGTCCACGAACACAGCTGAACCGGCACTCACGCCGATTGAGGAGAACCATGGCTTCCGACACCCACGCCGCCCCGGCGCCGGCAGAGACCGGAGGGGAAGGCCCCCCGCCCTACCGGTGGCGCTGGTACGCGTTCGCCGTCGTGCTGGTCGCCACCATGATGGACATTCTCGACGCCCTGATCACCACGATCGCCGGGCCCTCCATCCGGGCCGACCTCGGCGGCAGCACCACGATGATCCAGTGGCTGACCGCGGGCTACACGCTCGCGATGGCGGCGGGACTCATCATCGGCGGGCGGCTCGGCGACATCTTCGGACGCCGGCGGATGTTCCTCGTCGGCGTCGCCGGCTTCACCATCTGCTCGATCCTGTGCGGTCTGGCCCAGGGCCCGGACTGGCTGGTCCTCTTCCGGGTCCTCCAGGGACTGTGCGGCGCGGTGATGATCCCGCAGGGGCTGGGGCTGATCAAGGAGCTGTTCCCGCCGCGGGAGCTGCCGCTGGCCTTCGGCAGCATCGGCCCGATCGTCGGCCTCGCCAACATCGCCGGCCCCATCGTGGGCGGCTGGCTGCTCAGCGCCGACCTCTTCGGCACCGGATGGCGGATGATCTTCCTGGTCAACCTGCCGCTCGGAGTGGCGTGCTTCTTCGCCGCGGCCAGACTGCTGCCCGCGTCCCCGGGCCGGACCGCCTCCCGGCTCGACCTGGTGGGCGCCTTGATCGTCGCCTCCGCGGCGCTGCTGCTGGTGTTCCCCGTCGTCCAGGGCCGCGAACTCGGCTGGCCGCTGTGGACCTTCGCCTCCATGGCCGCGGGCCTGGTCCTCTTCGGGGTCTTCGGCCGGTACGAGTCGCACCGGCAGCGCCAGGGGGGCGACCCGCTGGTGATCCCCGGCCTCTTCCGCAAGCGGGCCTTCTCCGGCGCGCTGGTGGCGGGGTCGCTGATGTTCTGCGCCGTCATCGGCTTCACCCTGGTCTTCACCCTCTACGTGCAGACCGGCCTGGGGTACTCGCCGCTCAAGGCGGCCATGACGAGCCTGCCCCAGGTGCTCGGCTCGGCGGTCGTCGCGCTGGTCGTGGGCCGCATCGGCCTGGCGGCCAAGCTGGGCCGCGCGCTCATCCACATCGGCACGGCGACCATGTTCGCCGGCGTCGTCGGGCTCTGGGCCACGGTGAACCTCGCCTCCGGGGAGGTGGGCGCCCTCTGGTTCGCCCCGTCGCTGGCCGTCGTCGGAGTGGGCATGGGCCTGGGGATGTCGTCGCTCTACTACACGGTGAACACCTCGGCGGAACCGCACGAGTCCGGCTCCGCGTCCGGTACCTTCACCGCCGTCCAGCAGTTCTCCGGAGCCCTCGGCATCGCCGTGATCGGCACGGTCTTCTTCGGCCTCCTGGGCGGTCAGGTCAACTCCCAGGCCGACGGGCTGGCACCGGCGCTGCGCGCCGAACTGGCGGCGGCCGGGGTCGCCGCCGACGGCCAGGACAGGATCGTGGCCGGCCTGCGGGCCTGCGGGGTCGACCGCTCGGTGTCGGAGGACCCCGCGGAGGTGCCGGCCAGCTGCCGGGAACTGGACCGCGAGGTCGACCGGCTGGCGGAGTCGGCGTCCGACCCCCGTGGGGTCGGGGAGGCGGTCCGGGAGGCCGGCGCCGAGGCGGCCCGGCGCGGTTACGACTCCGCCTTCGAGCGGGCCCTGTGGGTGATGGCGGGGCTGTTCGCCGTCGCGTTCGCGGTGGCCTTCGTCCTGCCCCGCACCCGGCAGACCTTCCAGGGAGCCGGCGGCTGAGCCGGCCGCGCACACGTACGACGGCTCCGGGACCTGACGTCCCGGAGCCGTCCGTCGTTCCGTGCCGCCCGCCGCGGCCGGTGTCACAGCAGGGTGAGCTGGGTCGGCCCCGTGTCCCCGGGCGGCTTCCGCGCCGGCGGCCGCTCGGGGGGCTTGCCGGTGTGGAAGGTGCGCGGCGGGGGGCAGCCGTACTCCGCGGAGAGCTCGCCGACCCGCTCCAGGACCTTGCGCTGGTACCAGCGCGGAGCGTACGCGCCGCCGGCGTACAGGGCCTCGTAGCGGCCGACCAGGCCCGGGTGGTGCTCGGCGAGCCAGGCCATGAACCACTCGCGCGACCCCGGCCGCAGGTACATCACCTCCGGCGCGATCGACACCGCCCCGGACTCGGCCACGGCGCGCACCGTCGCCCGCAGCCGGTCGGGGGAGTCGCTCAGGTAGGGGACGATCGGCGACATGATCACCGCGCAGGGGACGCCGCTCTCGTTGAGCCTGCGGCACACCTCCAGCCGGGCCTGCGGGGAGGGGGAGCCCGGTTCCAGGGCACGCCACAGCCCGGGGTCGGTGAAGCCGACCGACACGACGGTCTCCACCGTGGCGTGCTCGGCGGCCTGGCGCAGCAGCTCCAGATCGCGCAGGATCAGGGTGCCCTTGGTCAGGATGGAGAAGGACACCCGGTGGTCGCGCAGGGCGGCCAGAATGCCCGGCATCAGCCGGTAGCGTCCCTCGGCGCGCTGGTAGCAGTCGACGTTGGTGCCCATCGCGACGTGGTCGCCGGGCCTTCCGCGCCTGGCCAGCTCGCGGCGCACCAGCTCGGGCGCGTTGACCTTGACCACGACCTGGGTGTCGAAGTCGAGTCCGCCGTCGAGGCCCAGGTAGCCGTGACTGGCGCGGGCGAAGCAGTACACGCACGCGTGGGAGCAGCCGCGGTAGGGGTTGAGGGTCCAGCCGCCCGGGGTGCCGGGCACGTCGGGCACCCGGTTCAGGACGGTGCGGGCCCGGACCTCGTGGAAGGTCATCCCGGAGAACTCCGGGGTGTCGAAGGTCCGGGTCACCACCGCTTCCTGCTCGAAGAGCGGAAGGGCCGCGGCCTCCCGGTCGTCCCCGTCGTCGCCGCCGAGGCTCAGGTTGTCCCAGCGCATGCCCTCTCCCAGTGCCGCCCGCGCCGCGCGGGCCGTTCCGCTCTCCGTCGTGCCGCGCCGGTCAGAACTCCGGCGCGAGCACCTCGCCCGTGGCGGCGTCCCGGACCCTGATGGCCTCCATCGGGCAGGTCTCCGCGGCGTCCGCGACCCGCTGGTCCGGAGCCGTGTCCCGTGCGACGGGACGGGCCCGGCCGCCGTCGAGCCGCATGTGCTCCGGGGCCGCGCCCACGCACAGCCCGGTGCCCGCGCAGGCACTCCCGTCGACCTCGATCCGCCACATCTCCTCCGCCTTCCCCTCCACCTTCCCGCCCTTTCCGGTCGTTGTCATCGGGGCTCTCCTTCGTGGATACCCCGTCCTTTAGGGCGGGGAGGAAACGAAGCTCCTGCGGAGCAGGGCAGGGAACGCCGGTTCGCCGCCAGGGCGGACCGGCGTCCACCCGCAACTGT